>NZ_JBFBAX010000019.1:0-145956 GCF_040682395.1 Streptomyces sp. NPDC051207 | reverse complement strand
CTCGGAACGGCGCGGAATCGGTGAGTCGTGAAGGGACCGGCGCGGACGCGCCAACCGCTGCGGGCGGACACCCCCCGACACGGCCCCTCCTCGCCGTCGGCGACTGCGGCCGGTGGCTCCCTCCGCACATACGCCCTTCCGGGCGTGGGTGACTGCGGCCCGGTGGCCCATTGCGCGGGCGGGGGCTTGCGGTCACTTTCCGCGGGCGCGGGGCGGTGCGGCGGTCCGGACGCCACTCAGTCACGCGTCTCTGCGCGGGAGCGCGGGGCGACGGGCCGCTGCGGCCGGCAATCCGCGGGCAGTCGTGCCGCTGGGACGAGGGGGGGGGCTGGCGGCAATCCGTCACGCCGGGTCGCACCTCCCGGCGGTCACCGCAACGCCCCGCGCAGAAACCCGCGCTCACCCCAACCCCCGCACCAGAAGCCCGACGCTCACACCCCCGGCCACGCGACGCGGGTCACATGCGGGCGACGTTGCGTTCGTACACCAGGCGGAGCCCGATCAGCGTCAGCCACGGCTCGTGTTCGTCGATCACCGCCGACTCCCCCAGCACCATCGGCGCCAGTCCACCCGTCGCGATCACCGTCACGTCGTCGGGGTCGTCGGACAGCTCCCGCACCATGCGGTTCACGACGCCGTCGACCTGCCCGGCGAAGCCGTAGATGATGCCGGCCTGCATCGCCTCCACCGTGTTCTTGCCGATCACACTCCGCGGCCGTGCCACCTCGATCTTCCGCAGCTGCGCGCCCTTCACGCCGAGCGCCTCCACGGAGATCTCGATGCCGGGCGCGATGACCCCGCCGATGTACTCCCCGCGCGCGGACACCGCGTCGAACGTCGTCGCCGTACCGAAGTCGACGACGATCGCGGGCCCGCCGTACAGCTCGACCGCCGCGACCGCGTTGATGATGCGGTCCGCGCCGACCTCCTTGGGGTTGTCGGTGAGGATCGGCACGCCCGTCTTGACGCCCGGTTCCACGAGGACCGCGGGGACGTCGCCGTAGTAGCGGCGGGTGACCTCGCGCAGTTCGTGCAGGACCGAGGGGACGGTCGCGCAGATGGCGATGCCGTCGATGCCGTCGCCCAGCTCGTCGCCGAGCAGGGGGTGCATGCCCATCAGTCCTTGCAGCAGCACCGCCAGTTCGTCGGCGGTGCGGCGCGCGTCCGTGGAGATGCGCCAGTGTTCGACGATGTCCTCGCCGTCGAACAGGCCCAGCACGGTGTGCGTGTTTCCCACGTCGATCGTCAGCAGCACGGCCGCTCCCCCTACTCCGCCGCTCGCAGGTCCAGGCCGATGTCCAGGATCGGGGAGCTGTGGGTGAGCGCGCCCACGGCCAGGTAGTCGACGCCGGTGTCCGCGTACGCCTTGGCGTTGGCCAGAGTGAGGCGGCCCGAGGCCTCCAGCTTGGCGCGGCCGTCGACGAGGGCCACCGCCTCCTCGCACTCGCCCGGCGTGAAGTTGTCCAGCAGGATCAGGTCGGCGCCGGCGTCCAGGACGTCGCGCAGCTGGTGCAGGGTGTCGACCTCGACCTCGATCGGTACGTCCGGGAAACGTTCGCGCACCGCCTGGAAGGCCTGCGCGACGCCGCCCGCCGCGACCACGTGGTTGTCCTTGACCAGGGCCGCGTCGGAGAGGGACATCCGGTGGTTCACCCCGCCGCCGCAGCGCACCGCGAACTTCTCCAGGGCGCGCAGGCCCGGCGTCGTCTTGCGGGTGTCGCGGACCTTGGCCTTGGTGTCGGCGAGGACGTCCGCCCACGCGCGTGTGGCCGTCGCGATGCCCGACAGGCGGCACAGCAGGTTCAGCGCGCTGCGCTCGGCGGTGAGGAGGTCGCGGGTGCGGGTCGTCACGGACAGCAGCTTCTGGCCCGCCGTCACGCGGTCGCCGTCCGCCACGTGCCGTTCCACCTCGAACTCGTCCGTGCAGACGATGGACATCACCGCCTCGGCGACCCTGAGGCCCGCCACGACGCCGGCCTCCCGCGCGGTGAAGTCGGCGGTGGCCACCGCGTCCTCGGGGATGGTCGCGACGGTCGTCACGTCGACGCCGTGCGCGAGGTCCTCCTGGATGGCGACGTTGGCGATGTCCTCGACCTCCACGGGGTCGAGTCCCGCCTCGGTGAGGAGCTGGGCGAGCGCCGGGTCGAGCCCGCACTCCAGGTACTCCTCGCCGGCGCCGCAGTCACAGCTGCCGCCGCAGCCGTCGGACGGGGCGAGGGGAAGGTCGGGTGAGGTCACTGCAGTCACTGCTCCTGGGGGCGTCGCGCGGGGAGGGTCGGGGGGAAGTGTGCGGTGTCGGTGGTGTGCAGGGCGAGGGTGCGGTCCGGGTTCAGGCGTACGACGATGTGGCGGCGCCAGGCGGCGTCGTCGCGGTCGGCGTGGTCCTCGCGCCAGTGGCAGCCGCGGGTCTCCTCGCGCATCCGGGCGGCCGCCACGAGGACGCGGGCCACGCACAGCAGGTTGGTGGCCTCCCACGTGTCCACGCCGGGCTCGGCCGTCTTGCCGTGCTCGTGGAGGGCGTCGCGGGCCTCGCTGTGCAGCCGGTGGAGCTGGTCGGCGGCCTCGGCGAGGGAGTCGGCGGAGCGCAGGACGCCCGCGCCGTCCGTCATGATCCGCTGGATCGTGAAGCGGGCCTCGGCCGGGAGCAGCGGGTGGGCGGGTGTCTGCGGGTGTGGGACCGGTTCGGGCACGCGCGCGTGGAGGACGTCTTCGGCGTGGCCCTCGGCGATGTCGGCGGCGATGCGCTCGGCGTAGACCAGGCCCTCCAGGAGGGAGTTGGACGCCAGCCGGTTGGCGCCGTGCACGCCCGTGCAGGCGACCTCGCCGCACGCGTACAGGCCCGGCACCGACGTGCGGCCCCGGTCGTCGGTGCGGACGCCACCGGACGCGTAGTGGGCGGCCGGGGCGACCGGGATGGGCTGCGTGACGGGGTCGATGCCGTGTGCGCGGCAGGAGGCGAGGATCGTCGGGAAGCGGTGCTCCCACATGTCGGCGCCGAAGTGCCGGGCGTCGAGGAACATGTGCTCGGCGTCCTGCTCCTGCATGCGGCGCATGATGCCCTTGGCGACGATGTCGCGCGGCGCCAGTTCGGCCAGTTCGTGCCGGCCGGCCATGAAGCGCACGCCGTCGGCGTCGACCAGATGGGCGCCTTCGCCCCGTACGGCCTCGGAGACCAGGGGCTGCTGGCCCTCGGCGTCCGGGCCGAGGAACAGCACGGTCGGGTGGAACTGCACGAACTCCAGGTCGCTGACCTCGGCGCCCGCGCGCAGCGCCAGGGCCACGCCGTCGCCGGTCGACACCGACGGGTTGGTGGTCGCCGAGAAGACCTGGCCCATGCCGCCCGTCGCCAGGACCACCGCGGGGGCGTGCACCGCGCCCACGCCGTCGTGCTGGCCCTCGTCCATGACGTGCAGGGTGACACCGGCGGTGCGGCCGTCGGCGTCCGTGAGGAGGTCGAGGACGAGCGCGTTCTCGATGGTGCGCACGCCACGCGCGCGTACCGCCTCGACAAGGGCCCGGGAGATCTCCGCGCCCGTCGCGTCGCCGCCCGCGTGCGCGATGCGGCGCCGGTGGTGGCCGCCCTCGCGGGTGAGTTCCAGGCCGCCCTCGGCGGACTCGTCGAACTGCGCGCCGGCCTCGATCAGGCGGCGTACGGCGCCGGGCCCTTCGGTGACCAGGAGCCGGACGGCCGCCTCGTCGCACAGGCCGGCGCCCGCGACCAGGGTGTCCTCGAGGTGCTGCTCGGGGCTGTCTCCGTCACCGAGGGCCGCGGCGATGCCGCCCTGCGCCCAGCGCGTGGAGCCGTCGTCCAGGCGGGCCTTGGTGACGACGACGGTGTGCAGCCCGGCGGCCTCGCAGCGCAGCGCGGCGGTGAGCCCCGCGACGCCGGAGCCGACGACCACGACGTCGGCCGGGATCGACCACCCTGGCGCGGGCGCGTGCAGTCGTATGCCTGTGCTGGTCACGAGGCGGCTCCGAAGGTGAGGGGGATGTTGTCGATCAGCCGGGTCGTGCCGACCCGGGCGGCGACGGCGAGGACGGCCTCGCCGGTGTGGTCGTCGGCGACCTCGGTGAAGTCGGACGGGTCCACCAGGGCCAGGTAGTCCAGGACGAGCGGCGGGTCGAGGCGGGCGGCGTCGTCGAGGATCAGGCGGGCCGCGGCGCGGACGGCCGCCGGGGCGCACGGGGCGGCCTTGGCCACGGCGTGCGCGTCGGCGGCGGCACGGGACTCGCCCATGGCGCTGAGCGCCTCGGCACGCTCACGCGTGGCGGGCCATTCGCGGCCCCGGGCGCGCAGCGCCTCCTGCGCGGCGTGCCGGTCGCGGCCCGCGAACAGGGCGCGCGACAGGGCGAGGGCGGTGCGCCGCTCCTGGGGCGAGAGGTAGCGGTTGCGGCTGGACAGGGCCAGGCCGTCGTCCTCGCGAACCGTGGGGACGCCGACGATCTCGACGCCGAAGTTCAGGTCGCGCACCATGCGCCGGATCAGGGCGAGTTGCTGGGCGTCCTTCTGCCCGTAGAGCGCGATGTCGGGCCGGGTGAGGTGGAGCAGCTTGGCGACGACGGTGAGCATGCCGTCGAAATGCCCGGGACGTGAGGCGCCCTCCAGCCGCTCGCCCATGGGGCCCGCGCTGATCCGGACCTGGGGTTCGCCGCCGGGGTAGACCTCGTCGACGGACGGGGCGAACACGACGTCCGCGCCGGCCTCCTGGGCGATCTTGACGTCGGCGTCCAGGGTGCGCGGGTAGCGGTCGAGGTCCTCGCCCGCGCCGAACTGCAGCGGGTTGACGAAGACGGTGACCACGACCTCGGCGTCCGGTCCGGCGATGCCGCGCGCGGTGCGGATCAGCGTGGCGTGCCCCTCGTGCAGGGCGCCCATGGTCATCACGACGGCGCGGCGGCCGGCACGCGTGCGTGCGTGGAGCTCGTCGGCGGTGCGCAGCAGGGTGGTGGTCATCGGGCGTCCCCCTCGGTGCCTTCCGTGCCGCCCGTGCCGCCCGTGCCGTCCGTGCCGTCGGGGCCGTCGGGGCCGTGGGCGCCGTCGATCCCGGGCGTCCCGTGCGTGCCGGACGTGCCGGGCGTGCCGTGGGCCGCGTGGGCGCCGCCGTCGGCGAGTACCCCGAGGAGGTCCTCGGCCAGCTCCGGCTTGAGCAGGCCGGAGGCGAGCGCCCGGTCGGCGGTGGCGCGGGCCATCGCGAGGTAGCCGTCGGCGGCGGCCGGGGCGTGCTCGCGCAGCTCACGCACGTGTGCCGCGACCGTCCCGGCGTCGCCGCGCGCGACCGGCCCGGTGAGCGCCGCGTCGCCGGAGCGCAGGGCGTTGTCCAGGGCGGCGCCGAGCAGTGGGCCGAGCATCCGGTCGGGCGCCTCGACGCCGGCCGTGCGCAGCAGTTCCAGCGACTGGGCGACGAGGGTGACGAGGTGGTTGGCGCCCAGGGCGAGCGCCGCGTGGTACAGCGGGCGGTTGTGCTCGGCGATCCACTCGGGCTCGCCGCCCATTTCGATGACCAGGGCCTCGGCGGCCAGCCGCAGCTCGTCGGGCGCGGTGACGCCGAAGGAGCAGCCGGCCAGCCGCTGGACGTCCACGGGGGTGCCGGTGAAGGTCATCGCCGGGTGCAGGGCCAGCGGCAGCGCGCCCGCGCGCAGGGCGGGGTCGAGGACCTTCGCGCCGTACCGCCCGGAGGTGTGCACCAGCAGCTGGCCGGGGCGTACGGCGCCGGTCTCGGCGAGCCCGGCGACCAGGTCCGGCAGGGCGTCGTCGGGGACGGTCAGCAGCACCAGCTCGGCACGCCGGAGCACCTCCGCGGGCGGCACGAGCGGCACGTCCGGGAGCAGGTCGGCGGCACGCCGCCGGGAGGCGTCGGAGACTCCGGAGGCGGCGACCGGGCGGTGCCCGGCGAGTTGCAGGGACGCGGCCAGCGCCGGGCCCACGCGTCCGGCGCCGACGACGCCGACGGTGAGCCGCGCGGGGCGGTCCCGGGGATCTGGCTGTTGGCTTGTACTCACGCGACGGCGGCCTTCCCGTTCCAGTCCGCTCTGGGTACCGGACGATTTCTCGTCATGTTAACGCGATCGGTTCGAGGGCCGGCCGGTTGTCCACAGGCTGTGGGTTTCCGTGCCCGGCCCAGCCGTGCGGCGTGGGGAAATGACGGGTGCCCGCGCGGGCCGGCGCACGGCATGATCCGCCCATGAGCGATACGGCGGACGACGCGGCGAAGCAGGACCCCCACCTCTCCGACGACGACCGGGCCGAACGCCTCCGGGACCGGCGCAGGGCGGCCCATCGGGGCGCTCGGCGCGTCCTCGCGCGCCCCGGTTTCCTCGGCACCCTCCGGGAGCGCCTGGCGCTGCTGGAGTCGGCGTCCGACGTGTACGACCTGGACGAGCCGTCCGACCTGTACGGCAACGGCATCGTGGAGGCCCTGGAGGAGCGCACCGCCGGGCAGCTCGGCACGGAGGCCGCCGCGTTCTTCCCGACCGGCACGATGGCCCAGCAGGTCGCCCTGCGCTGCTGGGCCGGCCGCACCGGGAACCCCACCGTCGCCCTGCACGCTCTGAGCCACCCGGAGGTGCACGAGCGCAACGCGTTCAGCCGGGTCGGCGGCCTGCGTCCGGTCCGCGTGACCGCCGAGCCCCGGCTGCCCACGGCCGCGGAGGTGCGCGACTTCGAGGAGCCGTTCGGGGCGCTGATGCTGGAGCTGCCCCTCAGGGACGCCGGTTACGTGCTGCCGGCCTGGGAGGAGCTGACCGAGGTCGTGGAGGCGGCGCGGGAGCGTGACGCGGTGGTGCACTTCGACGGCGCGCGCCTGTGGGAGTCCACCGTCCACTTCGGCCGCCCGCTGGTCGAGATTGCGGGCCTGGCCGACAGCGTCTACGTGTCGTTCTACAAGTCTCTCGACGGCTTCGGCGGCGCCGCGCTCGCGGGCCCGCAGACGCTCGTCACGGAGGCGAAGGCGTGGCGCCACCGCTACGGCGGGATGCTGTTCCAGCAGTTCCCGACCGTGCTGTCGGCGCTCGTGGGCCTGGAGCGGGAACTGCCCCGGCTGCCGCGGTACGTGCGGCACGCACGCGTGGTGGCCGCGGCGCTCGGCGAAGGGCTCGCGGCGGCCGGGCTGCCGTGGGCGCGCGTGCACCCCGGGGTGCCGCACACCCACGACTTCCAGGTGTGGCTGCCGTACGACGCCGAGACCCTGTCGGAGGCCGCGATCCGCACGGCCGAGGAGACCGGGACGATGCTGTTCGCCCACGCCTGGGACCCGAAGGGGCCGGGCCTGGCCTGCACGGAGGTCCACGTCCGGGCGGCCGGCCTGGACTGGACGGCCGACGACGTGACCGGGGCGGTCGCGCAGTTCGCCGCCCGCCTCCCGCAGGCGTCGGGCAGGAACCCGTAGGCACCGGGCAAGGACCGCCCCGTGAGCGCCGGGCACGGACCGCCGCACCGAGGTCAGCCGGTGGAGCGCGACCGCAGGCGCAGCCGGCGGCCGAGCATCCGCCGCACCCGGCCGGGGACACGGCGTGCGACGAGGACGGCGTGGAACTCCCGCCGGTCGCGCAGCTCGCGTACGACCTGCCAGTCGTGGGCGCCCGGCGCGGGCGGGGCGGGCTCGCCGCGCTGCCTGGCGCGGTAGGTGTCCAGGAGGTACTGCTCGGTGATGCTCATGGCGGACCGCCTTCTCGGCACGTGGGAGACCTGCAAGACCTGTGGGACGACGTGGGTGACGTGCCTGGCCCACTGCCTCAACGACGCGTGTGACCTGTGGTTTCGGGCTCCGCGGCTGCCCCGGTGGTCCCAGGCTGCGCCGCCGTCGCGGCGAAGTCCCGTCGATTGACGGCCCCCGTCAATCGACGGCCGCGTTGTCAGTGGCGGGGTGCACCATGAGGGCATGGGCGTCGACATCGACATCGCGGGGCTGCGGCCGGAGAGCGTCACGGTCGCGCCCTCGCCGCTGGCCGAGCTGGGCATGGCGCTGCACGCGCTGTCCGAGCCGGGACACCACCCAGGCCTGCAGGCCTGGGTGACCGGCGTGACCGCCCGGCTCGACTCGCACCTGGCGGACCGCATGTGCGAGGCGGACTTCCTGTGGCGGACGACGTTCTCGGACCTGTTCCTGCCGAGCGCCGGGCTGCCGGGCGGCCCCACCCCGCCGGGCGGCACGCTCGCCGAGGAGCTGGACGTGCTGGACAAGCTGTCGGACGAGCAGTTCGTGGACGCGGCCCTGGAGTTCACGTGCGCGTTGCCGTACAGCTCGCGCGGGCCCTCCGCGCTGGCCGACGCCGAGGTGCGCCGGCGCGCCCTGGACCTGGCGGCGGCGCGCGGACCGCAGCAGATGCAGTTCAGCGAACGGCTGCTGGCCGACCCGCCGCGCATCCGGTCCTGGCTGCGGCAGTTCCTGCGGGACTGCGACGAGGCGTTCTTCGCGGAGACCTGGGCGCGGCTGCGTCAGCAGCTCGCGGCGGACGCCCGCCTCAAGACGGACCTGCTGCGGCACAAGGGCCTGGCCGGGGCGCTGGCCGCGGTGTCCCCGGCGGTGACGCTGGACGAGCCGGCCGCCAGGATCACGGTCGACAAACTGGGCGACGGCCACACCGCCACCCGGGACGTCGGCCTGCTGCTGGTCCCGACGAGCCTCGGCTGGCCGCACCTGATGGTCCTGCACCGGTACGGCTGGCAGCCCGTGCTGCACTACCCGGTCGGCTCCGCGGAACTGGCCGCCCCGCCCTCCGTCGACCAGCTGGCCCTGCGGATGACGGCCCTGTCCCACCCGGTCCGCATGCGCATCTGCCGCTACCTGGCCCGCAGCGCGTACACCACGGGCGAGCTGGCCCAGGTGCACGGCATGACGGCACCGGAGATATCCCGGCACCTGGGGGTGCTGAAGAAGGCGGGCCTGATCACGACGCGCCGCCGCGGTCGGTACGTGCTGCACCAGTTGGACGTGACGGTGGTGGCCCGGCTGGGCAGCGACTTCCTGGAGGGCATCCTCAGATAGCCCCCCTCCGCACAGACCGCCTACGCCCTCAGTCGAAGCGAATGTGCCGCAGCCCCACCCGCACCTGCCGCACCCTGCTGCGCAGCGCCCCCTCCGTGTGGGGCCGCAGCCGCAGCCCCGCCAGGACGGCGATGCGGTCGGCGGTCTTCGGCACGGTGGAGTGGTCGGTCCACAGATGCTCGGCGAACTCCGGTTCCCCCAGCCGCTTCAGGCAGTGGTCAAGCTGCTGCACGGCCCAGCTGTCCCCGTCCGCCGCCCCGGCCTTCTTGCCCGAGACGTACCGCAGGGCGCACCCGAAGCGGCGCTCGCGCAGCCGCCGCAGCACGGTGTCGCGTTCCGCCAGCAGCGTGAAGTGCCGTACGTCGTGGCCCAGTTCGCGCAGGGCGCCGACGGTCTCGGCGAAGTGGCCGGAGTCGGTGACCGTCATCGGGACGATCACCACGCCGTCGTGCTTGGTGAGCGCGAGGTCGAGCACCTCCACGACGCCCTGCCGCCAGGCGGCCAAGTCCTGGAAGTCGCCGCGCAGTTCGGGAGGAAGCATGCGGCGCAGACCGAACCCGACGTGCTCGGGGTCGCAGATGACGCTGCCGGGCAGGCGGCGCTGGATCTCGTGCGCGGTCTGTGTCTTGCCACCCCCGTAGGGGCCGTTGATCCACAGGAGCATGCGCAGACCCTACCGACGCCCGCGCACCCCGTCAGCCCGGCCCGTCAGCCCAGCCCACCGGCCCGTACCAGACCCGTCTCGTAGGCCAGGACCACGACCTGCACGCGGTCCCGCAGTCCCAGCTTGGTGAGGATGCGGCCGACGTGCGTCTTCACGGTCGCCTCGGACAGCACGAGCCGGGCCGCGATCTCCCCGTTGGACAGGCCCTGCGCGACCAGCACCATGACCTCCCGCTCCCGCTCGGTGAGCCGCTGGAACTCCTTGTGCTTCGGCTCGTTCCCGGTGCCGGGCAGCATCGGCGCGAAACGGTCCAGCAGGCGGCGGGTGGTCGACGGCGCGACGACCGCGTCACCGCTGTGCACGGCGCGGATCGCGGTGAGCAGCTCGCCGGGCGGCACGTCCTTGAGCATGAAGCCGGAGGCGCCCGCCTTCAGCCCGGAGAAGGCGTATTCGTCGAGGTCGAAGGTGGTCAGGATCAGCACCTTCGGCGGGTTCGGCGCGGCGCAGATGCGGCGGGTGGCCTCCACGCCGTCCAGTTTCGGCATGCGGACGTCCATCAGTACGACGTCGACCTCGGTCGAGGACAGCACCTGGAGGGCCTCGACGCCGTCGCCCGCCTCCGCGACGACCTCCATGTCCGGCTGGGCGGCGAGCACCATCCGGAACCCGGTGCGCAGCAGCACCTGGTCGTCGACGAGCATCACGCGGATCGCCATCGGGGCCTCTTCCCTGTCTCTTTCGGTCTCTCTCGGTCTGTCCCCGTGCCTTCCGGGGCGGGGCTGCCGCTTGGATGCGCCGACCCCGGGGTGTGACAGGTGCCAACAGGGGGCGCGGGGGCGTCAGTGCGCCGGTTTGAGCGGGAGCAGCGCGCTGATGCGGAATCCTCCGCCGGGGCGCGGGCCCGCGTCCAGGGTTCCGCCGACCATGCCGACCCGCTCCCGCATGCCGATCAGGCCGTGCCCCCGGCCGTCCAGGCCGCCGTCCTCGTACAGCTCGTGCGGGGCGCCCTTGCCGTCGTCCTCCACGAGCAGGCCGAGACCGTCGTCGAAGTAGACCAGGCGCACACTGGCGCCCGCGTCCGGCCCGCCGTGCTTGCGGGTGTTGGTCAGCGCCTCCTGCACGATGCGGTACGCCGTCAGCTCGACGCCGCTGGGCAGCGGGCGGGGTGTGCCCTCGACCTTGAAGTCGACGGGCAGCCCGGCCCCGCGGCACTGCTCGACCAGGTCCTCTATCTGCTCGACGTCGGGCTGCGGCACGTACTCGCCGGCCTCCTGGTGCTCGCCGGTGCGCAGCACCCCGAGCAGCCGGCGCATCTCGGCGAGGGCCTGGCGGCCGGTGGAGGAGATGGTCTCCAGGGCCTTCTTCGCCTGGTCGGGCGCGGCGTCCAGGACGTAGGCGGCGCCGTCGGCCTGCACGACCATCACGGAGACGTTGTGCGCGACGACGTCGTGCAACTCGCGCGCGATCCGGGCGCGCTCGGCGGCGACCGCGACCTTGGCCTGCGCCTCGCGCTCCTTCTCCAGCCGGGCGGCGCGCTCCTCCAGCTGCGCGAAGTAGGCGCGGCGGGTGCGGATGGAGTCGCCCAGCACCCAGGCGAGCACGAACGGCACCGTCAGGAACACGGCCGTGGCGACGTTGCCCGCGGCGCCCGTGTAGTCGTTCGGCCAGCGCAGCTGCGCGGCGGACGCGGCGCACAGGCCGGCGCCCAGCGCGAGCCGGGACGCCCAGCGCGCGCCCTCGGCGGCGACCGTGTAGGTGATCACGAGCATGGCGAAGTCGGCGGCCATCGTCCCGACGTCCAGCACCAGCTGTGCGAGCCCCACCCCGAGCGCGAGCAGCAGCATCCGCTCCGGCATGCGCCTGCGCAGCGCTATCACCAGGCACAACAGCAGGACGACCGGGATGATCAGGATCGGCGAATCGGTCCCGTTGGCCTCCTGCCGGGGGCTTTCGGCCACCACCGCGATCCCGAGCAGGACGACGGCCCAGAAGGTGTCGACGCCGGTCGGGTGCCTGCGGAGGAAGTCATAGAGGCGCTGCACATAACCCAGCGTAGGGAAGCGTGCTGTGTGCAGGAGTCAACCGGAGGGCCGATCCGTACCGGCCCGGCGTACTCCGCAAGGTGGAGGGACCGTGCCCGGGTGCGTTTAGCCTGGCCCGGTGACGGCACGGACGACGGACGACTGGCAGGGCGCGCGGGGCTGGCGGGCCGCGGCGCAGGAGGCGCTGTACGGGCCTGCGGGCTTCTACCGCCGGGCCGAGGGGCCGGCCGGGCACTTCCGGACGTCCGTGCACGCGTCGCCGCTGTTCGCGCGGGCCGTGGCGCGGCTGCTGTGCCGGGTGGACGAGGCGCTGGGCGGGCCCCGGGAGCTGGCTTTCGTCGACATGGCGGCCGGGCGCGGCGAACTCGTCACCGGCGTGCTCGCGGCGCTGCCCGCCGGCGTGGCGGCGCGCACGCGGGCGTACGCCGTGGAGATCGCCGGCCGGCCCGCCGGGCTGGACCACCGGATCGAGTGGCTCCCCGAGCCCCCGTACGGAGTCACCGGTCTGCTGTTCGCCAACGAGTGGCTGGACAACGTGCCGGTGGACGTCGCCGAGGTGGACGCCTCCGGTGTCGTGCGGCGCGTACGGGTCGGCCGGGACGGCGGCGAACGGCTCGGGGAGCCGGTCACCGGCCCGGAGGCCGACTGGCTGGCCCGCTGGTGGCCGCTGCCCGCCGAGGAAGGGCTGCGGGCCGAGATCGGGCTGCCGAGGGACGAGGCCTGGGCCGCGGCGGTCGCCACGCTCGACCGGGGCCTGGCCGTCGCCGTCGACTACGCGCACGCGGCGCACGCCCGCCCGCCGTTCGGCACGCTCACCGGCTTCCGCGAGGGGCGCGAGACGGCGCCCGTGCCGGACGGGTCGTGCGACATCACCGCGCACGTCGCCCTGGACGCCTGCGCGCTCCCCGGCGCACGCCTGCTGTCCCAGCGCGCCGCGCTGCGCGCTCTGGGCGTGACCGGCGCACGCCCGGCGCTCACGCTGGCGTCCACCGACCCCGCCGCGTACGTACGCGCCCTCGCGGGCGCTGGGGAGGCCGCCGAGCTCACCGCGGAGGGCGGCCTCGGCGACTTCGGCTGGCTGCTCCAGCCGGTGGGCCTCACCGCCGGAACGGACCTATTTGTCGATGTCCCCGACGACGAAGAACATTGACCCCAGGATCGCCACCATGTCCGAGACCAGCGTCCCCGGCAGCAGTTCGATGAGCGCCTGGATGTTGTTGTACGACGCCGACCGCAGCTTCAGCCGGTACGGCGTCTTCTCGCCCTTGCTGACCAGGTAGTAGCCGTTGATGCCGAGCGGGTTCTCGGTCCACGCGTACGTGTGGCCCTCGGGCGCCTTCAGCACCTTCGGCAGCCGCTGGTTGATCGGGCCGGGCGGCAGCTCCGCGATCCGGTCCAGGCAGGCGTCCGCCAGATCCATGGAGTTGTGCGTCTGCTCCAGCAGGCACTCGAAGCGGGCCAGGCAGTCGCCCTCCTGCCGGGTGACGACCTTCAGGACGTCCCGCAGCTCGCCGTAGGCCAGGTACGGCTCGTCGCGGCGCAGGTCGAAGTCGACGCCCGACGCCCGCCCGATCGGCCCGCTCACCCCGTACGCGTGCACGGCCTCCGGCGACAGCACGCCCACCCCGCGCGTGCGGCCCCGGAAGATCTCGTTGCCGAGGACCAGGTCGTCGAAGCGGCCGATGCGCGAGCGCACGGCGGCGACTGCGGCACGCGCACGTGCGGCCCAGCCCGCCGGCAGGTCCTCCTTCAGGCCGCCGACACGGTTGAACATGTAGTGCACGCGCCCGCCGGAGACCTCCTCCATCACGTTCTGGAGGGTCTCGCGCTCCTGGAACGCGTAGAACATCGGCGTGATCCCGCCGAGTTCCAGCGGGTACGAACCGAGGAACATCAGGTGGTTGAGCATGCGGTTCAGCTCCGCGAGCAGCGTGCGCGTCCACACCGCCCGCTCCGGGACCTCCATGCCGAGCATCCGCTCCACGGCCAGGACCACGCCCAGCTCGTTGGAGAACGCCGACAGCCAGTCGTGGCGGTTGGCGAGCATGATGATCTGGCGGTAGTCACGCGCCTCGAACAGCTTCTCCGCACCCCGGTGCATATAGCCGATCACCGGCTCGGCGCTCGTGATCCGCTCGCCGTCCAGGACCAGCCGCAGCCGCAGCACCCCGTGCGTGGACGGGTGCTGGGGTCCGATGTTCAGCACCATGTCGGTGCTCTCCGCGGCGCCGCCGATACCGACCATGGTCTCCGTCGTAGGAGTCATGCACACAGTCTCCCCTACGTACGCTGGCCTCATGGAGACGGGGAGCCCGCACGGCACGGAAACATCGGGAACGGCGGGACCGGCCGGTGCCGGACCGGAGTGGACCGGGCTGCCGCGCGCCCTGCTGCGGATGCGGCGCCTGCTGCTGGTGGTGTGGCTGGGGCCTCCGACGCTGGCCGCGGGGCTGTTGCCGGGGCTGCTCGCCGGGCCCGGCTGGGCGGCCCTCGCGCTGCTGCCGCTGGCGTTCATGGCGTGGGGCTGGGTGATGCTCGGCCGCAACTGGCGCTCCTGGCGGTACGCCGAACGCGCCGACGACCTGCTGATCAGCCGGGGCGTGCTGTGGCGCCAGGAAACGGTCGTGCCGTACGGGCGCATGCAGCTCGTGGAGGTCACCTCCGGGCCGGTCGAGCGGCACTTCGGGCTGGCCGGCGTGCAGCTGCGCACGGCCGCCGCGGCGACCGACGCGGCCATCCCGGGCCTCGACCCGGCCGAGGCGGAACGCCTGCGCGACCGCCTCACCGAACTGGGCGAGGCCCGATCGGCGGGGCTGTGACCACGCCGCGGGAGGACGAGGAGGGCCTCGCGGTCCCGCCCGCCGTCGAGGGCGCAACCGAGCGGCGGCTGCACCCCGTCACCCCGCTGCGCCGGGCCTGGGCGCCGATCGCCGCCGTCGCCGGGTGGGCCGTCCACGACCTCGACCAGACGCAGCGCCGGCTCACCGGGCTGACCACCGGCACCCTGCTGACCGGCCTAGCCGTGCTCCTCCCGGCCGCCGCCCTGTACGGCTTCATGAGCTGGTGGTTCACGCGCTTCGCGGTGACCGGCACCGAACTGTGCATCCGCACCGGCCTGGTGTTCCGGCGCACCGCGCACATCCGCCTGGAACGCATCCAGGCCATCGACGTCACCCAGCCGCTGCTCGCCCGGGTCGTGGGCGTGGCGAAACTCCGGCTCGACGTCATCGGCACGGACAAGAAGGACGAACTGGCCTTCCTCAGTGCCGGTGAGGCCCGCGCGCTGCGCGCCGAACTCCTCGCGCGTGCGGCCGGTTTCGCCCCCGAGACCGCGCACGAGGTCGGCGAGGCGCCCTCCCGCGAGCTGCTGCGCGTGCCGCCCGGCGTGCTCGCCGTCTCGCTCCTGCTGACCGGCGGGACCTGGGGCACGCTGGCCGCCGCACTCGTCGTACCGCCGGTGCTGTGGCTGTTCACGCACAGCGCCTGGACGGTCCTCGCCGCCGCCGTGCCGCTGCTCGGCGCGGCGGGCGCGAGCAGCGTGGGCCGCTTCGTCGGCGAGTACGACTGGACGGTGGGCGAGTCCCCCGACGGGCTGCGCCTGGACCACGGACTGCTGGACCGCGCCCACGAGACGGTGCCGCCCGGCCGCGTGCAGACGGTACGCATCGTGCAGCCGCTGCTGTGGCGGCGGCGGGACTGGGTGCGCGTCGAGCTGGACGTGGCCGGGTCGTCCAACTCCGTGCTGGTGCCGGTCGCCCCGCGCGAGGCCGCCGGGGCGATCGTCGCGCGCGTGCTGCCCGGCGTGACCGTGCCGCCGCGCGCCGCGCTGTCCCGTCCGCCGCGCCGTGCCGCACGCTGCGTGCCGGTGTGGTGGCGGGGCTACGGACTCGCCGTCTCCGACGCGGTGTTCGCGGCCCGCTCCGGGCTGCTGCGGCGCAGCCTCGCCCTCGTACCGCACGCGAAGGTGCAGAGCGTACGACTCACACAGGGGCCGTGGCAGCGGCGGTGCCGGGTCGCCGACGTGCACGTGGACACGGGGGCCAACAACACCGTGACGGCCCGTCTGAGGGACGCAGGCGAGGCCGCGGATCTCCTGCGCGCCCAGGCCGAACGCTCCCGCACCGGCCGCAGGGACGCCCGCCCGGACCGCTGGATGGTGTGAGGCGAAGACGCCCGACGCACGCCGGGGACCGGAACCGGACGGCGCGCCGGGCGGCGCGCGCCGGACCACGGAACGGGATGGTGCGCGCCGGAGACCGGACGGCGCGCGCCGGGCCGGGCTGTCAGCGCGGAAGCCCGGACGGCTTGAGCGCGGTCCCCGGACGGAGCGGGCGAAGGTCCCGAACAGCGCGAACGCGGGGCGGCGTCCTCCGCCTGCCCCGCGTTCCGCCGCCTCCGAACACCGCCCGGTTCCGCCGCCTTCGAACACCGCCCGGTTCCGCCGCCTTCGAAGACCGCCCGAATTCGCCGCCCCCAAGGCCGGATTGCGCCGCCTCCAGGCCGCCCGGCCGTCCTCAGGACGCCGCGCTGCGCAGCCTCTGTACGTCGATCTGCTCGGTCTCGTCGTGCGCCGTCAGGTCGATCACCTGGGGGTTCTCCCGGGACTCCACGTCGTCCGGCTTGAACGCGCCCTCCGTCTCCGCCTTGTGCAGGGCGAGGGCCTCCTGGCCGACGACATCGGCGAGGTCCTCGTTCTGCACGGCCTCCAGGGCGCTGCCCTGCTCCGGCGCCTGCCGCTTCGTACCGAAGAAGTCGAACCCGCCCTCGGCCGACGGACGCCGCACCGGCGCCTGCGGCACGACGGCCACCGCGGCCGGCACCGTGAAGCGACCGGCCGCCTGCCGCCCCTGCGGCTGCGGGGCCGTGGCGTGGGCGGCCGTGCGCTCGTGCCCGCCGGCCGCCCCGAACTTCCCCTGCGCCTCGTCCTCCCGCGCGCCGCCGTCGCCGCCCGGCTGCGCGTCCGCCCCGGCCGGCCGGCCCTTGGGCGCGCCGCCACCGCCCTTCGGCGACCCGTCGCCGTCCCCGTCCTCGTCCTCGTCCGGGCCCGCGGGCCCCTGGGACCGGTCCGCGTCGAACCTGGCCAGCGCCGCCCGCGCCCGCAGGAACAGCTGCGCGCCCTCCGCCGAGAACACCCCGGGGACGGCCGGCGTCCGCTCGGCGCCGTCGTCCGCGACGCGCCCGCTCTCCCCGGCCGGCGGGGCCGCCTGAGCGGGAACCGGAACCGGGGGCAGCGCGCGAGCCGGGGCCGCCGCCTCGATCTCCAGCAGGCGGCGGCCCTCCAGGGCGCTCGCCCGCTCCGTCTCCGCCGTGGCGTACCGCCGCAGCAGCGCCGCGTGCTCGTTGCGCAGCCCCGCCAGCTCCGCCCGCTTGGCCCGCAGCTTCTGCTCCAGCTTGCCGCGCAGCTCCCGCGATTCCTCGAGGTCGCTCTCCAGTTCGGCGACGCGTTCCTCGTGCCGCCACTCGTCGCTCGCACGCGCGCGCGTGAGATCGGCGACCCGCTTGCCGGCCTGGATGTCCCAGCGGCGCATGACGACGGCGCCGACGACCGCGGTCACCGCGGCGGCGGCGGACAGGCCGCGCAGCACCACGGCCTCCGAGAACACCCAGGGACCCAGCGCGCAGACGACCGAGACGCCTGCGATCGCCGACGGGGGCAGCAGCCTGTGCAGGGGCGGGGAATGGCGGTGTCGTCCACGTGGCATGGCCAGAAACTTACCGCGCGTAGGCGATTCTTGGCTCCCCGGGCCGTAAAAACGAACCCCTTCCGAAGTGGTTACGGGGAATCAGGAATTCCACCAAGATCGTTTATCGCTCACCGGCCGTCGGGCCTTGGAGGACGTTCACGCAATGCGAGTGAACCTCCCCCGCCAGGACAGCGTCCTACAGGGCGCAATGCCGCCGGACGCCCGCACCGGCACCGGGGCCGAGGTCTCTCGGGGAACCACGGATGCGATGTCTGACAGGACCGTACGCAAAAGCACACATGCCCTCGCCCAGGCCCCGCCCGGCCGGGCCCGGGCGGAAACCCACCCCCCACCTCGGGCCTCCCGCCCGGGCCGCATCACCCGCCCTCCCCTCACAGGCCTACGCTGAACACATGAGCAAGCAGAGCAGCGGACGCGGACGCGTGGCGGGCCTCCCGGACTGGGACCGCTGCGCGGTCATGGGGGTCGTGAACGTCACCCCCGACTCCTTCTCCGACGGCGGCCGCTGGTTCGACACGACCGCCGCCGTCAAGCACGGCCTCGCCCTCGTCGCCGAGGGCGCCGACCTCGTGGACGTCGGCGGAGAGTCCACCCGCCCCGGCGCCACGCGCGTGGACGAGGCCGAGGAACTCAAGCGCGTCATCCCCGTTGTCCGCGGTCTCGCCTCCGAAGGCGTCGTCATCTCGGTCGACACCATGCGCGCCTCCGTGGCCGAGCAGGCCCTCGCGGCCGGCGCCGCACTCGTCAACGACGTCAGCGGCGGCCTCGCCGACCCCGCCATGATCCCCGCCGTCGCCGCCGCCGACGCCCCCTTCGTCGTCATGCACTGGCGCGGCTTCCTGGAGGGCGGCACCATCCGCGGCGTCTACGACGACGTCGTCACCGAGGTCGTGAAGGAACTCCACGCACGCGTGGACGCCGTCCTCGCCGGCGGCATCGCCCCCGACCGCATCGTCGTCGACCCCGGCCTCGGCTTCTCCAAGGACGCCGCCCACGACCTCGAACTCCTCGCCCACCTCGACCGCCTGCTCGGCCTCGGCCACCCCCTGCTGGTCGCCGCCTCCCGCAAACGGTTCCTCGGCCGCGTCCTCGCCGGACCGGACGGCGCCCCACCGCCCGCCCGGGAACGCGACGCCGCCACCGCCGCCGTCTCCGCGCTCGCTGCGCACGCCGGCGCCTGGGCCGTACGCGTCCACGAGGTCCGCGCCACCGCCGACGCCGTACGCGTCGCGCACGCCGTGACCGAAGCGCGCACTCGGCCCGGCGCGCCGGGCGCGCACGACGCGGAAGGAGCGCGGTGAGCGCCTCTCACACGGACGTCGAGCAGGTCGAGGCCGCCAACACGGCCTACTACGAGGCCATGGAGCGCGGTGACTTCGAGACGCTCACCTCGCTCTGGCTCACCCCGTCCGACCTCGGCGTCGACGAGACCTACCACGACCCCGCCGACACCGGCGTGATCTCCTGCGTCCACCCCGGCTGGCCCGTCCTCACCGGCCGCGGCGAGGTCCTCAGGTCGTACGCGCTGATCATGGCGAACACCGAGTACATCCAGTTCTTCCTCACCGACGTACACGTGTCCGTCACCGGCGACACCGCCCTCGTGACCTGCACCGAGAACATCCTCAGCGGCGGCCCCGCCCCCGTGGGCAGCGACGAGCCCGGCCCGCTCCTCGGCCAGCTCGTCGTCGCCACGAACGTGTTCCGCCGCACGTCCGACGGCTGGAAGATCTGGTCCCACCACGCCTCCCCCGTCATGTCCGAAACCGACGAGGAAGAAGGCGACGAGACCCCCACCTGAGTGGGTAGGCGACACACAGCGACACCTGACGGGTTCTCCGGGGGAAACACCCGGTGAATCCTCCGGACCCCGGCCCGGGCGCGCGCCCCCGCGGCCCGGCCCTGTCGGTGTCCGCAGGTAGATTCGACCGGGGCCGACCGCGCCGCCGCACACGGCACGGGCCGGCCCATACCGACGATTGCAGGAGTGATTCGCGTGGATCGTGTCGCGCTGCGCGGCCTGAAGGCCCGCGGGCACCACGGTGTGTTCCCCAAGGAGCGCGAGGAGGGCCAGACGTTCATCGTGGACCTCGTCCTCGGCCTGGACACCCGGCCGGCCGCTGCCGACGACGACCTGGCGAAGACCGTGCACTACGGAATCGTGGCCGAGGAGGTCGTCGCCGTCGTCGAGGGCGAGCCCGTCAACCTCATCGAGACGCTCGCCGAGCGCATCGCCCAGACGTGCCTGAAGCACGACGGGGTCCACGAGGTGCAGGTCTGCGTCCACAAGCCGGACGCACCGATCACGGTCCCCTTCGACGACGTGACCGTCACCATCACCCGGAGCCGAGTATGAGCGCACCGTTCACGCGAGGTCACAGCGACCCGATCGTCCAGCCGGTACCCGCCTCCGTCGTCGAGAAGGTCGACGCCGCCGACACCACCCTGCACAACCCGCAGCGCGCCGTGATCTCCCTCGGCTCGAACCTCGGCAACCGCCTGGAGACCCTCCAGGGCGCCATCGACGCCCTGGAGGACACGCCCGGCATCCGCGTCAAAGGCGTCTCACCCGTCTACGAGACCGAGCCCTGGGGCGTCGAGCCGGGCAGCCAGCCGTCGTACTTCAACGCGGTCGTCGTCCTGAGGACCACCCTCCCGCCGTCCTCGCTCCTGGAGCGCGCCCAGGCCGTCGAGGAGGCCTTCCACCGCGTACGGGACGAGCGCTGGGGCGCCCGCACCCTCGACGTCGACATCGTCGCCTACGCCGACGAGATCTCCGACGACCCCCTGCTCACCCTCCCCCACCCGCGCGCCCACGAACGCGCCTTCGTCCTCGCCCCCTGGCACGACCTGGAGCCCGAGGCCCAGCTCCCCGGCCGCGGCGCCGTCGCCGGGCTCCTGGACGCCGTCACCCGGGAGGGTGTCGCACCCCGCGCCGACCTGGAACTCAGGCTGCCCGAATAGCCGTTAAGGTCAACACGACCGGATTTACGCGGTCACGGCGACACGGCGGACACCGGGGCCGGACCGCCGGGGCAACCGAAGGGACACCGTGAGAGAGCTGCGCATCAGGGTGCTGGCCGGCGTCTTCGCCGTGGCCGCAGTCCTGTCCTGGGCGGGCGCCCGCCTGTGGAACTCGATCGGGACCCTGCCGAGCGTCCCCCTGGCCGCCCCGGTGGTCCTGGCCCTGATCGCCGTGGTCCTGCTGGCCACGGCGATCTCCCTGCGCGCCCGCCTCAGGGCCCAGCGCGAGCGCCGCCCCGGCGCCAAGGGCGTCGATCCCCTGATGGCGGCCCGCGCGGTCGTCTTCGGCCAGTCCAGCGCCCTGGTCGCCGCCCTCGTCGCCGGCATGTACGGCGGCACGGGCGTCTTCCTCCTGGAGTTCCTCGACATCCCGACCCGCCGCGACCAGGCCGTCTACGCGGGCTTCTCGGTCCTCGCCGCCATCGCCGTCATAGCGGCAGCCCTCTTCCTGGAACGCGTCTGCAAGCTCCCGGAAGACGACGAGGACCCCCCGGCCACGGCACCGGCGGCGTGACGTACCGGCCCGTCAGCGGGCCATGATCAGGCTCATCGCCTCGTTGCGCGTCGCCGCGTCCCTCAGCTGTCCCCGGACCGCCGAGGTGAGGGTCTTCGCGCCGGGCTTGCGGATGCCGCGCATCGACATGCACATGTGCTCGCACTCCACGACGACGATGACGCCGCGCGGTTCCAGGATGTCCATCAGCGAGTCCGCTATCTGCGTCGTGAGACGTTCCTGCACCTGCGGACGGCGGGCGTAGACGTCCACGAGCCGGGCCAGCTTGGACAAGCCGGTGATCTTGCCGCTGGTGGACGGGATGTATCCGACGTGAGCGACGCCCCGGAACGGGACCAGATGGTGCTCACACGTCGAGTACACCTCAATGTCTTTGACGAGCACCATCTCGTCATGCCCCAGGTCGAACGTCGTCGTCAGCACGTCCTCGGGCATCTGCCACAGCCCCGCGAAGATCTCCCGGTACGCCCGTGCCACCCGGGCCGGTGTTTCCCTCAGGCCCTCGCGGTCGGGGTCCTCGCCGACCGCGATCAGCAGTTCGCGTACGGCGTTCTCGGCCCGCTTCTCGTCGAACTCGCCGATCTGGCCCTCGCCGTCCAGCGTCACGGGGTCGGTCATGTGGGGTGCCTCGTTCCTGTGTGTCTTGCCTGCGGGCATGCCAAAATGCCGCGCCCCCCAGGCTAGAACCTGGGGGGCGGGGCATTCATTCCGGGCCGGAGATCAGCTCTCGGGGCGTTCCTCCGGGGCTCGCTCGGCGGGCGGAGCGGGCTCCGGTGCCGTCGTGCTCTTGGCGGTGATCGCGGCCGTCGCGCCGTTGGCCCCGTTCGTCAGTGCGAGTTCCTTCGGGGAGAGCACCGGCGGGCGGGTGGACGGCGTGCGCCGCGAGGAGCCGGTCCAGGCGGGCCGCGGCGGGCGCTTGACGATCGGCGCGAAGATCTCGGCGATCTCCTCCTTGCCCAGCGTCTCCTTCTCCAGGAGGGCCAGGACCAGGTTGTCGAGCACGTCGCGGTTCTCGACCAGGATCTCCCACGCCTCGTTGTGCGCGGTCTCGATGAGCTTCTTGACCTCTTCGTCGACCAGCGCGGCGACCTCTTCCGAGTAGTCGCGCTGGTGCGCCATCTCACGTCCGAGGAACGGCTCGGTGTTGTCGCCGCCGAACTTGATCGCGCCGAGACGCTCGGTCATGCCGTACTGCGTGACCATCGCGCGGGCCAGGTTGGTGGCCTTCTCGATGTCGTTGGCGGCACCGGTCGTCGGGTCGTGGAAGACCAGCTCCTCGGCCGCGCGGCCGCCCAGCATGTACGCCAGCTGGTCGAGCATCTCGTTGCGGGTCGTGGAGTACTTGTCCTCGTCCGGGAGCACCATGGTGTAGCCGAGGGCGCGGCCCCGGGACAGGATGGTGATCTTGTGGACGGGGTCGGAGTTCGGTGAGGCCGCCGCGACCAGGGCGTGTCCGCCCTCGTGGTACGCGGTGATCTTCTTCTCCTTGTCCGACATGATCCGGGTCCGCTTCTGCGGGCCGGCCACGACGCGGTCGATCGCCTCGTCCAGCATGTGGTTGTCGATCAGCTTCTGGTCGCTGCGGGCCGTCAGCAGGGCGGCCTCGTTCAGGACGTTGGCCAGGTCGGCACCCGTCATGCCGGGCGTGCGGCGGGCGACGGCGGACAGGTCGACGTCGGGCGCGACCGGCTTGCCCTTCTGGTGCACCTTGAGGATCTCCAGGCGGCCCTGCATGTCGGGCCGGTCCACGGCGATCTGGCGGTCGAAGCGGCCGGGACGCAGCAGCGCCGGGTCCAGGATGTCGGGGCGGTTCGTCGCGGCGATGAGGATCACGCCGCCCTTGACGTCGAAGCCGTCCATCTCCACGAGCAGCTGGTTCAGGGTCTGCTCGCGCTCGTCGTGTCCGCCGCCGAGGCCGGCGCCGCGGTGGCGGCCGACCGCGTCGATCTCGTCCACGAAGACGATCGCGGGGGCGTTGGCCTTGGCCTGCTCGAACAGGTCACGGACACGGGAGGCACCGACACCGACGAACATCTCGACGAAGTCGGAGCCGGAGATCGAGTAGAACGGGACGCCGGCCTCGCCCGCGACGGCACGCGCGAGCAGGGTCTTGCCGGTGCCGGGCGGGCCGTAGAGGAGCACGCCCTTGGGGATCTTGGCGCCGACGGCCTGGAACTTGGCGGGTTCCTGGAGGAATTCCTTGATCTCGTGCAGCTCCTCGACGGCCTCGTCGGCACCCGCGACGTCACTGAAGGTCGTCTTGGGGGTGTCCTTGGTGATGAGCTTGGCTTTCGACTTGCCGAAGTTCATCACCCGGGAGCCGCCGCCCTGCATCTGATTCATCAGGAACAGGAAGACGACGACGATGAGGACGAAGGGAAGCAGGGAGAGCAGGATGCCGACGAACGGGTTCTGCTTGGACGGCGAAACGGTGTAGCCGTCCGGGATCTGCTTTTCCTGGAACTTGTTCTGCAGCGTGTTGGCGATGTCGACGCCCTGGTCGCCGATGTAGCTCGCCTGGATCTTCGAGCTGTCCTTGACCTTTACGCCGTCCTTGAGCTGGACCTTGATGGTCTGCTCGTCGCCGGTGGTCAGCTTGGCCGACTCGACCTTGTTGTCATTGATCGCCTGGACGACCTGGCCGGTGTCCACCGTCTTGTAGCCGCCGGACGAGCCGACGACCTGCATCAACACGACCACGGCAAGGACGGCCAGCACGATCCACATGACCGGCCCACGGAAGTATCGCTTCACGTCCATCCATACGGAGCGGTGCCGCCCCGTCCCTCCTGCCATAGTGAGTTTGATAAGACAGTTCTTCTGACGGTACCCCAGCATTGTCGCCCGAAGCCGCACGGGAAGGCTGGCGAACCCGTCTGCATGCTCCAACGGTGCGAAAGCCGCCGGGGTTCCCGATCACCAGCACGGGCCGCTCCGCCGGCTCAGCCGCCGTAGACGTGGGGCGCGAGCGTACCGACGAACGGGAGGTTGCGGTACTTCTCGGCGTAGTCGAGGCCGTAGCCGATGACGAACTCGTTGGGGATGTCGAAGCCGACCCATTCCACGTCGATGGCGACCTTCGCGGCCTCGGGCTTGCGCAGCAGCGTGCACACCTTGAGGGAGGCGGGCTCGCGCGAGCCGAGGTTGGAGATCAGCCAGGACAGGGTCAGGCCGGAGTCGATGATGTCCTCGACGATCAGGACGTGCTTGCCCTTGATGTCGGTGTCGAGGTCCTTGAGGATCCGCACGACGCCGGAGGACTGGGTGCCCGCCCCGTAGGACGACACGGCCATCCAGTCCATGGTGACGGGGGTGGACAGCGCTCGGGCGAGGTCGGCCATGACCATCACGGCGCCCTTGAGGACGCCGACGAGGAGCAGGTCCTTGCCCGCGTATTCCGCGTCGATCTTCGCGGCCAGCTCGGCCAGCTTCGCGTCGATCTCTTCCTTGGTGATGAGTACCTGCTTGAGGTCGGCACCCATGTCGTTCGCGTCCACCCGCATCACTTTCGGTCGGTCGTCCCACCGGCTGGCCGCCCCTCCGGTGAGGTGCCGGAGGGGTCGGGAGTCAGCCTTGCCGAATCACCAGTCTGCCACTCTGCCGCCGGGCGACGACTTTGCCGGGGAGGTTGATGGCCCCCTGGCCGCGCCAGCCGGTGATCAGCCGGTCGATTTCCTCGATGTGCCGGGCGAACAGCGAACCGGCCGGTGCGCCCGCCTCGATCGCGGCGCGGCGCAGCACCCGGCGGCGTACGGCGGGCGGCAGGGCGTGGAGCTTGGCGCACTCGAGGCGGCCGGCGGCGTCCCGTACGGAGGCCTCGGCCTGGCGGGCCCAGGCGTCGAGGGCGTCGGCGTCGTCGCGGGAGAGCCGGGCGGTGCGGGCGAGGGACTCCACGACGCCCTTGCCGAGGGCCTTTTCCAGCGCGGGCAGGCCTTCGTGGCGGAGCCGGGACCGGGTGTAGGCGGGGTCGGCGTTGTGGGGGTCGTCCCAGACGGGGAGGGACTGGACCATGCAGGCCCTGCGGGCGGTGTGCCGGTCGAGTTCCAGGAAGGGGCGCCGGTAGCGGCCGTCGGCCCCCGAGACCGCGGCCATGCCGGACAGGGAGCGGATGCCGGAGCCGCGGGCGAGGCCGAGCAGGACGGTTTCGGCCTGGTCGTCGCGGGTGTGGCCGAGGAGGACGGCGGCGGCGCCGTGGCGTTCGGCGGTGGCGTCGAGGGCGGCGTAGCGGGCGTCGCGGGCGGCGGCTTCGGGGCCGCCCGCGCGGCCGACGGTGACGGCGACGGCGTCGACGGGGTCGAGGCCGAGGTCGCGCAGGCGCAGGACGACTTCGTCGGCGCGCGCGTCGGAGCCGGGCTGGAGGCCGTGGTCGACGGTGACGCCGCCGGCGCGGATGCCGAGCTTGGGGGCTTCGAAGGCGAGGGCGGAGGCGAGCGCCATGGAGTCGGCGCCGCCCGAGCAGGCGACGAGGACGAGCGGGGACAGCGGGCGCTCGGGGCGCGTGGCACCGGGGGCGGTGGCGCCGCCGGGGGCAGCGGCGGTGCCGGCAGCGGCTGGGGGGCCGCTGTCGGGCGTGGTGCGGTGGTGTTCGGTCAGGATGTCGTGGAGCACGCGGCGGACCGCCAGGCGTATCGCCGCGACCGCAGGATGGGGACCCATGTCCGGTTCCCTTCATGAAGTTTTCGGGGGTGAGCCCGAGGCCGGTCACTCAGAGTGTGTAGATGGTGACAGAACCGGGCTGTTCCCCGAGCATTGCACGCCTACCCATGGCTCACGGTCCCTCGGACGGGTGATTGGAGGGGCGTTCGCCTGCCGTCGGCCGGTTTCGTTTCACGACCGCTCCACGGTGTTCACGCCTCGGGCCCGCCGTGCATCCGCGCGACCCAGTCCGCCGGTTTGGCGATCTCCGCCTTGGTCGGCAGGGTGTTCGGGGAGGTCCACACGCGGTTGAAGCCGTCCATGCCGATCTGGTCCACGACGGCCCGTACGAAGCGCTCGCCGTCGCGGTACTGCCGGAGTTTGGCGTCCAGGCCGAGCAGCTTGCGCAGCGCCAGGTCCAGCCGTGAGGCGCCCTTGGCGCGCCGCTGCTGGAACTTCTCGCGGATCTCCGCGACGGTCGGGACGACCTGGGGTCCCACGCCGTCCATGACGAAGTCGGCGTGGCCCTCCAGCAGGGACATCACGGCGGTGAGGCGGCCAAGGATCTCGCGCTGGGCGGGGGTCTGCACGATCTCCACGAGGGAGCGTCCCTCGTCGCCCTCCTCGCCCTCGGGCCGGCCGCCGGCGAGGGTCTGGGCGGCCTCGCGGACGCGCTCCAGGACGGTCATGGGGTCGACGTCGGTCTCGCTCAAGAACGACTGGATTTCGCCCTCGAGGTGGTCGCGCAGCCACGGCACGGACGAGAACTGCGTGCGGTGGGTCTCCTCGTGCAGGCAGACCCAGAGCCGGAAGTCGCGGGGCTGGACGTCGAGTTCGCGCTCGACGTGCACGATGTTCGGGGCGACCAGCAGCAGGCGTCCGACGCCGTTCTCCCCCGCGGGGAGGTCGCGGCTGGGCGGGGCGAACGTCTCGTACTGGCCGAGGACGCGGGAGGCCAGGAACGACAGCAGCATGCCCAGCTCCACGCCGGTGACCTTGCCGCCGACGGCGCCGAGGACCGCGCCGCCGGGGCTGCTGCCGCGCCGCTCCTGCATCTTGTCCAGGAGGGGTTTGAGGAGTTCCCGGAAGCCGGCGACGTTCGCCCGGACCCAGCCGGGGCGGTCCACGACGAGGATCGGGGTGTCGTGCGTCTCCTCGGTGGCCATGCGGGTGAAGCCCCGGACGTGTTCCTCCGAGGCCTTGGCGTGCCGCCTGAGTTCCGCGACGACGGCCCTGGCCTCCTCACGGCTCACTTCTGGGCCCGGCCGCACGAGCCGGGTCGCGGTCGCCACCGCGAGATTCCAGTCGACCATCTCCGCACCACGGATGCTCGTCATGCGTCAACCGTACGTGAGCGCTGCCACTTGGGGCAGGCGGCGCGTAGCGGGCAACGGGCCGCCTGCTGTGGTGCGCCCGGCGCCGCGGGCCGTGCCCCGCCCGTTCCGCGCCGCGTGCCCGCCCCGCACAACGCCTGCGCACGGCGGCGACGCACGACGTCAGCCGCAGCCGCAGGACGCCAGTGCCGTCGCCGCCTTGTCCAAGGCTTCCTGGGCGGCGCCCGGGTCGGTCGTGCCCGAGGCCATGAAGGCGAAGGCGAGGACCCGGCCGTCGCGGTCGACCACCGTGCCCGCCAGGGCGTTGACGCCCCTCAGCGTGCCGGTCTTGGCGCGGACGAAACCGGCCGCGCCGTCCTCGTAGCGGCCGGTGAGGGTGCCGGTGAAGCCGGCGACCGGGAGGCCGGTGAGGGCGGGGCGCAGTGCGGGGCGGCCGGGGTCGGCGGCCGTGACGAGGAGTGCGGTGAGCAGGTCGGCGGTGAGGCGGCCGGAGCGGTCGAGGCCGCTGCCGTCCTTGATGTCGGCGCCGTCGACGGGCAGGCCGAGCCGGTCGAGCCGGGCGCGGACGGCGTCGCCGGCGCCGGCGAGGTCGGCGCGTTCGCCGGCCGCGACGGCGGTGTGGCGGGCGAGGGCCTCGGCGATGTCGTTGTCGCTGTTGGTCAGCATCCGTTCGACGAGGGTGGCGAGCGGGGGCGAGGAGACGGCGGCGACGGGTTCGGCGCGGCCGGTGGCCCTGGAGGGACCGGGCGGCGTGGTCTTGATGCCGTGGTCCTTCAGGAGGTCGCCGAAGCGGCGGGCGGCGTCGGCGGCGGGTTCGGGCACGCGGGGTGCGGGGCCGCGGGTCGAGTCGTCCGTGCGGGCCTCGTCCAGCATCAGCGGGGTCACGGGGGCGAGGTTGTCGTTGACCCCGATCGGGTGGAGTTCGGGGCCGGCGTAGAGCGTGGTGTCGTAGGACAGGGTGATCTTGCGCAGGCCGCGCTCGGTCAGGGCGGCGGCGGTGCGGGCGGCGAGGGTGCGCAGGCTCGCGTGGCCGCCGGTCTTCTTGCGGGCGGTGAGGGTGGGGTCGCCGCCGCCGACGAGGACGAGTTCCCCGGTGTCGGGTTCGAGGGCGGTGCGGGTGGTGAGGCGGTGGTCGGGGCCCAGGGCGGAGAGCGCGGCCACGGCGGTGGCGATCTTGGTGGTGGAGGCGGGGGTGAGCGGCGTGCCGCCGCCGACGCCGTACAGCCGCTTGCCGGTGGTCAGGTCGACGACGGAGACGGAGCGCCGCGGGCCGAGCGCCGGGTTCTTCAGGAACGGCTCCAGGACGCGGTCGAGCGCCCTGCCGTCGGGTGCGTCGGGGGCGGCCCGCACGGTGGTGCCGGCGCCGAGGCCGGTCAGGACGGACGCGGCGCTGGGGGCGGCCCCCGGTTCCCGGCCCGCGGGGCCGCGGCCGTGATCTGCGCCACCCGTGGCCCCCCACGCGGCCGCCCGGTCCCGCTCGGCCGTACGCTGACCCGAGGAGTCCCAGGGACCGGCGGCGGTCACCGCGCCGGCGGCGAGCGCGAGGCCGGCGGTGGCGGCGCCCGCGGTGTACTGCCAGGTCCTCGTGGCTCGTGTGAGCTGCGGTTTCGTGGTCGTGGCGAGCCGTGCGACCCGCGGCCCGGCGGCCGCCGCGGCCCGTGCGAGACGCGGTCGTACGGCGCCCACGAGACGCGCCGCATGCGCTCTCGCGGATCGCCAAGGCCTCAGCTCTGGCACGACACCAGCCCCTTTCGCGATCACACACGTGCGTGAGGGACACTTAACCACCAGAACTATGTGCTGATCATGGAGGAGCCACCGGTGGAGTTCGACGTCACGATCGAGATTCCGAAGGGTTCGCGGAACAAGTACGAGGTGGACCACGAGACCGGTCGTATCCGCCTGGACCGCCGACTCTTCACCTCGACCAGCTACCCGGCCGACTACGGCTTCGTCGAGAACACGCTCGGCGAGGACGGCGACCCGCTGGACGCGCTGGTCATCCTGGACGAGCCGACCTTCCCCGGCTGCCTCATCCAGTGCCGCGCGATCGGCATGTTCCGCATGACCGACGAGGCGGGCGGCGACGACAAGCTGCTGTGCGTCCCGGCGCACGACCCGCGCGTGGAGCACCTGCGCGACATCCACCACGTGTCCGAGTTCGACCGCCTGGAGATCCAGCACTTCTTCGAGGTCTACAAGGACCTGGAGCCCGGCAAGTCGGTCGAGGGCGCCAACTGGGTCGGCCGCACGGACGCCGAGGCGGAGATCGAGCGGTCGTACAAGCGCTTCAAGGAGCAGGGCGGTCACTGAGCCCGGCCGGAGCCACCGCACACGAGGGGCCGCACGCATGCGCGTGCGGCCCCTCGTGTGCGGGTGCGCATACTGGGCACTGGGCCGACCAGTGGTGTCGTAGAGGGAGCATTGCGCACGTGACGGACGCGGAGGACCGCAAACCGCAGTCGGACGAGGCCAGGAGCGGGTTCTCCCCTCCCGCGGGGATCGCGGCGCCGTCCGTCGACAACGAGTCGTCGACGACGTCGGAGTTCGCGGTTCCGCAGGGGCTGGCCGTCCCCAAGGGCGGCTTCGATTCCGAGGCCACGTCCGAGTTCGCCCTGCCGGACGGGCTGGGCGTGCCGGCGCCGGCCGAGTCGGAGGGCTCGGCGTTCAGCCCGCCGCGCACGTACAGCGCCCGGCAGGCTCCGCCCGCCTTCACCCCGCCGAGCGGGACACCGGTCGTCAGCCTCACCAAGGACGTGCCGTGGCAGGACCGCATGCGCACGATGCTGCGCATGCCGGTGGCCGAGCGGCCCGCGCCGGAGCTGGTGCACAAGGCGGAGGACGGGACCGGTCCGGCCGTCCCGCGCGTGCTGGACCTGACGCTGCGCATCGGTGAGCTGCTGCTCGCGGGCGGGGAGGGCGCCGAGGACGTGGAGGCGGCGATGTTCGCCGTGTGCCGCTCCTACGGGCTGGACCGCTGCGAGCCGAACGTCACGTTCACGCTGCTGTCGATCTCGCACCAGCCGTCCCTGGTGGACGACCCGGTGACGGCGTCCCGCACGGTGCGCCGCCGGGGCACCGACTACACGCGGCTCGCGGCCGTGTACCAGCTGGTGGACGACCTGTCCGACGCGGAGACCCACATCTCCCTGGAGGAGGCCTACCGGCGGCTGGCGGAGATCCGGCGCAACCGGCACCCCTACCCGACGTGGGTGCTGACCTCGGCGAGCGGGCTGCTCGCGGGGGCGGCCTCGGTGCTCGTCGGCGGTGATTCGATCGTGTTCGTCGCGGCGATGATCGGCGCGATGCTCGGCGACCGGCTGGCGTGGCTGTGCGCGGGGCGCGGGCTGCCGGAGTTCTACCAGTTCACGGTGGCCGCGATGCCGCCCGCCGCGATGGGCATCGCGCTGACGCTGGCGCACGTCGACGTGAAGGCGTCCGCGGTGATCACCGGCGGGCTGTTCGCGCTGCTGCCCGGGCGGGCGCTGGTGGCGGGCGTGCAGGACGGCCTGACCGGCTTCTACATCACCGCGGCGGCCCGTCTGCTGGAGGTCATGTACTTCTTCGTCGGCATCGTCGTCGGGGTGCTGGTGGTGCTGTACTTCGGCGTGAAGCTGGGCGCCGGGCTCAACCCGGACGCGGCGCTGAGCGCCACGGAACGGCCACTGGTGCAGATCGGCGCGTCCATGCTGCTGTCGCTGACGTTCGCGGTGCTGTTGCAGCAGGAGCGGGCCACCGTGCTGCTGGTGACGCTCAACGGCGGTGTCGCGTGGTGCGTGTACGGCGCGATGCACTACGCGGGCGGGATCTCGCCGGTGGCCTCCACGGCGGTGGCGGCCGGTCTGGTGGGGCTGTTCGGGCAGTTGCTGTCCCGTTACCGGTTCGCGTCCGCGCTGCCGTACACGACGGCGGCGATCGGGCCCCTGCTGCCGGGTTCCGCGACGTACTTCGGTCTGCTGGCGATCTCGCAGAACGAGCTGGACGCGGGGCTGCTGTCGCTCACGAAGGCCGTGGCGCTGGCCATGGCCATCGCGATCGGGGTGAACCTCGGGTCGGAGATCTCGCGGCTGTTCCTGCGGGTCGGCTCGGCGGGCCAGCGGCGGGCCGCCAAGCGGACCCGAGGATTCTGACGCCGGAACGCCGGAACGCCGGAACGCCGGAACGCCGGGCGCCGGCCGGATGCCGGGACACCGGGCGCCGGATGCCCGACGCCAGCCGCCGTGCGCACGGCGGCTCGCGGTGGCGCTCCGCGGCGCTCAGTACCCCTCGTTGTACGGATACTGGCCGTTCTGCCCGCCGTAGCCCTGCGGGTACTGCGGGGCGTACGGCTGCTGCTGGGGCTGCGTCCCGTAGTACTGCTGGTCGTACGGCTGCTGCGGGTGCTGGGGCTGCTGCTGCGGGTGCCGGTGCGGCTGGTGCTGCGGCTGCTGCGAGTACGGGTACTGATCCTGGCCGTAGGGGTCGTGGTGGGCCGGGGGGACGCGGCGCAGCTGGGTCGTGGCGTCGTCCATCACCGGGGGCTGCTGCTGGGCGGGCCGGTGCGGGGCGGCGGCCGGGGCCTCGGCGGCGGCGCGCTTCTTCTTGCCGCGCTCGCGCAGGTACTCGACGATGATCGGGACGACCGAGAGCAGGACGATCAGGATGAGGATCGACTCGACGTTCTTCCTGATGAGCTCGATCTGGCCCAGCCAGTAGCCCGCGACGGTGACGCCCGTGCCCCAGGCGATGCCGCCGATGACGTTGTACGTGATGAACGTGCGGTACTTCATGCGGCCGGCGCCCGCGACGATCGGCGCGAACGTCCGCACGATGGGGACGAAGCGGGCCAGCACGATGGCCTTCGGGCCGTACTTCTCCATGAACTCGTGGGCCTTCTCCAGATTCTCCTGTTTGAAGAGCCTGGAGTTCGGGCGGTTGAAGAGTCTCGGCCCGAAGAACTTGCCGATCATGTACCCCACCTGGTCGCCGATGACGGCGGCCAGGACGATGAGGAAGCACACCAGCCACAGCGGCTGGCTGATGTACTCGCCCTGCGCCACGAAGAGGCCCGCCGTGAACAGCAGCGAGTCGCCCGGCAGAAAGGCGAAGAGGCCCGACTCGGCGAAGACGATCAACAGGATGCCGGGGAGGCTGAAGGTCGAGATCAGGTAGTCGGGGCTGAGCCACTCGGGGCCGAGCGCAAGCGTGGTCACGGGAATGTGGCTCCTGCTGCTGAGGTACGGGCTGGGGGGGCTGGCTGCCAAAAGTATCAACGCAGCCGTCGTGGCCCAGGTTCCACGGGACTCCCCAGGATGCCCTGTACCCGGCCCAGGCCAAAGTCGTGCTGGTCCTGGGCCGGGCGGGCACGCCCGGCACGTGGCGGTTACGCCGTGTGCCGGGCGGCGTTGGCGGCGATCGCGTCCCTCACATAGACCGCGAGGCCGGGCCGGCTGTTGTCGTAGGTGGAGGTGAACCGCGGGTCCGAGACGTACATCTCACCCAGGCACGTGTGCGTGCTGTGCGGGCAGTCGTAGTACGTCTCCGAGATGAAGCGGCGGTGCGCCTCGGCGGCTTCCATGGCCTCCTCGGAGTCGGCCGGGGTGCCGGCGTCCATGAGGTCGATCAAGCGGCGCAGGATCGCGTCGGAGCGCTCGTTGACGCGTTTCCAGTCCTCCTTGGTGTAGGAGGCGGTCCGCTCCCGCGACTGCCGGTACGCGTCGGTGGTGCCCCAGCGCTCCCGCACCTCGTCCTCGTACTGGTCGGGGTCGAAGTCCCCGAACACCTCGAACTTCTCCTCGGGTGTGAGGTCGATGCCCATCTTGCGTGCCTCCATGGCGTGCTCCACGGCCGCTGCCATCTTCTGCAGCTTCTCGATCCGGGCGGTCAGCAGCTCGTGCTGGCGGCGCAGGTGCGCGCGCGGGTCCGCGTCCGCATCGTCGAGCAGGGCGGCGACCTCGTCGAGCGGGAAGCCGAGCTGGCGGTAGAACAGGATCTGCTGCAGCCGGTCGAGGTCGGCGTCGCTGTAGCGCCGGTGCCCCGCGTGGCTGCGCTCGCTCGGGACGAGCAGGCCGATGCCGTCGTAGTGGTGCAGCGTGCGCACGGTCACGCCGGCGAAACCGGCCACCTGGCCCACCGAGTAGCTCACTTCCGCTCCCTTCGGGTTGACGCCCTCCAGGCTGAGCCCTCACGCCGCGTGAGGTGCAAGCCGAGGCGTCCTAACGGCTCAGCCGGGCGAAGCGGCGCACCGCCAGCGGGAAGAACACCGCCAGCAGGGCGAGCGGCCACACGATCGCCGCCCAGACGTGGCCGGGTTCCCCGCCGGGGCCGCCGAACAGGTCCCGTACGGCCGTCGCGGTCTGGGACATCGGGTTCCACTGCACGGCCGTGCCGAGCCAGTGAGGCATGGACTCGGGCGCGGCGAACGCGTTGGACAGGAACCCGACCGGCCAGATGAGGATCTGCACGGCCATGACGAGTTCCGGCCGGCCCGCCACCAGCGCCAGGTGGATGCCGATCCACAGCATGGCGAACCGGAACAGCAGCAGCAGGCCGACGGCGCCGAGGAAGCCGGTGAGGCCGCCCTGCGCGCGCCAGCCGATGGCGTACCCGACGGCGAGCATTCCCGCGAGGGCGAGCACGGACTGGAGCATGTCGGCGGCCGAACGGCCCACCAGGACGGCCCCGTCGGCCATGGGCATGGACCGCAGCCGGTCGATCACGCCCTTGTTGAGGTCCTGGGTGACCGCCAGCATGGTCCCCTCCAGCCCGAACGCCATGGTCAGCGCGAGCATGCCGGGCACCAGGTAGTCGACGTAGTCGCCGTCGACGCCGCGTCCGCCGCCGACGAGGTGGCCGAACATCAGCAGCAGCATCACGGGGAAGACGAGGCCGACCAGGACCTGCACCGGCTGCCGTGCCCAGTGGGCGAGTTCGCGGCGGGTCATGGTCCAGGAGTCGGTCAGGGCGTGCGTGGTCATGCGGCCTCCTTCACGCGCGCGTGACCGTCGTTTCCGGTCAGCCGCAGGAACACCTCGTCCAGGGTCGGCCGGCGCAGCGCGATGTCCTCGGCGTGGATGCCGGCCTCCTCCAGGGCGCGTACGGTGCCGGCCAGCGCCGCCATGCGGTCGGCGACGGGCGCGCTGAGCAGCCGGCGGTCGGCGTCCACGGACACCTCGTCCTTCGGTACGGGCAGCAGGGCGACGGCGGCGCCGAGCTGACCCGCGTCGCGCAGCACGATGTCGATGCGGTCGGCGCCGACGCGGGTCTTGAGGCCGTCCGGGGTGCCCTCGGCGACGACCCGGCCGGCGTCGACGAGCGAGATGCGGTCGGCGAGCTGGTCGGCCTCCTCCAGGTACTGCGTGGTGAGCAGGACCGTCGTGCCGCCGCCGACCAGGGAGCGGACCGCGGCCCACACCTCGGCCCGGCCGCGCGGGTCGAGGCCGGTGGTGGGTTCGTCCAGGAACAGCACCTCCGGTTCGGTGATCAGGGACGCGGCCAGGTCGAGGCGGCGCCGCATGCCGCCGCTGTACTGCTTGACGGGCTTGCGCCCGGTGTCGGTGAGGCCGAAGCGCTCCAGCAGTTCGCCGGCCCGCACGCGCGCGTGGCGAGCGCCCAGGTGGTGCAGGCGGCCGAACAGCTCCAGGTTCTGCCGGCCTGAGAGCTCCTCGTCGAGCGCGGCGTGCTGGCCGAGCAGGCCGATCCTCAGGCGTACGGCGTAGGCCTCGCGCACGGCGTCGTGCCCCGCCACCACGATCCGGCCCGCGTCGGGCCGCAGCAGGGTGGCCAGGACCCGGACCAGGGTCGTCTTGCCCGCGCCGTTGGGCCCCAGCACGCCGTGCACGGTGCCGCGCGTGACGCGCAGGTCGAGCCCGTCCAGCGCGTCCCTGCCCGCTTTGCCGCCGTATCTCTTGCGTGCTCCTTCGACGGTGATCACCGCGTCGGCCACAGACTCTCCCTCGCTAGTCAAAGTTGACTACTTGCTCGAAGGTACTCCCGCGCCCTTCATTGGTCAAACTTGATTAACGATCGTCCCCGGGATGCCGCTCGGATGTCGCGTACGGGTTCTCCTCGCCCTCCCGGAGCACGCCGACGAACGGCTCGCCCTCGCCCGCGAAGGTGTACGCCCCGCCCTCGATCCGCCCGATCAGGCCCCGGGCCCACGCGACCTCGGCGTCGGCGGTGTGGACCCAGAGGTTCATGATCTCCCCGATGTGGCCCAGCTGTTCGGGGCCGCTCTCGGGCACGTAGTGCTCGGTGACGGCCGTCCGCCACTCCTCGATGCGCCGTGTCCGCTCCTTCAGGAGCGCCACCGCCTCGTCCCTCGGCAGGTCGACCATGAAGCCGATGGCCGCCGACTTCATGTCCGTCTTCTGGTCGTGGGCGACGAGGGCCTCGCGCAGCAGCGCGAAGAACTCCTCGTCGCCCGCCGGCGTGATCTCGTACTCGGTGCGCGGCGGCCCGCCCGCCGTGGACGGCGCGATCTCGTGCGCGTGTAGCAGCCCCTGCTTCGCCATCTGCTTCAGGGCGTGGTAGATCGAGCCGGGCTTGGCGTTGGACCACTCGTGCGCGCCCCAGTACTCCAGGTCGTTGCGCACCTGGTAGCCGTGGGCCCGCCCGTGCTGGCGCACCGCGCCGAGCACGAGGAGACGGATCGCTGACATGCGGTCCACATTAGGCCGCGCGGGCCCGCCGCCCCGACGTCACCCCCGGGAGGTGTCCTGCTCCATCGCCACCAGTTCGAAGGCCGTCCTGCCGTCCAGGGACTCGCGGACGATGTCGGCGTGGCCGGCGTGCCGGGCCGTCTCGCGGATCAGGTGCAGGACCAGCCAGCGGACCGAGACGCGGCTCTCGGGCGGGAACCAGGGCTCGTCCGGCAGCGCGAAGGTGTCGTCGAGGCTCGGCACCGAGCGGACGTACGCCTCCGTCTCCGCGGCGACCTTCTCCCAGTACGCGAGCTGGTCCGCGAGGGTTTCGCCGTCGGCCAGCCGGAAGCACTCGTGCCAGTTCGACCGGTCGCGGTGCACGGCCGGCGCCTCGCCCCTGGCGCGGGCCAGCCAGCCCTGCTCCACCTCGGCGACGTGCTTGACCAGCCCGGCCAGGGACAGCTCGCTGGCGCTCGGCGTGGCCGAGGCCTGCTCGTCGGACAGCCCCAGCACCGCCCGGCGGATCGCGCCGCGCTGCTCGGCGAGGAAGGAGAGCAGCGCGCCGCGCTCGTCGCCGTGGGCCTCCGGGGGAACGTGCGTGACCATGGGCGGCCTGCCTTTCGTCGGGACCGGCATCTGTTGCCTGGCACGACGAAGCTACGGGCCATTGAGGTCAGATCCTGTCCTCAATGGCCCCGGGGGCCGAAGTTTCCGGGATCGCCCCGCGGTCAGAACGGGAAGGTGCTCCGGCCGTGCTGCACCGAGATCCACTTCAGCGTCGTGAACGCCTCCAGTGTCGTCTCGCCGTTGAGGCGGCCGACACCGGAGTGCTTCTCGCCGCCGAAGGGCACGATCGGCTCGTCGTGCACGGTGGCGTCGTTCACGTGGAACATGCCGGTGTCGATCCGCTTGGCGAAGTTCACGCCGCGCTCGATGTCGCCGGTGTGGACGGCGCCGCTGAGCCCGTAGCGGGTGTCGTTGACGATGCGGACCGCCTCCTCCTCGCCGTCGAACGGGATGAGGAAGGCGACCGGTCCGAAGACCTCCTGCTGGAGCAGCGCCGAGCCGGCGGGGACGCCGGTGAGGACGGACGGCTCGACCAGGTTGTCCCGGGTCGTGCCGTGCACCAGGGCCGTGGCGCCCTCGGCGAGGGCCTGCCGGACGACTCCCGAAACGGCCTCCGCCTGCGAGGAGTTGATCACCGGGCCGATGACGGTCTGCGGGTCGCGCGGGTCGCCGGTCCTCAGGCCGCTGACCTTGGCGACGAACTTCTCGGTGAACTCGTCCGCGACGGAGGCGTCCACCAGGATGCGGTTGGCGGCCATGCAGACCTGCCCCTGGTGCAGGTAGCGGCTGAAGACGGCCGCGTCGACCGCGTAGTCGATGTCCGCGTCGTCCAGGACCACCAGGGCGCTGTTGCCGCCCAGTTCGAGCACCGAGCGCTTGAAGTTCCTGGCGCAGACGGTGGCGACGTGCCGGCCGACCTTGTCGGAACCGGTGAAGGAGATGACCTTCGGGACGGGGTGCTCGATGAAGGCGTCGCCGATCTCGGCGATGTCCGTGACGACGACGTTGAGCAGACCGGCGGGCAGGCCGGCGTCCTGGAAGATCTTCGCGAGCAGGGTGCCGCCGGCGATCGGGGTGTTCTGGTGCGGCTTGAGGACCACGGCGTTGCCGAGCGCGAGCGCCGGGGCGACCGACTTCAGCGACAGCAGGAACGGCACGTTGAACGGGCTGATCACACCGACGACGCCGACCGGGACGCGGTAGACGCGGTTCTCCTTGCCGTCGATCGGCGAGGGGATGATCCGGCCCTCGGGGCGCAGCGCCACGTGGATCGCCTCGCGCATGAACTCCTTGGCGAGGTGCAGTTCGAAGAAGGCCTTGCCGACCGTGCTGCCGACCTCGGCGACGAGCACCTCGGCGATCTCCTGCTCGCGCTCCTCGATCAGCCGCAGCGCCTTCTCGAACACCGCGCGGCGGGCGTAGGGGTTGACCTCGGCCCATTCCTTCTGGGCACGGGCCGCGACCCGGTAGGCCTCGTCCACCTCGTCGACCGTGGCTATGGTGATCGACGCCAGCTTCTCGTCGTCGTACGGATTGAAGTCGATGATGTCCCAGGAGCCGGTACCCGGGCGCCATTCACCGTCGATGAACTGCTGAGCCAGGTCGGTGAAGCAGGACGACATGTGATCCCTCAATCCCTTGCTGCCGGAGCAGACGAAGCCGACTCCCGATCGACTTCACGGTCTGATCACATGTCATCGTACTTGCGTTTCAGGAGAGTTGGAGCAGTCCGCGGAGAAGGTCACGGCTCTCGTCCGGACCCGGGCTGTCGTGCTGCAGTTCCTTCATCGCCTTCTCGTACTGGGCGACGTCCTCGGACTTGTCGAGGTAGAGCGCGCTGGTGAGCTGCTCCAGGTACACGACGTCCGACAGGTCCGGCTCGGGGAAGCTGAGGATGGTGAACGCGCCGCTCTCGCCGGAGTGGCCGCCGAAGCCGAACGGCATGATCTGCAACCGCACGTTGGACCGCTCGGAGATCTCGATCAGATGCTGCAACTGGCCGCGCATCACCTCGCGGTCGCCGTAGGGGCGGCGCAGGGCGGCCTCGTCCAGGACGACGTGGAAGTCGGGCGCGTTCTCGTCGACGAGGTACTTCTGGCGCTCCATGCGCAGCGCCACGCGCCGGTCCACGTCGGCGTCGCTCGCGCCCTTCATGCCGCGCCGCACGACCGCGCGGGCGTACTCCTCGGTCTGCAACAGGCCGTGCACGAACTGCACTTCGTACGCCCGGATCAGCGACGCCGCGCCCTCCAGGCCGACGTAGGTCGGGAACCAGCTGGGCAGCACGTCGGAGTAGCTGTGCCACCAGCCCGCGACGTTGGCCTCCTTGGCGAGGGACAGCAGCGAGGCGCGCTCCTGCTCGTCCGTGATGCCGTACAGCGTCAGCAGGTCCTCGACGTCCCTCGTCTTGAAGCTCACCCGGCCCAGCTCCATCCGGCTGATCTTCGACTCCGAGGCGCGGATCGAGTAGCCCGCCGCCTCACGCGTGATCCCCCGAGCCTCACGCAGTCGCCTGAGTTGTGATCCGAGCAGCATGCGCCGCACCACCGATCCCGGCTCTCCCGCGCTCACCTTCGCCAGCCTCCCCAACCGTCTTCAGGTGCCGAAGTCTGCCACTAAATCACTCCGAGCAGTACTCGCCCGGTTACGGAAAGGGAATCGCGCCAAAGAATGAGCACAGGAAGGGACGGGAGAGGGCACATGAGTGAGGGAAGTCGGACACGGAACGAAGCGGAGAGGCGGTGAAGATGACGGAAAAATTAACCAACAACCGGTACGTGCAGGTTCATTTCGGTCACGTGCACGTGCATCTGCCCTTGCATCTGCTGTGCCCATCCGAAACCATGGTCCTCCGCACCACCGCGCGCCGCATCGCTATGACCGCGAATACTCGGGGGAGTGCCTCGCATGGGGACGAATGGATCGACCATGCTCGAGCCGTTACGGCAGGGCCTTCCGCCGCTTGATCCCGCGGCGGTGTCCAACGCCGCCTCCTGCGCTCTGCCCGCCCGGTACGAAGCGGTGCGCGAGGCACGCCACTTCACCCGCAGGACCCTCGATCAGTGGGAGGCCGGGGACCGGTCGGACGACGTGTGCCTGGTGGTCTCCGAGCTGGTGACCAACGCCCTGCGGCACGCCATGCCGGCGAACACCCCGCGGGTGGCCGACCAGAGCCTGCCCGTGCGGCTGCACCTGCTGCGCTGGAGCGAGCGCCTGGTGTGCGCGGTGCGTGACCCCAGTATCGACAGTCCGGTGGCCCGTACGTCGGACGACTTCTCGGCGGAGTCCGGCCGGGGCCTGTTCCTCGTCGGGTCCTTCAGCGACAGCTGGGGCTGGCAGCCGCTGGCCGGCACCCTCAACGGCAAGGTGGTCTGGGCGCTGTTCCGTCTGCGGCAGCCCCTCGGCTGACGGTCCCCCGCGGCACGGGGCGCCGTCGGTCGCGGGCGCCGTCAGCCGCGGACCAGGTGGTCGAACTCGCCGTCCTTCACGCCCAGCAGCATCGCCTCGATCTCCGCGCGCGTGTAGACGAGGGCGGGCCCGTCCGGGAAGCGCGAGTTGCGCACCGCCACGTCCCCGCCGGGCAGCCGCGCGAACTCCACGCAGGAGCCCTGCGAATTGCTGTGCCGGCTCTTCTGCCAGGCCACGCCGTGCAGCTGCGTGGCGGCGATGCCGTTGTACACGCCGGACGCCTCGTAGGCGTCGTGCACGTCGTGGTCCACAGGTCGCTCCCCGGTGATGCACTGGCTGGTGAGGCCATAGATGCAGTGGTCAACTGTCCCGGATCATAGCTGTGTTTCAAGTGCAACTGCATGAGCATATGCACGTGCACGGGGGGTTATCCCGCGATTACACCCACGGACTGCGCGGCCCGTCCTGCTGTGCTGCGCCCGCCCGGGGCCATCCCGCTCGCATCCCTCGCGTACGGGGGAAGACGCACGACGGCGCCCAGGTGTTCCATCGTCCGGCTGATCATTCCGGCAGGGCCGCGCCGCACGGGCCCGGCGGACAGCGAAAAGGCGGGAGCCTCCCCTCAGTCACACGCAGGGGAACTCCCGCCCGTTCAGCCGGCTCGGCGGCCGGTCGTCCGGCTCAGCGATCGGCGTACGGCAGCAGCGCCATCTCGCGCGCGTTCTTGATCGCCCGGGCCAGCTGCCGCTGCTGCTGCGCCGACACGCGCGTGACGCGCCGGCTGCGGATCTTGCCGCGGTCGGAGATGAACCTCCGCAGCAGGTCGGTGTCCTTGTAGTCGATGTACGTGATGCCCGCCTGGTCCAGGGGATTGGGCCGGGGCTTGGCGGGCTTGCGGTCGCTCTTGCGGGGCATGGCGGGGTCAGACCTCCAGGAGGGTGTCGAAGGCGGGCGGCAGCCGCTTCCAGGCGTCGCGCCCGGCGGCGTACTCGGCGTCGGTCAGCAGGCAGGACTCCAGCAGCCGTGCCAGCCCGTCGCGGTCGAGGCCGGGGGACGTGAAGACGAGGTGCTGGCAGCGGTCGCCGTGGTCGGGGTGCCAGTCCAGCGCGGCGGCGGCCCGGCGCACCGGCGGCAGCAGCTCCCAGGCCGCGTCCGGCAGTGCGGCGAGCCACGGGCCGGCGCTCTCCACGCACAGCGCGCCCCCGGCGGCGTCCCAGTGCAGCAGCACGTCGGGCTTGTCGGCGAGCCAGAACCGGCCCCGGCTGCGGGCGGCAGCACAGGTCAGGTCCTCCAGCGCGTCGTACAGCCGCCCCGGGTGGAAGGGGCGGCGGCGGTGCCAGACCAGCGTGGCGACGCCGTGCGCGTCGGCATCGGCGGGCAGCAGCGCGCACGCCGGATGCTGGGCGGCGGCAGCCGCCTCCACGTCGAAACCGGCGAGCGCGGCACGGGCCAGCGGCGCGTCCTCGCCGGCCGGTCCGCCAGTGCCGATCGGCACCGTACGGGCCGTCGGGTGCAGTTGCGCGAGCAACTCGCGGTCCTCGTCGTCGGCCTCCGGGGAGTCGAGGACGGCCAGCACGGGCGCGTACTCCAGCTGGCGCGCGAAGGTGTCGGCGACCGTGCGCAGGTCGGTGGCCGCCGCGGCGAGACCGCCCTCGGCGAGGTCGTCGCCGTTGCCGAGGTACGGCAGGACCAGTGCCGGGTCGACGGCCGTGAGCACGCCGGTGACGGTGAGCCCGCCGGCCGTGACCACCTCCGCCATGGCCTTCGGCTCGACGGAGTCCCACAGCTCGACGACCGCGAGGCGGGTGGTGCCCGCGTCCCTGAGGCGGACCAGCTCCGGCACCAGGTCCTCGCGCAGGGCGCAGCAGGCGCAGTCGTTGACGAGCGGCGCCTCACCGGCGCTGACGACGCCGTGCGCGTCGCGGACGGTCCGTACGACCGTGCCAGCGGCGGCCGTCGCCAGGTCGTGGTGGAGGACGACGCTGCCGGGCACGTCGGCCAGCAGCCGTGCCACGGCCGCCTTGCGGGCGTCGGCGTGCAGGCCGCCGACGATCACGACGGGAAGCTCGGGCACGGGGTCAGCCCTGCTTCCCGTACCGGCGCTCGAAGCGCTCGACGCGGCCCGCGGTGTCCATGACGCGGGCGGTGCCCGTGTAGAAGGGGTGGCTGACGTTCGAGATCTCGACGTCGACGACCGGGTAGGTGTTGCCGTCCTCCCACTCGATCGTGCGGTCGCTCGTCATGGTCGAGCGGGTGAGGAAGGCGTAGTCGGCCGCCTTGTCGCGGAAGACGACGGGACGGTAGTCCGGATGGATTCCCTTGCGCATGGCGGCTGTTCAGCGCTCCTCTCGGAAGTCGACGTGCCGGCCGGCGACCGGGTCGTACTTGCGCAGGGTCAGTCGGTCCGGGTCGTTGCGGCGGTTCTTGCGGGTCACGTAGGTGTAGCCGGTCCCGGCCGTGGACCGGAGCTTGATGACCGGCCTGAGTTCGTTGCGAGCCATGCTGGTATCTTACTGAAAATGAATTCCATTTACACAAGCTGAGGCAGAGAGGTACGTCACCACCCATGTCCGCCCACTGCATGCTGACCGGGGCCCGGCCGGGCTTCGGCAACCGCATCTCGCACTCCCATCGGCGCACGTCACGACGGTTCGACCCCAACATCCAGACCAAGCGGTACTGGCTGCCGAGCGAAGGCCGGTACGTGCGGCTGCGGCTGAGCGCCCGGGGCATCAAGACCGTCGACACGATCGGCGTCGAGGCCGCCGTCGCACGCATCCGCGCGCGGGGGGTGAAGGTCTGATGGCCAAGAAGAGCAAGATCGCGAAGAACGAGAAGCGGCAGGAGACCGTCGCGCGGTACGCCGCGCGACGGGCCGAGCTGAAGGAGATCATCCGGCGACCGTCCACCCCGGAGGCCGAACGCCTCGCTGCGCAGGCGGAGTTGCGCAGGCAGCCGCGCGACGCGAGTGCCACGCGCGTGCGCAACCGGGACCAGGTGGACGGGCGCCCGCGCGGGTACTTCCGGGCGTTCGGGCTGTCCCGCGTCTCCCTGCGGTCGCAGGCGCACGCGGGGTATCTGCCGGGGGTGCGCAAGTCGTCCTGGTGAAGGGCGGCGGCGGTGGGGCCGGGGCGGTCCGGGGGTGCCCGGGGGGCCTGGGGTCTTCGGGGGTACCGGGGCTCTCCGGGGCTGCCGAGGGTCCGAGGCGGGAGCGGTTGGCCCGGGGCGGGCCCGGCGGTCGCGGGAGGGTCGTCGCGGGGGCTGGTAGCTTGCGGCCACCGGGCCGACGGGCTCGATCCGGGGCGGGTCCGCGGGCTCGTCCCGGACCACCGGCTACCGCTTGGGAGTTCCCGTGAACTCACGGACCTTCTCGCGCCTCTCATGCCTCCCTCGTCTTTCGCGCCTTTCGCGCCTTTCATGCCTTTCGCGCTTTTCGCGTCTTCGGGTTGTCTCATGTCTGTCTGGCCCCTGCGGCCTCTGCGGTCTCTGTCGTCGCTCGGGCGCCGTGTCGCGTCGGCCGCTGAGGGTGGTGGCCGCGGCCGTGGGGGTGGCCGGCTCGCTCGCGCTGGCCGCGTGCAGTGATGGGGGCGACGGGGGTGAGGGCGCGGGCAAGGCGTCGGACACGCCCTCGGCGTCCGCGTCCGCGTCCGCAGACGGTGGCGACGGTGGTGCGAGTGACGGTGCGTCGGCGTCCGCCTCCCCCGGCGGGCTGGAGGGCAGCTGGCTCGCCACCACCGACGGCAAGGCCGTGGCCCTGGTGATCAACGGCACGCAGGCCGGGCTGTTCACGACGGGCGGCACTGTGTGCAGCGGCACCGCCGAGGATGAGTCGATCCGGCTCAAGTGCACGGACGGCGCCACGGAGCGGGCCAACGGCACGGTCGGCGCCGTGAACGCGACCAAACTGACGGTGACCTGGGAGGGCACGCTCGGCGAGGAGACGTACACCCGGTCCGAGGGCGGGAAGCTGCCGACGGGGCTGCCCACGGCGGGACCGGGGTCGTAGCGCGGCCGTTCGGGTGTTTCGGTGGGGCCGGGTGACCGGACCGTCGCCCGGTGCGTGATGATCCACTGGCACCGTCAACGACCGAGCATCCTGGGGACCTCATGCGCGCCACGCCGATCGCCGTCACCGCCCTCACCGCGGCCCTCCTCCTGACCGCCTGCGGCAGCGGAGGTGACGGCGGCGACGGCAGCGGGAGCGACGGCAAGGCGACCGCCACGGCCGGGGGCGGTACGGCGGAGGGCGGCGCGGCCTGCCGGCTCGGCAAGGTCGGTGTCGAGGTCGGGCCCGCGAACGCCGCTCCCGCCGCCGGCGACACCGGCAACATCCCCGTCGCCCTCACCAACCAGGGCGGGCCCTGCACCCTGGACGGCCTGCCCGGCGTCACCGTCTCGGCCGGCGGCGAGTCCGTCGAGGTACCGGCACAGAAGGGCGCCAAGGCGCAGCCGCTGACGCTCGCCGAGGGACAGTCGGCGTCCTTCACGATCACGTACGTGCGTGGCGAGGAGGGCGCCGCGGACAGTGTCGCGGCCGACACCCTGAAGATCGCGCTGCCCGGCGACTCCGGCGACCGGAGCTTCCCGTGGACGTACGGCCCGATCGCCGGAACGGGTGCTGAGGACATCTCCGTGGGGGCGTTCCAGGTGGCGGGGGACTGAGCGGGGGCGACGCGCACGGGACGGGCCGGGACCGGGGCGGGGGCCTCGGTTCGGTGGGCGTAGGCAGGGGCGGGTGGTGATCGCCGGCCGGTCGGGACAGGCGCGCGGGTGCAGGCGGGGCGCCGGCCCCGGCCCCCGGTCACCGCAGGCGGTTGCCCGCCTCCACCCAGTCAGCGCAGGCGGGGCGTCAGCCCCAGCCCGGTCACCGCTGGCCCGGGCGGATGTTGACCGCCGCCCGGGTGGCGCAGGCACAGGCCCGGGCGGGCGCCGACCCCGGCCCGGTCACCGCAGGCGTGGGCGGTTGCCCACCTCCGCCCGGTCGGCCGCTCGCTCCCCCTCCGTCCAGCCCGCCTCGTCCCGGGCGCCGCGCAGGCGGGTCGTGGTCGTCTCCGGGAACATGCTGTCCAGCCGGCCGGTGACCGCGACCTCGCGGGAGGCGAGGACCGGCAGCAGGTCGTCGGTCACCTGGGTCTCGGCGGCGGCCCGCAGGCGGGTGCCGACGCGGTGGGCGTACGCGGCGAGGAAGGCCTGCCGGAAGGCCTTGGTCCGCTTGCGTCCCCCCGCCCGCTGCGCGGCTTCCGCCGTGGTCATCGCGGTCTGGGCCTGCACGAGCAGCGACGTGTAGAGGAGTTCGACCACCTCCAGGTCGGCCTCGAAGCCGACGACCGTGGAGAAGCCGAAGGTCTCGTTCCACACGGCACGGCAGTGGTTCGCGTCGGCGACCGCGTCCAGCAGCACCGCCTTGGCCTGCTCGTACGGCGGCTCCACGCCGATCCGGCAGGCGCCGGGCGCGTCGGGTGAGGGCGCCCCGGCGGCCAGCAGGGCCTCGTCGATGCTGTGCCGGGCCATCAGTTCCTGCGCCTTGGCGCTGAGCGCCTCCGCCTCCTCCGGGTAGCCGGTGGCCTCCGCCTTGGCGAGCAGGGCGCGGATGCGGGTGAGCGCGCGGGATTCCGGCCGGCGCCCGCGGGTCCGCTCGTCGGTGGCTTCCTCGAGCGGTTCGAGGGCGGGCAGCCGCAGCAGCAGCCGGTACAGCTCCAGCACCGCGGTGGCGTGCGTGAAGCGGTCGGTGCGGGGCGGCGCCCCGGTGGGCAGCTCGTCGAGCTGGGCGGCCCAGCGCGGCCCGCGCGGCCGGTCGTGCGGCGCCTGCCCCCGGATCAGCGCCGACACCACGCGCACGTGGACGTCGTCCAGCTCGCGGCGCACGATGCGTACGACGTCGGCGGGCTGCCAGCCGCGCCGCCAGGCCGCCGCCACGAACTCCTCGCCACGACGGGCGAGTTCGGCGTCCGCGTCCGGGTCGGCGGCGAGCAGCGACGCGGCGGTGTCCAGGGACGCGTCGGCGGAGTCGTGGAGGGCGGCCCGCAGGGCGCGCTCGACGGTGCTGGTGGTGCTCACCGGGTGATCGTGCCACGGGGCCGTTGCGCGCCTGGTGCCACGGGGTCGGCGGGCACCTCGTCCCCGCATGTCAACTCTCGGTTGACAGTACCCGGCTGTCAACCTACGGTTGACGCATGACGACGAACCCCTCTCTCACGTCATCCATCCGGCTGGACGACCTCATCGCGGCCATCAAGAAGGTCCACACCGAGCCCCTCGAACAGCTCCAGGACGCGGTCATCGCCGCCGACCACCTCGGCGAGGTCGCCGATCACCTCATCGGCCACTTCGTCGACCAGGCCCGCCGCTCGGGCGCCTCCTGGACGGACATCGGCAGGAGCATGGGCGTCACGCGCCAGGCGGCGCAGAAGCGCTTCGTGCCGAAGGAGTCCGCCGACCTCGACCCCGGCCAGGGCTTCAGCCGTTACACACCCCGGGCCCGCGAGGCGGTCATGGCCGCCCACGCCGCCGCCAGGTCCGCGGGCAACGCCGAGGGCGTGCCCGAGCACCTCCTCCTCGGTCTGCTCGCGGACCCCGACGGGCTCGCCGGCAAGACGCTCGTCGCCCTGGGCGTGAGCCTCGGGTCGGTGCGCGAGGCCGCCACCGCCGCGCTCCCGCCCGCCGTCGAACAGGTGCCGGAGCTGGTGCCGTACGGCTCGGCGGCGAAGAAGGTCCTGGAGCTGACGTTCCGCGAGGCCCTGCGCCTGGGCCACAACTACATCGGCACCGAGCACATCCTGCTGGCCCTGCTGGAGCACGAGAACGGCGAGGGCGTCCTGGCCGGTCTCGGCGTCACCAAGCAGGCGGTGGAGGACCACGTCACCGCGCTGCTGTCGCAGTTCCTGAAGACGGCGCCGGAAGCGGGCGGGGACCAGGCCTGAGACGCCCCGCCCGGGCCCACGCCCTCGCTGAGCAGGCCGCTGTCAGACCCCCCTGCGACACTCGCAGCATGACCGGCCGGTGGGCGCTCGTGCCGACCGAGGGCGGCGGCGCCGAGCTCGCCCCCCTCGGTCCGGACGGGCTGCCCGCCGGCCCCGTGCTGCGCGAGCCGGACCTCGTGGCGGCCGTCCGCAGCCGCCCGGACGTCGCCCGCTGGGTGTGGCGCTCGACGGCCGAGGTGTATCCGCGGCTGATCGCCGCGGGGGTGCGGGTGGAGCGGTGCTACGACATCGAGGACGCGGAGACGCTGCTGCTCGGCCACGAGGGGCGGTACGGCACGCCCCGGTCGGCCGCGGCGGCCCTGGCCCGGCTGCGCGGCGGCCCGGTACCGCCCGACCCGCCCCAGCGGTCCGCCGAACCGGGCGCGCAGTCCCCGCTGTTCGAGCCGCAGGGCCTCCACGTGCCGCTGACCGACCTCGTCGAGGTGTACGCCGAGCAGCAGCGGCGGCACGACCGGGCCGCGCACCCGGACCGGATGCGGCTGCTGACCGCCGCCGAGTCGGCGGGCATGCTGGTGGCCGCGGAGATGAACCACGCGGGGCTGCCGTGGAGCGCCGAGGTGCACCGCGAGGTGCTGCACGAACTGCTCGGCGAGCGGTACGCGGGCGGTGGCGAGCCGCGCCGGCTGGCCGAGCTGGCGGAGGAGGTGTCGGCCGCGTTCGGGCGCCGGGTGCGGCCGGACCTGCCGGCCGACGTGGTCAAGGCCTTCGCGCAGGCCGGGATCAAGGTCGCCTCGACCCGCCGCTGGGAGCTGGAGTCGGTCGACCACCCGGCCGTGAAACCGCTCGTCGAGTACAAGAAGCTGTACCGCATCTGGGTGGCCCACGGCTGGTCCTGGCTCCAGGACTGGGTGCGCGACGGCCGCTTCCGCCCGGAGTTCCTCGCGGGCGGCACGGTCACCGGCCGCTGGGTCACCAACGGCGGGGGCGGCCTGCAGATCCCCAAGGTGATCCGCCGCGCCGTCGTCGCCGACCCGGGGTGGCGGCTGGTCGTCGCCGACGCCGACCAGATGGAGCCGCGCGTGCTCGCGGCGATCTCCCGGGACCCCGGCCTGATGGAGGTGGCCGCCCGCGAGAGCGACCTCTACCAGTCGGTGTCGGACCGCGCCTTCTCCGGCGACCGCGCCCAGGCCAAGGTCGCCGTACTCGGTGCGATCTACGGCCAGACGTCCGGCGACGGCCTGAAGAACCTCGCCGCGCTCAGACGCCGCTTCCCCAAGGCGGTGGCGTACGTGGACGACGCGGCACGCGCGGGCGAGGAGGGACGGCTGGTGCGGACCTGGCTCGGCCGGACCTGCCCACCCGCGGCCCGCACCCCGGACGACGCGGAGGAGGCCGGCATCCCGGCCCCGGAGGACGAGAGCGACCCCCAGCAGTGGGTCCCCGGCTACGCCTCCACCAGCATCCGCGCCCGGGGCCGCTTCGCCCGCAACTTCGTGGTCCAGGGCAGCGCCGCCGACTGGACCCTGCTGCTCCTCGCGGCACTGCGCCGGACCTGCGCGTCCATGGCGGCGGAGCTGGTCTTCTTCCAGCACGACGAGGTGATCGTCCACTGCCCGACGGAGGAGGCCGAGACCGTCGCCGCGGCCATCCGCCAGGCGGCCGACCTGGCCGCCCGCCTCACGTTCGGCGACACCCCGGTCCGCTTCCCGTTCACGACGGCGGTGGTGGAGTGCTATGCGGACGCGAAGTGACGGCGGGACAGGCGCGGGCGGTAAGGGACGAGGGTGGGGCCTGCGCCAAGGCGCGCGGCCGCGGGCGGCGCACCGGTGGACGGACGGCGTACCGGCGGACGGGCGCGGCCGAGGTCGCCGTGGCCCGCCGGGAGCTTCACCGTGCTTGTCCATGGTTGTCCGGCGGTCCAAGATCCGCCCGAACGCCCCCAGTTCTATGCTGGGCGAATGAGTCTGGAATGGGAGCAGGTAATCGTTCATTCGGTGGATCCGGCGGCCCTGGGGCAATGGTGGGCCGACGCTCTCGGCTGGGTCGTGGTCCACTCCTCGGAGGACGAGTTCGAGATCCGCCCCGCCCCGGACCGCATGCCGGGGCTGGACTTCGTCCGGATCAACGAGGAACGGAAGGCCAAGAGCCGGCTGCACCTGGACTTCCGACCCGACGACCAAGCGGCCGAGGTGGCCCGCCTGGTGGCGCACGGCGCACGGCGCGTCGACATCGGCCAGGGCGAGCAGTCGTGGGTCGTCCTGGCGGACCCCGAGGGCAACGAGTTCTGTGTGCTCGGCCAACGCCAGTGAGCACGACGCGGCCGGATCGGCAGCTGACCCTCCGTCAACTCCGGCTCCCGGCCGCATCACCGCCGAAGCAGGACAGCCACCGCCGGCCCGGGACGCCATCTCCCGCTCGGAGTTCAGAGGCAAGCGCCGCCTCGGCCGCCATCCGGACGACGCTCACCGGGAGCCCCGCTGCCTCTGGTTGACTTCCGTCGGCTAGGTTCCGTGCGGACGTACGGACGGTCGACTGCCGACGCGCGGAGGAAGGGAGCGGGCCGGTGAGCACGGACGGTGGGGCGGGGGCCGCGGACAACCGGGAGCCGGCCGACCGGTGGCAGCGGATCTGGGAGCACCGAGAGGCGCTGCTTCGAGTGGCCCGCCGGCGGTCGGCGAGCCTGGAGGACGCCGAGGACGCCGTGCACGAGGCGATGGTGCGGGCCATGGAGCGGCCGGAGCTGGATGACGAACGGCTCGGCAGCTGGCTGACCACGGTGACCATGCGGCTGTGCGTCGACCGGCACCGTCAGGTCGCCCGGGAGGCGGAGGTGCACCGGCAGGCGGCGCGAGGGCTGCCGGGGTACGTCACCGTCGACGACCGGGTGTGCGACCGGGCCGAGGCGCACTGGCTCACCCGGCGCGGCCGGGAGGAGTTGCCCGGGCGGCAGGCCGAGGCGCTGGGGCTGCAGGCGCAGGGCCTGGAGCTGGGGCAGATCGCACAGCAGATGGGGCTCAGCTACCGGGCGGTCCAGTCGTTGCTGGCCCGCGCCCGCAAGACGCTGCGCGGCGTGTTGGCCGGGACCCTGGCCCTCCTGCTGTGGCCGTGGCGGGGCAGCCGTTCGACAGGGGTGGGCGGTGGCGTACCGGCCGGAGCGGCGCCGTTGGTGACGGCCGCCGTGACGCTGACGTTCGCCGGGCTGACCCTGCTTGCCCCGGGTACGGCCGACCCCGCGCCGGGGAGCGGTCCGGGGCGGCCGGTGCCGGGCAGCCCGGTGGCACAAACGGTCCTGGAGCAGAGCGAGCAGAGCGCGCCGAAGGGTCCGGCCATCCCGGCGGGCGACCCGGGTGCGGGGTTGCCCCACGGCGGCGCGCTGCCGGGTCAGGGCGACGACGGGACGGGCACCCCGGAGATGTCGAGGACGCAGGAGGAGCCGGGCGTCCAAGGGTTGCCGGAGTCATCGGGGCTGCCGGAGTCATCGGAACCGCCGGAGTCGCCCGTGCTGCCGGAGGTGACCGGCCCGGCGCTGCCGGTCACGCCCGTGCTGCCGGAGGTGACCGGTCCGGCGCTGCCGGATACGCCCAGGCTGCCGGAGGTCTCGGGGCCCGCCCTGCCGGAGCCGGACGTCCTCGGCGCCGGAAAGGCGGCTTCCGCGGCGTCCGCGGCGTCCGCCGAGGCCATCGGCACCACTCCTCCACCGGTCGCCGAAAGGCAGCCGAAAAAAGTGTGAATCCGTGCGACGCAAGCCCCGCCTCTCCCCGTAGAGCGGCTGACAGTGCCACCAGCGGTGGCAACAGCTGCGAAGGAGGGGTCACCCAGTGGCTCGAAGCAGAAACGGAGGGGGCGGCGGCGTCACGCGCGCCCTGCGCGGCGGGCTCGCCCTCGCGCTGGCCGGCGCGGCATCGGCGACCCTGCTGTCGTCCCCGTCGCAGGCCGCGTCCGGCGTGAACATCGGACAGCGCTACCACGACGGCCTGGACAGCCGCTACAGCGTCACCAGCTTCACCAGCGCCGCGAACGCGATGGGTTACGACACCCTCGGCCACACGGGCGGCCGCAGCGCGACCAACACCTTCAACGACGGCACCGGCGCCGCCGTCCTCGGCCTGTTCGGCCACGCCAACGCCGGGATCTTCCAGACCGACGAGGGCCCCACCGACCCCCAGGACGAGATCCTGGCCGCCGGTACGGCCACCGACGTGGTCAGCCCCTACGCCAACCTCCGCTTCGTCTCCGAGTACTTCCCGTACGCCGAGGTCGACGACATGCGTCTGATGGTGCTGGCGGGCTGCTACACCTCCCTGAACGGCCCGTGGGGCAACTTCAACGACGCCGCCGTGTCCCGGGGTGTCGACTCGGTCATCAGCTTCAGTGACCTGGTCTACTTCCCGGCGACCTCCTCCGGAACGTCGATCGGCTCGACCAACTACTCGGGCAACTACTTCTGGGACCGCTTCGGCTACCACGCCAGGACCGGCGTGACGATCGGCACCGCGCTGTCCCGGGCCCGTACCGACCTGGTGGCCAAGGAAGGCAGCGCCGGGGGCTGGAACACCTACGTGGTCCGGGGCGCCGTCGGCAACCCGGCCGGCGTCCGTCTCAAGCCCGCCGGGAGCGGTGAGCCGCTGAACAGCCGGCCGCTGGCCACCCTGCCCTTCACCACCTTCAGCGTGCTCACCCCCACCGCGTCCACCACCACCGAGGGCCCGGACGGCACCGAGCTGACGGACGTGACGACCGCCCAGGGCGTCCAGTACCGGCAGCGGCAGGACGGCACCGTCCTGGACGCCGTGGGCACCCCGTCGACCGACGGCGAGGTGGCCCTCTCCGCCACCGAGGCCCGGACCGCCGCCCAGGACTTCGCGAAGGCCAACGTCACCGGCTTCGACCCCGACTGGCGGCTGGTCACCGACGAGACCATCAGCCATGTCGAGGGCGACGCGGTGCGGCTGCTGCGCTGGCGGTCCGTCGCCGACGGCCGGGACGCCGCCCGCGAGGTGACGGTGGAGCTGGACCGGCGCACCGGCGCGGTCGTCTACTTCTCCGCCGCCCGGGGCACGGCCGGCAGCGCAGCCTTCCCGGTGACCGCCGAGCAGGCCGAGGCCACGGCCCGCGAGCTGACCGGCGACCGCACCACGGCCGCCACGGTGGTGGCCGACACGTGGAACGCCAGCCGCTGGACGGTCACCTTCGACCGTGGCCCGACGGGCTGGTCCGAAGCCCGCGTCCCGGACGCGGACCGAGTCGAGGTCGACGCCCGCACCCGCGAAGTGCTCTCCCGCACCACGGCCTGAACGAAAGTGAGAAGAGCGACATCATGAGATCCCACCCTGCCCGGCGGCTGCGCCGTGCCCTCCTCGCGCCGGTGCTCACCGCCGGCCTGCTGCTCGGCGGCGCGATGCCGACGCAGGCCGCCACCTCCGCGGCCCCGGCGGCCGTCTCCGTCACCGCGGACGGCGTCAGGCTGAGCTGGTCCTCCGTCTCCGGCGCCACCGCCTACCTCGTCATCGACGACCGCGCGCACGAAGTGCTCTGGCGCGGCGAGCAGACCGCCGCCACGCTCCCCGTCCAGGCCCCGGCCTCCGTCTCCGTCCTCGTCGTCGCGCTGACCGAGCAGGGCCCGCGCCTGGTTTCCAAGACGCTGGCCACGGTTCCCGACGCGGCCTCGGGCCTGACCCCGCTCACCGCCGTCACCACCCCCACCGGCACCAGCCTCGGCTGGGGAGCCCTGCCGGACGCGGCCGAGTACGAGATCACGGCCGACGGCGACCGGCTCACCACGACCGCCGCCGTCCAGCTGCGGACCGAGACGAGGCTGGGCGAGAACGCCGAGTACACGATCGACGCCACGCTGGACCTGCCCGCCGAGGAGGTCACCGAGGACACCGTCACCCGCTCCACCTACGGCGTCGAGGTGACCCCGGCGACCACGGACGTGTCGCAGACCTCCGACGACGCCCGCCCCGGTGACACGCTGCCCGCGAACGTCCGCACCCTGACGACGTCCCGCACGACGTACGAGACGTACATCCCCGCGAGCCACCTGCAAGGGGAGAGCTGGGGCTTCGGTTTCCCCTGCGAGTCGGCCGACGACAACGCCCCCTGGTTCTCCGGCGACGGCCGGAGCACCGGCTACGACACCGGGAAGTACCGCACCAAGGCCGCGGCCAACCACTACTGGACCAGCGCCTCGACCTGGACGTCGAAGGGCATCAGCCCCACCAAGCGCTACCGGAAGGAGGGAAGCACGTACTTCTACGACTCCGAGCGCACGGCCGGCGGTGACGGCTTCATCATCCGGCCGCTCCGGAACGACGGCCGGTATGCCCGCACGGTGATCGAGCACAATGTCGGCAACCCGTACTGCACCGGGGTTGCCGACATCAGCTACGACAGCCAGCAGGACCTTTATCAGAACGGTTCGCACTGGATTTACGGCGCCCATGACAAGATGCCGAACCACCAGTTCTACCGTTACGACCAGTACTCCGACGGGACGTACGCCCTGAAGCTGGTCTTCGATCACCCGCTGGACGACCCCAAGTGCCTCGCGGGCTGGATGGGCGGCTGCTCGGCACGGCAGTACCAGTACACCCGCTGAGAACCACACCGAACGCGCCGTGGACCGGCGTGGGCCGGCGGCTCCGGCCGAAGGTTCCCACGCCGGTCCACGGCCGCTCACCGCACAGGAAAGACGACATGAACGAGCAGCAGACGGCCGGCACACGGATCATTCGCTGGGTGCTGGGACTTCCCTTTCTGGGCTTCTTCCTGATCGCGTCCGTGGTCGCGGCGGGTTTCGCCGGGTGGGGGTTCGGTGAGCGGACGGCCGCGGAAAGGCTCCAGGACGCGATTCCCTCCCTGTTGATGTCACTGGCGTGGGGGGCCGTCGCCATCGCCGGTTTCCGCCTGTTGGTCGGCCACCGCCTGCTCTCCTGGTGGCTCGCCTGCGCCCTGATCATCCCGGCCTACGCGGCGCTGCACACCGCGGACGTGCTGTAGAGCGCGGCCGGAGCCCGTCCGGCTGGGGTTTCGGCGGAGCCGCCTTCGGAGGTGTGCCTGCCGGATGCTTCTCCGGTGTCCGGAACTCCCAGGTCAGGGCACATGCGGCCCGCCGCGGGATCCACTCGGTGACGACCTGTGCCGCGGAACTGAGACCGCCGACACCCATACGGCACGCTCCAGGCGCCGCCGCCGTATCAGCTGAACGAAAAAGCCCCAGGCCACGGCGAGTGAGTCCTGGGGCTTCTCCGGAGCCGCCTTCGGGATTCGAACCCGAGACCTACGCATTACGAGTGCGTTGCTCTGGCCATCTGAGCTAAGGCGGCGCGCTGCCCGCACCCATGGTGCGATCGGCAACGTCGGTAAGTCTACACAGTTTCCGAGGGTGCTTCGTACCAGCCCCGGAGGCCTCCGGCCCGGGGCTGGTACGCGGGTGGGGACAGTGCGGGACCGGCCGGACGGCAGGTGCTATGAGCAGCGTTTTCCGTCCTGCGGCGGGGTCCCGCGGAGCAGGTACGCGTTGATCGTGGAGTCGACGCACGCGCTGCCCCGCCCGTACGCCGTGTGGCCGTCGCCCTCGTACGTCAGGAGGCGCGCCGAGGACAGCTGGGCGGCCAGGGACTTCGCCCAGCGGTACGGCGTCGCCGGGTCCCGGGTGGTGCCGACCACGATGATCGGCGAGGCGCCCGCGGCCTTGATGCGGTGCGGTTCACCCGAGGGCGCCACCGGCCAGTACGCGCAGTTCAGTGAGGCCCACGCCAGCCCTTCGCCGAACACCGGGGACGCCCTCTCGAAGGCGGGCAGCGCCTGGCGCACCTCGTCGGGGCTGTTGAAGGCCGCGGGGAGGTCGAGGCAGTTCACGGCGGCGTTGGCGAACATCAGGTTGCTGTAGCCGCCGTCGGCGTCCCGCTCGTAGTAGCTGTCGGACAGCACGAGCAGGCCCGCGCCGTCCTTCTCCTTCATCGCCGCCGTCAGCGACTCCCGCAGTTGCTCCCAGGCACTCTCGTCGTACATCGCGGCGATCACACCGGTCGTCGCCAGGGATTCGGTGAGCCGGCGGCCGCCTGCGTCGCCGGCGGGGACGGGGCGCCTGTCGAGCTTGTCGAAGAACGCCTTCAGGTTCTTCCCGGCCTGGGCCGGCGTGGTGTTCCGGCCGCCCAGGGGGCAGTCGGACCGCCGTACGCAGTCCTTCGCGAACGACTGGAACGCCGTCTCGAAGCCCGCGGTCTGCTCCAGGTTCAGCCGCCGCGCGGGCAGCGACGGGTCCATCGCCCCGTCCAGGACCAGCCGCCCCGCGCGATCGGGGAACAGCCCGGCGTACGTCGCCCCGAGGAACGTCCCGTACGACGCCCCCACGAAGTTCAGCTTCCTGTCGCCCAGCACGGCCCGCAGGATGTCCATGTCCCGCGCCGCCTCGACCGTGGACACGTGCCGCAGCAGCCCCGGCGCGTCGGCACCGCAGCCCTCCGCGAACGTCCGGTACGCGCCGACGAGCGTCTCGGTCTCCCTCTCGTGGTCCGGGGTGACGTCCGTCTGCGTGTACGTGTCCATCTCCCGCCCGTCGAGGCACTCCACGGGCTCACTGCGGGCCACGCCCCGCGGGTCGACCGCCACCATGTCGTACCGGGCGCGGACCTCGGCCGGATAGCCGACCCCGGCATACGCCTGGAGGTAGTCGACCGCCGAGCCGCCCGGCCCGCCCGGGTTCACCAGCAGCGAGCCGATCCGCCCGCCCGGGCCGGTGGCCTTCTTCCGGGCGACCGCGAGCCGGATGTCACCGCCCGACGGCTTCGCGTAGTCCAGCGGCGCCTTGAGCGTGGCGCACTGGAAGCCGGGGGCGCCGCACCCTCGCCACTTCAGCTTCTGCCCGTAGTACGGCGACAGGGCCGGCGGGGTGGCCCTCGGCAGCGCGGCCAGCGCCACCGGCCCTTCGGCCGCCGAGCGCGCCATGCCCGACGCGCCTTCGGAGGAACAGGCCGGGACGAGCAGACCGACGGCGGCGAGGAGGCCGATGCCGATCCTGGTGGTGCGGGATCTGCGGTGAGTGCGCCTTGTGTGCATCCAGCGAGCGTAACTGTGAGCGACGGCTCCTACGCGCTGTGTGCGGGATGTGCCTCGGACGAGTTATGGCGTCAATCTCGGGTTGCCTTGCGGGCCGCCCAACGATCCCGGGCGGGTGGGGTCGCGTTGCGGGCCGCCCGGTGGTTCCAGGCGGGCGGGGTCGGTTTCGGTCCGTCCCCCCGGTCGGCCCGGCCCGTGCCGTCAGCCCGCTCTGAGCGCCATCGTCATCGCCTCCACCGCGAGCAGCGGAGCCACATTGCGGTCGAGGGCGTCGCGGCAGGCGGCGATCGCCTCTATGCGACGCAGGGTGGACTCGGGGGTGCTGCTGCGGGCGATCCGGCCCAGGGCGTCCTCGGCGTCGACGTTGGCGATCGCGATGCGGGAGCCGAGCTGGAGGGCGAGGACGTCGCGGTAGAAGGCGGTGAGGTCGGACAGGGCGACGTCCAGGCTGTCGCGCTGCGTCCGCGTCCGGCGGCGTTTCTGGTTGTCCTCCAGGTCCTTGATCACGCCCGCCGTGCCGCGCGGCAGCCGGCCGCCCTGCGCCGCGCCGAGCGCCGCCTTCATCTCCTCGGTCTCCTTGGCGTCCGTCTCGTCGGCGAGCACCTTGGCGTCCGCGGCGGCGGCGTCAACGAGTTCCTGGGCGGCCCGGAGGCAGCCGCCGATGTCGTCGACGCGCAGCGGCAGCTTGAGCACGGCGGCGCGGCGCTCGCGGGCCGCCGGGTCGGTGGCCAGCCGGCGCGCCCGCTCCACATGTCCCTGGGTGGCGCGGGCGGCGGCCAGCGCGACGTCCGGTTCGACGCCCTCGCGCCGGACGAGCATGTCCGCGACGGCCTCCACCGACGGCGTGCTCAGCGTCAGGTGGCGGCAACGGGAGCGGATGGTGGGCAGCACGTCCTCGACCGACGGCGCGCACAGCAGCCACACCGTGCGGGACGCGGGCTCCTCGACGGCCTTGAGCACGGCGTTCGCCGACTTCTCGTTCAGGCGCTCGGCGTCCTCCACGAGGATCACCTGCCAGCGGCCGGTCGCCGGTGCGGTGAACGACTTGCGGACCGTGTCCCTCATGTCCTCGGCCCGGATCTGCGCGCCGACCGCCGTGACCGTGGTGACGTCCGCGTGCGTGCCGATCAGGGCCGTGTGGCAGCCGTCGCAGAAGCCGCAGCCGGGGGCGCCGCCGAGCGCGCGGTCGGGGCTCACGCACTGCAGGGCGGCGGCGAAGGCACGCGCAGCCTGGACGTACCCGGCGCCGGGCGGGCCCGTGAACAGCCAGGCGTGCGTCATCTTCGACGCCTCGGGCGGGGGCGCGTCGGTCGCCGCCGCGGTCACCAGGGCGTCGGCGTCCCGGGCGGCGGCGGCGAGTTGTTCGCTCACCCGCTCCTGCCCTACGAGGTCGTCCCACACCGTCATGGGTCACGCCGCCCTTCCAACACGTTCGGTCTTGCGGGATCCATTGTGCGGGCGGGCACTGACAATCCCGCACGCCCGGGCGGGGCGAGGACTCCCGGCGCCGGGTACGGCAGCGGGTCCGGCAGGGCAGCTCCGGGCGCGGCCGAGCGGTCCGGCCGGCCCACGCCGGCGTGGCATGGGGTGCCGAAGGGCGACGCCGGGCGCGGCCCCGGATGGCGACAGGCCAACGCCGGTCGTGGCATGGAGTTGCGAAAGGACAGTGGCGGGCGCGGCGCCAAATTCCGACAGGCCAACGCCGGGCGTGGCATGGGGTTGCGGAAGGACAGTGGCGGGCGCGGCGCCGGATTCCGGTCGGCCGGCGCCGGTCGCGGCATGGCGTTCAGCAGCTCAGCGCCGTCCAGCGGATCTTCAGCCAGCGGCACCCGCACTCAGCCCGGGCACCCCCGCACCGCACGCGGAACCCGACGCTCAGCGCCGCCGCCCCCGACCCCGGCCTCCGTCCTCGTCCTCGTGCGGGCCCAGCAGTTCGTCCGCCAGCGTCGGCAGGTCGTCCAGCGGGGTCTCCTCGGCCCAGTCGGAGCGCTGACGGCGGCGGGGGGCGGCCTCCTCGGCGTCCACCTGGGGCAGCTCGCGCGTGCGGTCCTCGGTGCCGTCCGGCCGGGGCGGGGGCTGCTCGTCCCGGAAGTAGCCCGGCGGAACCCGGTCCCCGAGTCCGTCCCCACGCACCGGAGGCAGGACGGCCGTCTCGTCGGCAGCGCCCGGGACCGGCGGCGGCGCGGCCGTCTCCTCACCCGCATCCGCCACCGACGGCAGCACCGCCGTCTCGTCGGCAGCCCTCGGCACCGTCGGCAGCACCGCCGTCTCCTCGCTCGCCCCCGGTACCGGCTTGGGCAGCTCCCTGGTCTCCTCCGTCTCGGAGACCCGCCCCGCCCCGCTCCGCGGGTCACGCTCGTCGCGGACCGGCCGCAGCACCGTGGTGTCCTCACCGGTCCCGGCGACCGGCGTCGGCACGGTCGCCCCGTCCTGCGCCGGCGCCGACCGGGGAGCCGCAGCCGCCTCGGGCGCCGCCGGCTTCGGTCCCGCCGCTGCCGCGGCCGCTGCCGCCTCCGCCTGGCGCCGGGCCTCCTCGGCGCGCAGCAGCGCCTCCTCGGCCTTCCGCTGCTTCTCCAGCCGCATCGCCTCGGCCTCGGCACGCAGTCGTGCCTCCTCCTCGGCCTGCATGCGGCGCCGCTCCTCCTCGGCCCTGCGCCGGGCTTCCTCCTCGGCGCGCGCCTTCTCCTCGGCGAGGAGCCGGGCCCGCTCCTCCTCCGCCTTGCGGCGCGCCTCCTCGGCCCGCTGCCGGGCCTCCTCGGCCTGCCGCTCGGCCTCGCGGCGCTGCGCCTCCTCCAGCTCGCGCCGCTTGCGCTCCTCCTCCTCGGCGCGCAGCCGGGCCAGCTGCTCCTGGCGCTCGCGCTCCAGGCGCTCCTCCTCGGCCTTGCGCCGGGCCTCTTCCTCGGCCTTCCGGCGGGCTTCTTCCTCGGCCTTCCGGCGGGCCTCCTCGCGGGCCTGGATCTCGGCCTCGGACAGCGGCAGCACCCGGTCGAGCCGGTGTCGTACGACGGCGGTGACGGCCTCGGGCTCCTGGCCGGCGTCCACCACCAGATAGCGCCCGGGGTCGGCCGCGGCCAGCGTGAGGAAACCGGACCGCACGCGTGCGTGGAACTCCGCGGGCTCCGACTCCAGCCGGTCCGGCGCCTCGGTGAACCGCTCACGCGCGGTCTCGGGGGCGACATCCAGCAGCACGGTCAGGTTCGGGACGAGCCCGTTGGTCGCCCAGCGGTTGATCCGGGCGATCTCGGTCGGCGACAGGTCGCGGCCCGCGCCCTGGTAGGCCACCGAGGAGTCGATGTACCGGTCGGAGATCACCACCGCGCCGCGCTCCAGCGCGGGCCGTACGACGGTGTCCACGTGCTCCGCGCGGTCGGCCGCGTACAGCAGGGCCTCCGCGCGGTGCGAGAGCCCGGCGCTGGAGACGTCGAGCAGGATGGAGCGCAGCCGCTTGCCGACCGGCGTCGCCCCCGGCTCGCGGGTGAGCACGACCTCGTGGCCCTTGGACCTGATCCACTCGGCGAGCGCCTCGGCCTGCGTGGACTTGCCGGCGCCGTCGCCGCCCTCCAGGGCGATGAAGAAGCCGGACGCGGCGGGCGCGGGCTCCGGGTCGTCGCCGCCGAGGACCGCGTCCCGCAAGTCGTGCCGCAGCGGCACGCCGGACCGGTCGTCGATCTTGGCCAGCACCAGCGCGGCCACCGGCAGCAGCAGCGCGCCGACCAGCATCAGCGTGAACGCGGCACCGCCGTGCGCGAACACGAACTTGCCGTTCTCCAGCCGGTGCGGCCCGATGCCCGCGGCCACCACGGGAGCGATCACCGCGCCGAGCGCCACGAAGACCCGTACGACCGCGTGCAGGTGTTCGGTGACCCGCGCGCGGCGTTGCGTCTCGGTCTCCTGGTCGAGCAGCGTGTGCCCGGTGTTGGCGGCCACGCCCGCGCCGACTCCGGCCAGCGCGAGGATCACCAGGACGCTGGTGACGTCCGGGACGAGGCCCGCCGCCAGCAGCGCGACGCCCGTGGCGGCGATGGCGAGCGCGAGCAGCCGCCGCCGGGACAGCGCGGGCAGGACGGCGGGCGCCGTGCGGATGCCGACGACGACGCCGCCGGTCAGCGCGAGCACCAGCAGGCCGAACAGGACGGGGCCGCCGCCCAGGTCCTTGGCGTGCAGCACGGTCACGCCGACCGCGGCGGCCACCGCACCCGCGACGGCCGCGCAGGCCACGACGAGCAGCGGTATCGCACCGGTACGGCCCTTCTCTCCGCCGCCGTCGGCCGACTTCGGGCGGCGCAGCCCCTCCAGCGGCGACCGCGCGCGGGGGGTGCGCGTGCCGGGCAGCTCAAGGAACGTCAGCACGGACAGGGACGCGGCGAACAGTCCCGCCGCGACGTACGAGGCGAGGGCCGCCTGGTGCTGGGCGAACCAGGCGATGCCGGCGCCGAGCAGGTTGTTCACCAGGGCGGCGACGACCAGCAGGGCGCCCGCGAGGGGTATCGCCACGAAGCCGGTCCGCAGCGACAGGCGGCGCAGGGCGTCCATGTGGTCCGGCAGCGGCCGTACCGTCGCGCCTTCCGGGGGCGGTGCGGGCAGCAGGGCGGGCGCGGCGCTCTCCTTGCACACTCCCCAGAACCGCTCGGCGACACCGGTCACGAAGGCGGTGACGAGGAGGACGGCCAGGGCGTCGTCCGGCATCCAGTCGATCCACAGCGGCGCGACGATCAGCAGCGCGGCCCGCAGCCCGTCCGCGCCGACCATGGTCCAGCGGCGGTCGAGCGGGCCGTCGGGCGAGGTCAGCGACGTGAGCGGGCCGAGGAGGACCGCCCCGAAGAGCAGGGTGGCGAGGATGCGCACGGCGAAAACGGTCGCCACTGCGAACGCCACGCCCCGGTAGCCGCCCCCGAAGGAGCCCTCGGCGATCGCCGCCTGCAGGACGAGGACGACCAGGACGAGGAGGGCGAGGGTGTCGCCGACACCCCCTACGAGCTGTGCGCTCCACAACCTCTTCAGCTGCGGCTGGCGCAGCAGCGCCCGGACGGCACGCTCGCGTGAGTCCGCGACCAGTGCGTCGTCGGGGGCCGGGTGAGGGGCCGTTGGCTGCTCGGCTGGCTGCTCGGCTCGCGTCATGCTTTCAGCCTATCGGGCCCCGCCGACAGTCCGGGGGACCCGCCCGAACGTATGGCCGCCCCGGCGCCGCGCGGGCGCCGGGGCGTTCGTTTCGCAAATCCGGGCGTATCGGGAGGTTGCGAACTCCGCCGACCGGGAGGGGACTTCACCACTCCCGGAAGCCGGCGTTCCTGAGGAGCGCCCAGTCCTCGGACGTGCTCAGTCCTCGGACGTCTTGGCGGCCGTCGTCTTCTTGGCAGCCGTCTTCTTCGCCGCGGTCTTCTTGGCGGCCGTCGTCTTCTTCGCCGCGGCCGTCTTCTTGGCCGGTGCCTTCTTCGCGGCGGCCTTCTTCGCCGTCTTCTTGGCGGGGCCCTTGGCGCGCTTCTCGGCGAGCAGCTCGAAGCCGCGCTCGGGGGTGATCGTCTCGACGCTGTCGCCGGAGCGCAGGGTCGCGTTGGTCTCCCCGTCGGTCACGTACGGGCCGAAGCGGCCGTCCTTGACCACGACCGGCTTGCCGCTGACCGGGTCCTCGCCGAGTTCCTTCAGCGGCGGCTTGGCCGCGGCGCGACCGCGCTGCTTGGGCTGGGCGTAGATCGCCAGCGCCTCTTCCAGCGTGATCGTGAACAGCTGGTCCTCGGACTGCAGGGACCGCGAGTCCGTCCCCTTCTTCAGGTACGGGCCGTAGCGGCCGTTCTGCGCGGTGATCTCCTGGCCGTCGGCGTCGGTGCCGACGACGCGCGGCAGCGACATCAGCTTCAGCGCGTCCTCGAGGGTCACCGTGTCCAGCGACATCGACTTGAAGAGGGAGGCCGTGCGCGGCTTGACGGCGTTCTTGCCCGTCTTCGGGGTGCCCTCGGGGAGGATCTCCGTGACGTACGGGCCGTAGCGGCCGTCCTTGGCGACGATGGTGTGGCCGGTCTGCGGGTCGGTGCCCAGTTCGTAGTCGCCGCTCGGCTTGGCGAGCAGTTCCTCGGCGAGTTCGACGGTCAGCTCGTCCGGCGCGAGGTCGTCGGGGATGTCCGCGCGCTGGTGCTGCTCTGTGTCCTTCTCGCCCCGCTCGATGTACGGGCCGTAGCGGCCGACGCGCAGCACGATGCCGTTGCCCACCGGGAACGACGACACCTCGCGCGCATCGATCGCGCCCAGGTCGGTCACGAGCTCCTTGAGGCCGCCGAGGTGGTCCCCGTCGCCGTTGCCGGCGTCGGCCGCGCCGCCGCCCTGGTCGGGGCCCTCGCCGAAGTAGAAGCGCTTCAGCCAGGGCACGGCCTGGGCCTCGCCGCGGGCGATGCGGTCGAGGTCGTCCTCCATGCGGGCGGTGAAGTCGTAGTCGACGAGGCGCCCGAAGTGCTTCTCCAGGAGGTTGACCACGGCGAAGGACAGGAAGGACGGCACGAGGGCCGTGCCCTTCTTGAACACGTAGCCGCGGTCGAGGATCGTGCCGATGATCGACGCGTACGTCGACGGGCGGCCGATCTCGCGCTCTTCGAGTTCCTTGACGAGGCTGGCCTCGGTGTAGCGGGCCGGGGGCTTGGTGGCGTGGCCGTCGACCGTGATCTCCTCGGCCGTCAGCGCGTCGCCCTCGGTGACCTGCGGCAGCCGGCGCTCGCGGTCGTCCAGCTCGGCGTTCGGGTCGTCGGCGCCCTCGACGTACGCCTTCAGGAAGCCGTGGAAGGTGATCGTCTTGCCGGACGCGCTGAACTCGACGTCCCGGCCGTCGGAGGCGGTGCCGCCGATCTTGACGGTGACGCTGTTGCCGGTCGCGTCCTTCATCTGGGAGGCGACGGTCCGCTTCCAGATCAGTTCGTACAGCCGGAACTGGTCACCGGTCAGTCCGGTCTCGGCAGGCGTGCGGAAGCGGTCGCCGGAGGGGCGGATCGCCTCGTGCGCCTCCTGCGCGTTCTTGACCTTGCCGGCGTACGTACGGGGCTGCGGCGGCAGGTAGTCGGCGCCGTACAGCTGCGTGACCTGGGCGCGGGCGGCGGCGATCGCCGTCTCACTCAGCGTCGTGGAGTCCGTACGCATGTAGGTGATGTAGCCGTTCTCGTACAGCTTCTGCGCGATCTGCATGGTGGCCTTCGCGCCGAAGCCGAGCTTGCGGCTGGCCTCCTGTTGCAGCGTCGTCGTACGGAACGGGGCGTACGGCGAGCGGCGGTACGGCTTCGATTCGACGGAGCGGACCGCGAAGCGCGTGCTGTCCAGGGCGGCGGCCAGGGCGCGGGCGTTCGCCTCGTCGAGGTGGAGGGTGTTCGCGCTCTTCAGTTGTCCCAGGGAGTCGAAGTCGCGGCCCTGCGCGACCCGCCTGCCGTCGACGGTCTGGAGGCGGGCGACCAGCGACGACGGGTCCGACGAGTCCCCTGCGCGGCCGGTCGCGAAGGTGCCCGTCAGGTCCCAGTACTCAGCAGAACGAAACGCCATGCGCTCGCGTTCCCGCTCGACCACGAGCCGGGTCGCGACGGACTGGACACGGCCGGCCGACAGGCGCGGCATGACCTTCTTCCACAGGACCGGCGAGACCTCGTAGCCGTAGAGACGGTCGAGGATGCGGCGGGTCTCCTGGGCGTCGACCAGCTTCTGGTTGAGCTGACGCGGGTTGGCCACGGCTTCCCGGATCGCGTCCCTGGTGATCTCGTGGAACACCATGCGCTTCACGGGGATCTTGGGCTTGAGGACTTCCTGGAGGTGCCAGGCGATGGCCTCGCCCTCGCGGTCCTCATCGGTGGCGAGGAAGAGCTCGTCGGATTCCTTCAGCAGGTCCTTGAGCTTCTTGACCTGCGCCCTCTTGTCGGCGTTGACCACATAGATCGGCTGGAAGTCGTGTTCGACGTCCACACCGAGGCGGCGGACCTCACCGGTGTACTTGTCGGGCACCTCGGCAGCGCCGTTGGGGAGGTCGCGAATGTGCCCGACGCTCGCCTCGACGATGTATCCAGGGCCGAGATAGCCCTTGATCGTCTTCGCCTTGGCAGGCGACTCGACGATGACGAGTCGGCGGCCGCCGTTCGCGGTCTCGCTGGTCGGGGACAACTTCGCTCTTCTCTCCGGTCGACGCTGGGTCTCCCCAGGCCTTGATTCCCGGGGGCGGGTCGTGCTCACGCTGCGGAGTGTGACGGTACATCCCGCCCCCGTGTCAAACGGTAAAAGCCCGCAACGGCCACTCGAACGGTAACCCGACTACCACCATTCCTGCCGCCCGAAGTGCCGACCAGCCCGTTCGGCGCTATGCGGAGCCGTGCCTCCCATTTATTGGAGCGGCGGTCCTTTCGAAGATCCGCTCCGCTCCCCGGGTGCGGGAGCCGGCGCCGCTCAGACGCGGGTGAAGCACCACGTTCCGACAGCGAGCGCGAGCAGGGCGGCGACGCCCGCGACGGCCGCCGATGCGACGGGACTCACACCGTCCGCCACGGGGCGGCGCTGTCGCAGCCGGGTGCCGGTCCACACCGCGAGACCGCCCCCGAACAGGGCGAACACGAGTCCCGAGAAGATCGCCGGTCCGCTCTCCATGGCTTCAGCGCCCCTTTTCTCCCGACCGCGGGTCCCCAGTGACGCGAGACTGACACGCGCGGGCGGCACAGAGGCGAACCTGAGGTGAACGCGGCCCCGGCGTGTCCCGGCTCCGCCCGTCTCCGTCCGGCCCGCGGCGCCGGACGATCCTCCCCGGGACGAGATGCCGGTCACTCCCGTCCGGCTCCCGTGTCGCGGGTATCACTTCGGCCACATGTTCAGGTCGGCGTGAATTCGCCGTCTCGCGGCCCGCGCCGGAGCCCGCCCGGTCACGGCCCCTGGGCACCACCGCGGCTCACGCCCCGGGGTCACGGAGCGCGGACGTCACCCCACCGGCTCCAGGAACCCCTGCTCCACCAGCAGCCGGATCTGCGCGGGCGTGCGGTCGCGCAGCAGCACCGGGTCCTCGCCGAGCAGCTGGGCGATGGCGTCCAGGATGCGGCCCGCGCTCATCGAGCCGTCGCAGACGCCCGCGAAGCCCGCGCCGACCGTGTCGACCTTGGTGGCCCGGCGCATGCCGCGGTTCTGCCGCAGCACGACGTGCTCCGGGTCCTCGGCCCCGGGCAGCCCGACCTGCTCCTGCACGATCTCTTCGGCGAGCCTGAAGTGCTGTTCGAGCAGCGCCGCGTCGTCGTGCGTGCGCAGGTAGTCGAGGCGGGAGAAGTACGCCCGCACCGCGTCGCCGAGCGGCTGCTCGACCGGGTGCGGCCACTCCTCGGCGGTGACCGACGGCACGGCGGAGCCGGTCCTGCGCAGCGTGATCCATCCGAACCCCACCGCCTTCACCTTGCGCGCCTCGAACTCGTCCAGCCACGCGTCGTACCGCGCCTGGTACTCGACCGGGTCGGCCCGGTGGTCCCCGGCGTCCCTGAGCCACAGCTCGGCGTACTGCGTGACGTCCTGCACCTCGCGCTTCACGATCCAGGCGTCGCAGCCGCGCGGCACCCATGACCTGAGTCTGTCCTGCCAGTCCTCCCCCTCGACGTGCTGCCAGTTGGCGAGGAACTGCGCGAACCCGCCCTCGGTCAGCCGCTCCCCCGCCTGCTGAACGAGCGTGCGGCACAGATCGTCCCCGCCCATCCCGCCGTCGCGGTAGGTCAGCCGGGCGCCGGGCGAGATCACGAACGGCGGGTTCGACACGATCAGGTCGTACGTCTCGTCCTGCCGGACCGGCTCGAACAGCGAGCCCTCGCGCAGATCGACGGCCGGGGCGCCGGACAGCGCCAGTGTGAGCGCGGTGATGTGCAGGGCGCGCGGGTTCACGTCCGTCGCCGTCACGCGCGTGGCGTGCCGGGAGGCGTGCAGCGCCTGGATGCCGGACCCGGTGCCGAGATCGAGCGCGGCGGCGACGGGCGTACGCACGGTGATGCCGGCCAGCGTCGTGGAGGCGCCGCCGACGCCGAGGACGACGCCCTCGTCGCGGCTGCCGATGCCGCCCGCGCCGCCGACGGCGCAGCCGAGGTCGGACACGATGAACCAGTCCTCGCCGCCGGGCCCGCCGTACGGCCGTACGTCCACGGTCGCGGCGATCTCGTCGCCGCCCGTGCGCACCAGCCAGCCGGCTTCCAGGCAGGCGTCGACGGGCAGGGCGTCCGCCACGCGCGCGTGCGGCACCGGCTGCTGGAGCAGGAACAGCCGGACGAGCATCTCCAGCGGCGAGTCCCCGCGGGTCGCCCGGAGCGCGGGCACGGTCTCGCTGCGCGCCAGCGCCGCGTACGCGGGGGCGCCGAGCAGGTCGAGCAGTCCGTCGGCGGTGAAGGAGGCCGCGAGCAGGGCGTCGCGGAGCCGGGCGGCGGTCTCGGGTCGGTCGGCGGAGGGCAGCGGGGACAGGGTGGCGTTACTCACGCACCCATTGTGTCCGCTCCCACCGACATCGCGCGCGTGCGCGTCGGCTCCCCGCACACGCGCGTGCCGGGGAGCCGAGGGGGCGCCGACGGGAGGTCAGCTCTTGGTGGCGGAGGCCGACGCGGTGGCCGACTTGCAGCTGGGCTGCTTGCCCATGGCCTTGCCGACCTCGCCCTCCTCCAGCGTCTTCAGGGCGTTGTTGCCGCTCTTGCTGAGCTTGTCCAGCTCGGCGGCGACGTCCTTGAGGCCGTCGGCGAACTTCGCCTGGTCCTTGGTGTCGAGCGCGTCGACCTGCTTCTTCAGGGAGGCGTAGGAGGCGGAGATGCCGTTGAGCTCCTTCACCGCGTCCTTCTGCTTCTTCTCGCCGTTCTCGACGTCCGGCGCACCGGCCCGGTCGACGGCGGAGCCGATCGCCTTGTAGGCGTCGGACATGTCCTGGAAGGCTTTGGAGTCGGTCTTCTGGACCTCTTCCGGCGTGCTGTTGTCCGAGGTCTCCTTCTGGATCGCGGCGTTGGCGTCCGCGATCTTCTTGGCCTGCGGCTGCACCGCGTCGCAGACCTGCTTGGCCCAGGAGTCCAGCTGGTCGTTGTCGTCGCTGCCGCAACCCGTCAGCGCCAGTACCAGTACCGCACCGCCGGACAGTGCGGCCGCGAGCTTCTTGTTCACCGGATTGGTCCCTTCCATGGCTCTCGGCCCCGGAACATACACGCCAGATGGGCGACAAACGCATGCCGTCCATCCGTTATGACCCTATTGAAGCCATTTGCACCAAGCGAGAGAAGCCTCACGACCACGGTGAACGCACGGACGCGGGCGGGCGACGCGACAACGCGCTCCGCCCGCCCGCCCTTTGAGCTGGGATCTTGCCCCGCCCTCGGCCCGGCCGCTAGGAAACCACCGCCGGGTCGGCCGACTTGGGCGCCGAACCGGCGTTGTCTTCGTCACCCATGGCGATGCCGCGCCGCTTGGAGACGTAGACCGCGCCGACGACGACGCCGAGGGCGAGGACCGCGATCGCGATCCTGACGCCGATGTTCTCGTCGGGGCCGTAGGAGAACTTGATGACCGCCGGGGCGATGAGCAGCGCCACCAGGTTCATCACCTTCAGCAGCGGGTTGATCGCGGGACCCGCGGTGTCCTTGAACGGGTCGCCGACCGTGTCACCGATGACCGTCGCCGCGTGGGCTTCGCTGCCCTTGCCGCCGTGGTGGCCGTCCTCCACCAGCTTCTTGGCGTTGTCCCAGGCGCCACCGGAGTTGGCGAGGAACACCGCCATCAGCGTGCCCGCGCCGATCGCGCCCGCCAGGAACGCGCCGAGCGCTCCGACGCCGAGCGTGAACCCGATGAAGATGGGTGCCAGCACGGCCAGCAGCCCGGGCGTGGCGAGTTCCCGCAGGGCATCCCGGGTGCAGATGTCGACGACCTTGCCGTACTCCGGTTTCTCCGTGTAGTTCATGATCCCGGGCCGCTCGCGGAACTGCCGGCGGACCTCGAAGACCACGGCACCCGCCGACCGCGACACCGCGTTGATCGCCAGCCCCGAGAAGAGGAAGACGACCGCCGCGCCCGCGATCAGGCCGACGAGGTTGTTCGGCTGCGAGATGTCCATCATCAGGGTCATCGGCGCGCCCTCGCCGGTGAGTTTCTCGCCCACGTCCCGCGCGCCGGTCGTGATCGCGTCACGGTACGAGCCGAACAGCGCCGCCGCCGCGAGCACGGCCGTGGCGATCGCGATGCCCTTGGTGATGGCCTTGGTGGTGTTGCCAACCGCGTCCAGGTCGGTGAGCACCTGCGCGCCGGCGCCCTCGACGTCGCCGGACATCTCGGCGATGCCCTGCGCGTTGTCGGAGACCGGTCCGAAGGTGTCCATCGCGACGATCACACCGACCGTGGTGAGCAGGCCGGTGCCCGCGAGCGCCACCGCGAACAGCGCCAGCATGATCGACGTACCGCCCAGCAGAAACGCCCCGTACACGCCGAGGCCGATCAGCAGGGCGGTGTAGACGGCCGATTCGAGGCCGACCGAGATGCCGGCCAGGACCACGGTCGCGGGGCCGGTGAGCGAGGTCTTGCCGATGTCCCTGACCGGCCGCCGGGTCGTCTCGGTGAAGTAGCCCGTCAGCTGCTGGATCACCGCGGCCAGCACGATGCCGATCGCCACCGCGACGAGCGCGAGGACCCGCGGGTCGCCGCTCTTGGCCTGGATCACCGCGTCGGTGACCCCCTCCAGCTCCGCGTACGTGCCGGGCAGGTAGAGGTAGACGGCCACCGCCACCAGCACGAGCGAGATCACGGCCGAGATGAAGAAGCCCCGGTTGATCGCGCTCATGCCGCTGCGGTCGGCCCTCCGCGGCGCCACCGCGAAGATGCCGATCATCGCGGTGAGCACGCCGATCGCCGGCACGAGCAGCGGGAACGCCAGCCCCGAGTCGCCGAAGGCCACCTTGCCGAGGATCAGCGCGGCCACCAGCGTCACGGCGTACGACTCGAAGAGGTCGGCCGCCATGCCCGCGCAGTCCCCGACGTTGTCGCCCACGTTGTCGGCGATGGTCGCGGCGTTGCGCGGGTCGTCCTCCGGGATGCCCTTCTCGACCTTGCCGACGAGGTCGGCGCCGACGTCCGCGGCCTTGGTGAAGATGCCGCCACCGACCCTCATGAACATCGCGATCAGCGCCGCGCCGAGCCCGAAGCCCTCGAGCACCTTCGGCGCGTCGGCCGCGTACACCAGCACCACGCAGGAGGCACCCAGCAGGCCGAGCCCCACCGTGAACATGCCGACGACGCCGCCCGTGCGAAAGGCGATCTTCATGGCTTTGTGCGAAACGAGGGTGAGATCCTTTTCCGGTTCGCCCGCCGCCGGTGTCGCTTCCCGGGCCGCCGCGGCGACCCGGACATTGCTGCGCACGGCGAGCCACATGCCGATATAGCCGGTGGCCGCCGAGAACGCCGCGCCGATCAGGAAAAACACCGACCGCCCGGCACGCTGATTCCAGTCGTCCGCGGGCAGCAGCATGAGCAGGAAGAACACGATCACGGCGAATACGCCGAGCGTGCGCAGCTGGCGGGCCAGATAGGCGTTCGCGCCTTCCTGGATCGCTGCCGCGATCTTCTTCATGCTGTCGGTGCCCTCGTCGGCCGCGAGTACCTGGCGCACCAGGACGCCCGCGACCACGAGTGCCGCCAGGGCGACGAGGGCGATCACCACGACGAGCACGCGGTTTTCGTCCGTCAGCACCGCGGCGGCGAAAGTGGTGGGCCGGTCCAGCTGATGGGGGTCCAACTGAGGGGGGAGAGAAAGCTCCGCCATTCGTCCTCCTTGACGCTTGGGCTGAGCTCAAGATGTGGACGGATTGTAGGTAGCCGGACCTGATCAAAACAGTGCGCAGTAAGCGGAATCAGCCTTCACATGCCTTTTGGCAAATGATCGACCCAGGCTCCCGAACCCGAAAGGAGTAATGCCTTTGGGGCATTGTCGCGTGATCGAATTTTCGCGCGACTGATCGTGAATGGGTTCACGAAAAGAATCGCTCGGGATCACTGTAGGCGCGGGCCCCGGCGGCTGCCACGCAAAAGGGGCCCTACGGAGTAGGGCCCTTCGGGGTACAGCGGGACGTGGCGGACCGCGTCAGGGGAGCACACCGGTCGGCTGGTCGGTCGGCCACGTCATGCGGATCAGCCCGCCGTGCGCTCCGGCGGAGACCTCCACGTCGTCCACGAGACCGCTGATGACGGCGAGGCCCATCTCGTCCTCGTCGGTCTCCACGTCCGCGTCGCCCGGCGCGTCGCCGGGGGCCCGCTCACCGGGAACGGCGTGCGGCGCCTCGTCGCCGACCTCGATGGAGAACTGCTTCTCCTCCTCGATCAGCACCACCTGCACCGGCGCGGTGATTCCACCCGACTGGTGCAGCCCGACGGCGCGGCTGCAGGCCTCGCCGACGGCGAGCCGTACCTCGTCGAGGACCGCCTCGTCCACCCCGGCCCTGCGCGCCACCGCTGCCGCCACGAGGCGGGCGGTCCTGACGTGCTCGGGCAGCGCGCTGAAGCGGAGTTCGACGGTGGCCATGCATCCCCCTCGCGACGGGCGGGCGGTCGGAGGACCGGGCCGTCGACGGCCCGCCCCCTTCGGTCGAATCGGGCGCCCCGGGCGCGTGGCCCGGGGCGGAGTGGTCAGTCGGTGGCCGCCACCGCTTCCTCGACCGAGGTGTGGATCGGGAACACCTTGGTGAGGCCGGTAATGCGGAAGATCTTGAGAATGCGCTCCTGGTTGCAGACCAGGCGCAACGAGCCCTCGTGGGCACGCACACGCTTGAGACCGCCGACCAGCACGCCGAGCCCGGTGGAGTCGAGGAAGTCCACGCCCTCCATGTCGACGACGAGGTGGAAACTCCCGTCGTTCACCAGCTCGACCAGCTGCTCGCGCAGCTTGGGCGCGGTATATACGTCGATTTCGCCACCGACCTCGACGACCGTACGATCGCCGACGGTACGGGTCGACAGGGACAGGTCCACGGATCCTCCAGCACCTTGCTATCGAGCGGTCGCCCCTCGGGCACCTCTGCTTGAAGCCCCCGGGACGGTTCGCCAGCCGCGATGGCATTCAATCACTTACCGGCAGGCGTGCACGACGCCTTGACTCCATTGTCCGTCACGCCAGTGACACACTCGGAGCCGATGGCCAAGAATCACCGATCCGATCGCCCCACGACGGACCCCGTCTCCCGCCTGCATCCGGGCACGGTTCTGGACCGGCTCGCCGCCGGGCCGAGCCGTGCTTCGCGCATCACTCATACGGAGCACTTGCCCCCGCGCGAGGGGCGCCATGCCGTCTGGCCGGACCGGATCCGGCCCGAGGTCGTCGCCGCCGTGCAGGCAGCGGGCATCGAGCACCCGTGGGAGCACCAGGCCCGCGCGGCCGAGCACGCCCTGGACGGCGAGTCGGTGGTCGTCGCCACCGGCACCGCCTCGGGCAAGTCCCTGGCGTATCTCGTGCCGGTCCTGTCCAGCCTCCTGGACGGCGCCGAGGCCCCGAACGGCCGTGGCGCCACCGCCCTGTACCTGGCCCCGACCAAGGCACTTGCGGCGGACCAGTGCCGATCGGTGAAGGAACTTTCACACCGTCTCGGCCATTCCGCGCGCGCCGCCGTGTACGACGGCGACACGCCCGTCGAGGAACGCGAGTGGATCCGCCAGTACGCCAACTACGTCCTGACCAACCCGGACATGCTGCACCGCGGCATATTGCCCTCCCATCCCCGCTGGGCCTCCTTCCTGAAGGCGCTGAAGTACGTCGTCGTCGACGAGTGCCACACCTACCGCGGCGTCTTCGGCTCGCACGTCGCCCAGGTGCTGCGCCGACTGCGCCGGCTCTGCGCCCGCTACGGCTCCTGCCCCGTCTTCCTGCTGGCCTCCGCGACGGCCGCCGAACCCTCGGTCGCCGCCCGGCGCCTGACCGGCCTGCCGGTGGTCGAAGTCGCCGACGACGCCTCACCGCGCGGCGAACTGGTGTTCGCCCTGTGGGAGCCCCCGCTCACCGACCTGCACGGCGAGAAGGGCGCCCCCGTCCGCCGCACCGCCACCGCCGAGGCCGCCGACCTGCTGACCGACCTCACCGTGCAGGGCATTCGCTCGGTCACCTTCGTCCGCTCCCGGCGCGGCGCCGAGCTGATCTCCGTCATCGCCCAGGAACGCCTCGCCGAGGTCGACCGCTCCCTCGCCCGGCGTGTCGCGGCCTACCGCGGCGGCTACCTCCCCGAGGAGCGCCGCGCCCTGGAACGCGCCATCCACTCCGGGGAACTCCTCGGCCTGGCCGCGACCAACGCCCTGGAACTCGGCGTGGACATCTCCGGCCTGGACGCCGTGGTCATCGCCGGCTACCCGGGCACCCGCGCCTCCCTGTGGCAGCAGGCGGGCCGGGCCGGACGCTCCGGGCAGGGCGCCCTCGCCGTGCTGGTCGCCCGCGACGACCCCCTGGACACGTTCCTCGTGCACCACCCCGAGGCCCTGTTCGAGCAGCCCGTGGAGTCCACCGTCCTCGACCCCGACAACCCGTACGTGCTGGCCCCGCACCTGTGCGCCGCCGCCGCGGAGCTGCCGCTGACCGACGACGACCTGGAACTGTTCGGCCCCGCCTGCGACGAACTGCTCCCCCAGCTGGAGGCCGCGAGACTGCTGCGCCGCCGCACCAGGGCCTGGCACTGGACCCGCCGCGAGCGGGCCGCCGACCTCACCGACATCCGCGGCGAGGGCGGCCGGCCGGTCCAGGTCGTCGAGGCCAGGACGGGCCGATTGCTGGGCACGGTGGACGAGGGCGCCGCGCACGCGACCGTCCACGAGGGCGCGGTCCACCTCCACCAGGGCCGCACCTACCTGGTGCGCTCGCTCGACCTGGAGGACTCCGTCGCCCTGGTCGAACAGGCCGCTCCGCCCTATTCGACGGTCGCCCGCGACACGACGGCGATCTCCGTCCTGGAGACCGACATCGAGGTCCCCTGGGGCGACGGGCGCCTGTGCTACGGCTCCGTCGAGGTCACCAACCAAGTGGTCTCCTTCCTGCGCCGACGTCTGATCACGGGTGAGGTGCTGGGCGAGACCAAGCTCGATCTGCCGCCCCGCACGCTGCGCACCCGCGCCGTGTGGTGGACGGTCACCGAGGACCAGCTCGACGCCGCCCGGATCACCCCCGAGATCCTCGGCGGCGCCCTGCACGCCGCCGAGCACGCGTCGATCGGCATGCTGCCCCTCTTCGCGACCTGCGACCGCTGGGACATCGGCGGCGTGTCCGTGCCGCTCCACCCCGACACCCTCCTGCCGACGGTCTTCGTCTACGACGGCCACCCCGGCGGCGCGGGGTTCGCCGAGCGTGCCTTCCACACCGCCCGCGAGTGGCTCACCGCCACCCGCCAGGCCATCGCCTCCTGCGAGTGCGACGCCGGCTGCCCGTCCTGCATCCAGTCCCCCAAGTGCGGCAACGGCAACGACCCTCTGCACAAGCGGGGAGCGGTGCGGCTGCTCACGGTGCTGTTGCGGGGGGCGGAGGGCGCGGTGGCGGCCGGGGGTGGGGCGGCCAAGCCGGAGGGTCGGCCGGCTCCGGAGGGTGGGGTGGCGGAGCCGCAGAGGCCGAAGGCTCCCGGGGGTTCAGCGCGGTAGGCGCCGGTGTCGGCAGTGGGCCCGTCGCAGCCGGCCCGGGGCAGGCCTGTCAGTGGTTGGCCTCCTGCCAGGGGAACGGGGCGAGGTCAGGCGGGACCCAGCCGGTCCGAGCGGGCGTGCTCGCCAGTGTCGCGGGGCGGTAGAAGCGGGTGAGCAGGCGCTTGTCGAGCAGGGATGGGTGGTGCTCGGTGAAGGCGGCAAAGGTCTCGGCGTCGTCTTCGGCCATGTGATGCCCCACGAGTTCCACCCAGGCCCGGCTTATGGTCGCGTGGTACTTCTGGGGTGCTCCCTCATAGCGCGCGGTGCGCTGAATGCCTTCGCTGACCAGGCTGACTGCCGCGGGAACGCCGTACTTCCGCACCGCCATCCAGGTCAGATGGATGTGCTGCCGGTGGCCGAAGTACTCGGCGGACGCCATCGCCTCGGCCATCAGGTCGTCGAAGGCGGCAATCCTGTCCTCGTCGGGCTGGGATCTAATCCGGGTCATGGGGACACCTCCGTCAGCGCCCGCAGAACCGCGTGGAATCCGGCGACTGCCTCGGGGGGAAGCTCACCGATCGCGCGGTGCTCCAGGTCGGTCAGGGTCTTGTGAATCGTGTCGGCAGTCAGGCGGCCGGTGGGGGTCAGTTCGATGAGTACGGAACGCCGGTCACCGGCACGGGTGCCACGAGTGATGTGACCGCGCCGCTCCAGCCGGTCCAGCACGCTGGTCAGCGTGGTCGGCCGGGTGCCTGCGGCCGCACCCAGTTCAGAGACTGTGCGGGGGCGGCCGTCGGCGAGGTTGGCCAGAGCGTTGATCTCGGAAGCGGTCAGGTCGAGGTCGACGAGTTCCGCGGCGAGCACTTGCAGGGTGGCGTGGGTGGCCCGCTGCAGCTCGAGCACGGCCGACCCGTCAGGTGATACGTATTCGGGATTCAAGATTTCGGACTATACGATTTCGTAGTAGTGGCGGCAAGGGGCGGGCTCGGGCTTCTGTCCGCGCCGGCCGCAGATCCCGCATGCACCGCAGAACCCGTATGCACCGCAGAATCCGCCGGCCCCGCAGGTCCGGCTCTGGCGCGGGCCCGGGCCGTGAAGGGTCCCAGTCTCGCCGTCGCCGTGACGTCCGAGATCTCGCCCGTCACCGCGCACCGTGCGAGCCGCGTGCCCTGGGCTCGGGCCACCCGGTCCGCCCGGGCGCACGCTGCCGCCGCGCCCTGCGTCCAGTGGTCCGCCGCCGCGAGCGCCGCGAGATCGGCCCCGCCGGCCGCACGATGCCGGACCACGACGACCTGCCCCAGCGCGAGCACGACACCGAACACCACACACAGCACGCCGATCGCGCCGACGCTCCAGACGGTCGCGGAACCTCGATCGGAGAAGCGGGCCTTCATGTGCCGGCCTCCGTCGAGGAGTCGCGCGCTCATGTTCCGGCCTCCGCTGTTTCCCCGGCCCTCGCTGTTTCTCGGACCTCCGCTGTTTCCCGGGCCCCCGCCGGATTCCCGGCGCCTACGCTCTCCTCCGCGTCCGCCACCGCCTCCGCCCGCAGGTCGAACGGCAGCGGCGTCCTCGCCACGACCACCACCCGGACCTGGCTGTCCTCCCGGCTGATCGTGACCGTCGCACCGCGGGGTGCGATGCCGCGGACCACCTCCTCGACCTGGTCCGCGGAATCCTGCCGGGCCGCCGCCCGCGCGCCCGACCGTGCCGCGTCCACGCACTGGATCTGCACGAGTATCGCGATGAGCCCTCCCACCAGCAGCGCGGTGACCATCACCAGCACGGGCAGTGCCAAGGCCGCTTCCGCCGTCACGAACCCGCCGTCCGAGTCCCGTCGCCTCTCACATCCGCGCATTGAGCGCCTGCTTCACGATGTCCTGCAGTTCAGCGGTGACCGGCCCGCTCGTCACCACCTTGTAGAGCACCACCGCGAACGCCACGGCCGCGACGATCCCCATCGCGTACTCGGAGGTGACCATTCCGCCGTCCCTCCCCGCGCTTCGCCGCGCCGTACGCATCCCGCACACCAGGGCACGCAGCCGTGCCCGCATCGCCTGAAACATCACAACCCCCGTGAATTGGAATTGCTCACTTTGTTGGTCTGGTTTGGTCTTGCTGTCGCCGCAGCTGTCAGCTGTGGCCTGTCGGGTGTCGACTGCCGATTGCCGACTGCCCGTGCCGACTCCCATCGCCCTATGTGGCCCGGCATCACCCCCCACCCCCACCCAGCACCCCGTCGGCGAGCCCGATGACCACGGGCAGGATGCCCACCGTGACGAACGCGGGCAGGAAGCAGAGCCCCACGGGTGCCGTGACCATGACGGCCGCCCGCCTGGCGCGTGCCGTCGCCGTGCGTGCCCAGTCGGCGCGGGCCTCGGCGGCCACCCGGGCGACCGGTCCGGCGGCCGGGAGGCCGGACACGTCGGCCCGTTCCACCAGCCTCGCCAGTGGTCCGGCGCCCGGCACGGCGGCCAGTCTCCGCCACGCGTCACCCGGTTCACCGCCGAGCCGGACCTCGGCCGCCCCGCGTGCCAGTCCGTCCCCCACGGGGCCGCCGAGCGCCTCTCCGACGGCCTGCGCGGCGATCACAGGCCCGGCTCCCGCCGCGATGCAGGCCGCCAGCAGGTCCGCGGCGAGCGGCAGTTGCCGGGCCGCCTCGGCAGCATCGCGTTCCGTCGCCGCCGTACCGGCCGCCTCCTGCCGAAGCCGCCACCGCCACAACCCGCCCGCGACGACCGACCCCACGGCGACACCCGCGACCCCGCCGATCAGCAGCCATCCGGCACACACCGCCCCCACGAGAGGCATCCCGCGCCGCGCGGCCTCCCGCACCGGCAGCCGCCGTTCGGTGCGGCCGGCGCCGGGGGCCGGCAGCACCGCCAGGCGCCGCCGCATGCGCTGCTCGCTCCGCATCGCCGCCAGCCGACGCGCGACCCATGCGACAGCCAGCGCCGTCCCCACAGCCACCCCCAGCCTGTGGACAACTTCCGCGCTCATGCCGCCTCCGCTCCCCGGACGATCCGCATCGCCCACCAAAGGCCCAGTCCTTCCAGCGCCCCGCCCACGACCAGGCATCCGAGTCCCGCGCCGGTGTGCAGCAGCACGTGCAGTGGATCGGTACCGAGCGCGGTGCCGAGCAGCAGGCCCAGGACGGGCAGTCCGGCGAGCATCACGGCCGTCGCGCGGGCACCTGCCAACTGGGCGCGCAGGTCCGCGCGTTGGTCCCGTTCGGCGCGCAGTGCCGCCTCCAGCCGGTCGAGTCCGGCGGCCAGCCCCGCGCCCTGGTCCACGGCCACCCGCCAGCACGCGGCCAGTCCCAGCAGCCCGTCGGCGCCCGGTTGCCGCGCCGCCGTGGCAAGCGCTCCGGGTACGTCACCGCCGAACCGCGCCGCTGCCAGCACCGTCGCCTGCCCGTCCCCGAGCCCACCGGAATCGCGGGCGGCGCACAGCAGTGCCTCACCCGGCTGCCGCCCGGCCCGTACCTCACCGGCGAGCGCACCGCACAGCGCGATCACCGCGTCGGCCCGGCGCTCCCGCTCCCGGCGTGCCTGCGCGGCCAGCCGCAGCCGCCGCACCACGGGCACCCCGGCCGCCCCCGCGGCGACCGGCAGCACCGACGACCCCAGCAGCCCGAGAACCAGCCCGGCCACCACCGCCCACCACTCGGCGCGCAACCGCCTGCGGAGCCCTCGCACCCGATCGGCCAGCTCCCGCCAGCCCGGTGGTCCGGTGTCCACGACGCCGCCCCCGGCCGGCATCAGCCAAACCCGCCGTGTTCCCGGGTGCCATCCGCCCGCCAACCACAGCGCGGCCGCCGCACATGCCACCGCCATGCTCGTCGTCGCCCCGGCCGTCCCCGTCGTCACTCCCGTCCCCTTTCGCAACTGTCGCTCTCCAGCAGCCCCCTGAGCCGCTCCCAGCCCCGCTCGTACGCGAAGGCCTCCGTGCCCCACCGCAGTGCCGGCACCGTCCTCACGAGCCCTGACGGGTCCCGCTCCAGCACATGCACCTCGGCGATCCGCCGCCGCCCGGCGCGGTCCCGCACGAGATGGAGCACGACCGACAGGGCGGCGGCCAACTGGCTGTGCAGGGCGGCCCGGTCAAGCCCCGCTGCCGTGCCGAGCGCCTCCAGGCGGGCGGGCACATCGGCGGCGGCGTTGGCGTGGACCGTGCCGCACCCGCCTTCATGACCTGTGTTCAGGGCGGCCAGGAGATCGACGACCTCGGGGCCGCGCACCTCGCCCACCACCAACCGGTCCGGCCGCATCCGCAGTGCCTGCCGCACCAGGTCCTCGAGCGTGACCAGCCCCGCGCCCTCCTGGTTGGCGGGTCTGGCCTCGAGCCGCACGACGTGGGGATGGTCGGGACGCAGCTCCGCCGAGTCCTCGGCGAGCACGATCCGCTCACCCGGCCCGACCAGCCCCAGCAGCGCGCTGAGCAGCGTCGTCTTGCCCGTGCCGGTGCCGCCGCTGATGAGGAACGACAGCCGGGCATCCAGCAGGGCCCGCAGCACGCGGTCCCCGCCGGGCGGCACCGTGCCCGCCGCGACGAGTTCGCCGAGCGTGAAGGCGCGCGGCCGTACGACCCGCAGCGACAGGCACGTGCAACCCACGGCCACCGGCGGCAGCACCGCGTGCAGCCGGGTTCCGTCCGGCAACCTGGCGTCGACCCACGGCCGCGCGTCGTCCAGTCGGCGTCCGGCCACGGCGGCCAGGCGCTGCGCGAGCCGTCGTACGGCCGCCGCGTCCGGGAACGCGACGGAGGTCAGCTCCAGGCCACCACCCCGGTCCACCCACACCCGGTCGGGCGCCGACACCAGCACGTCGGTGACGCGCGGGTCGGTCAGCAGAGGCTCCAACGGCCCGCTGCCGACCAGCTCGGACCGCAACTGCTCCGCCGCCCCGAGGACTTCGGCGTCCCCGAGCACCCGCCCCTGCTCCCGCAGCGCCTGCGCCACCCGCGCGGGCGTCGGCTCGGCCCCGCTCTCGGCGAGCCGCCGCCGAACTCCGTCGAGCAGCCCGACAGAGATCCCGGCGCCTCCCACAAGCTCGACGGAAGCCACGCGAGTCCCGCCCCTCACAAGCCCGTCAGCCCCGACGCTCCCGCTCGGCCACCTCGGCCCACCCGGCCCACCCGGCCCGTCCGGCCCACCTGCCCCACTTGGCCGACCCTCCGCCCTCGACCCATCACCACCGCCGTTCCCGCCGAACCCGCCGACCGCCACGAACCCACCGGCACCACCACTCACCCCACGCACCCCCTTCACCTCGCCAGTCCTGCCGACCCACGGAAACCCACTGGGCCCAAACCCCGGCACCACCCGCCCCGTCGCCACCTCACCCCCGCCCTCACGCCGCCCCCGCCTCAATCAGCGCCCGCTCCCAGAACTGACCGCAGAACCGCGCGAGCGGACCCCGGGCCGCCGCTCCCGGCGGGCGTCGGCTGCCCTGCGGGCGCAGCAGCCCGGGCTCGACGGGTACTTCGCCTGCCAGCGGCAGGCCGAGCAGCCGGGCCACCTCGCGGTCGTCGAGCCCCGGCGCGTACGGGCCCCGTACCGCCACCCGCAGATCGCGCAGGACCATGCCGACGGCGGAGGCCACCCGCCCGGCCGCCGCGACGGCGCGCAGCTCGGCGGGGACCACGAGGAGCCCGACGTCGAGCTGGGCGAGGACCTCGGCGACCCCGTCGTCGACGCGGCGGGGCAGGTCGACGACGACCGTGCCTCCCCTGCGCCGGGCCGCGGCGAGCACCGCCCGCACGGCCTGCGGCGGGACGGCCACGCAGTCGCCGCGGTCCCAGCTGAGGACCCGCAGCGAGTGCAGTTCGGGCAGCGACTCCTCCAGGGCGCCGCCGCCGACCCGTCCGCGGGAGGCGGCGAACGCCGGCCAGCGCAGCCCTTCGGCCGTCTCGCCGCCGAGCAGGACGTCCAGCCCGCCGCCGAGCGGGTCGGCGTCCACGAGCAGGGTGCGCAGTCCCTCACGCGCGGAGGTGACGGCGAGGGCGCACGCGAGCGTGGAGGCCCCGGCGCCGCCCCGGCCGCCGATCACGCCGACGGTGACGGCGGGCCGGCCGACGCCTTCGGCGACGTCGGCGATGCGGTCGACCAGCCACTGCTCTCCGTCGGGCAGCATCAGGACGTGGTCGGCGCCGATCTCGACGGCGCGGCGCCAGACCCCGGGGTCGTCCTGGTCGTGGCCGACCAGCACGACTCCTCGTCTGCGGGCGGCTCCGCGTACGCGCCGGGCGGCGTCGTCGCCGACCAGGACGAGCGGCGCGGCCTCCCAGCCGCCGCCGCGCTCCGGCACCCCGTGATGGACCTCGGGTGTGGCGCCGGCCGCCGCGCACAGGCGCAGCAGGTCGTCGAGGAGCGCGGCGTCCTCGGTGATGATCAGTGGTCCGCCCGGTCGCCCTCCCGCGGGCGGCGGCGGATCGTGTGTGACGGCTCCGGACATGAACAAGCTCCCCCTGTCGCGGCGTCTCGCGCCTCTCGCGGGGCCCGTCCGGCCCCGCGTTTCCCAAACGTGCGGAGAACCGGCAACCGGCTCTCGTTATGAACGGCCGACGGAAACCGGCCATACGCGCCCGACAAACAGATCCCGGCCATGAACTCGCCACGAGCGGGCCGCGCTGGAATCACGATGCGGGGATCCCGGAAATCGTGTGGATCTTGGTCGATAACTGTGGACAACTCGGCGCCTGTGAATATCGCCGTCACCCATACCGGTGACCTCTGCACTGCCCGGTGTGCGACATCCACAGAGCAGCGCCGCGACTACACAGCGTGATGGATCATCGGTGTGCCGAGAATCGGGGCCGATCGCCCCGGACGCGGCGCGGCCGCCGCACGGCAATCAGGAAAACCCACCCGGACATGCGACGACCCCCGCCGGGGGGGAGAGCGGGGGTCGTCTCCACGGCCGACTCGGGGGGGGAGGAGTCGGACCGGGTTAGCACGGTCGCGAACGATCCGTGACTTCCATGGTGTACCCGAGAGGCCTCTCAGGCAAACCCACGCGCCCACCTTACGCCGAATGGGCTGCGCCTATGCTCAAGGTTGTGGAAAACCACTCCTTGCCCCGCACAGCGGCCTTCTTTGACCTGGACAAGACGGTCATTGCGAAGTCGAGCACGCTCACCTTCAGCAAGTCGTTCTACCAGGGCGGCCTGATCAGCCGCAGGGCCGCCTTGCGTACCGCCTATGCCCAGTTCGTCTTCCTCGCCGGCGGCGCCGACCACGACCAGATGGAGCGGATGCGCGAGTACCTGTCCGCGATGTGCCGCGGCTGGAACGTCCAGCAGGTCAAGGAGATCGTCGCCGAGACCCTCCACGACCTGATCGACCCGATCATCTACGACGAGGCCGCCTCCCTCATCGAGCGGCACCACGCGGCCGGCCGGGACGTCGTGATCGTGTCGACGTCCGGCGCCGAGGTGGTCGAGCCGATCGGCGAGCTGCTCGGCGCCGACCGGGTGGTGGCGACCCGCATGGTGGTGGGCGCCGACGGCTGCTTCACCGGGGAGGTGGAGTACTACGCGTACGGCCCGACGAAGGCCGAGGCGGTCCGGGAGCTGGCCCTCTCCGAGGGCTACGACCTGGAGCGCTGCTACGCCTACAGCGACTCGGCGACGGACCTGCCGATGCTGCAGGCCGTGGGGTATCCGCACGCCGTGAACCCGGACCGTGCGCTGCGCCGTGAGGCCGTCGCGCGCGGCTGGCCCATTCTCGACTTCCACCGGCCGGTGCGGCTCAAGCAGCGGCTCCCCGCTTTCTCCGTGCCGCCCCGTCCCGCGCTCGTCGCGGCGGCCGCCATAGGTGCGGCGGCGGCCACGGCCGGTCTCGTCTGGTACGCGAGCCGGCGGCGGTCGGCGGTCGCCTGACCCGCCGCACTCAAGGGAGCCCGTTTCCTGCCCATTTGAAGGTAAAAGTAAAGAAGTGGGGCCACGGGTTCCGCTTCCCCCGGATCGGGGGTACAAAGGAGTCAACGGCCCGCGAGACCAGGGACATCCGAGAGGATCACCTGCACTACGCAACTGGCCCACGGACCGAGCATGAACACCGGGCACCCACGCGACGTCGACCCGTCGATTACGGGCCAGCCGCACCAGGTGGCGGGCAAAGTTCCCGACCTGATGGGCACATATCGAGGACGCCTGGTAACCCGGTGCTCATGCCAGCGGCGGTACGAGAACTCGTACCGCCGCACCTCTGTCCGAACCCCGTGCGAGAGCCGTTACGCCGCCCCGCGCTGGAGCGCCTCGCACACCGCGGTCGACTCGCGCGCGCCGAGCTGAACCGCCTTGCCGCAGTGGGCGATCCAGGCGGCCACACCCTGAGGAGTGCCGGAGACATAGCCGTCCAGCGCTTCCAGATAGGCCTCGCGGCCCAGTTCGGCGTAGCCCACCTCGGCCGGGCACACCGACTTCGGGTCCAGGCCGCTGCCGACCAGGACGACACGCTCCGCGGCGCGCGCGACCAGGCCGTTGTGGGAGACGAAGGGCCGCAGCGCGAGGAGTTCGCCGTGCACCACGGCGGCCGTCACCAGCGCCGGCGCCGAACCGCCCGCGATGATCAGCTCCGCCAGGCCCTCCAGACGCCCGGAGACCTCCGTGGCGGCCGGCAGCGGCAACGTGACGAGCGGCTCGTCGACCGGCTCGCCCTCCTGGCGGGGCCGCCCGACCTGGTCGGCGTTGTCGGCCGCCGCCACCAGGTGCAGCCGGGCCAGGACGCGCAGCGGTGACTGCCGCCAGACGGACAGCAGTTGGCCCGCCTCGGCGGTCAGCCGCAGCGCCGCGCCCATCACGCGCGCCTCGTCGTCACCGCTGAAGTCCGTGCGCCTGCGCACCTCCTCCAGGGCCCAGTCCGCGCCGGACAGCGCGGCGGTCCCGCGCGCGCCGCGCAGTGCGGCCTCCGAGGTGATCTCGTTGCTGCGCCGCCGCATGATCCGGTGCCCGTAGACCCGGTCCACGGCCTTGCGCACGGACTCCACGGAATCGGCCACGCCGGGCAGCGAGCCCAGGGCCGCGAGCGGATCGGCGTTCGCGCCTGTCGTACTCATGCGTACGACCCTACGCACCCGGCGCCCACACCCCACGAAGGAGTGGTCTTCTTCACGTCCGTTTGCCACATACAGCCATCGGATGACTACCCTTGGTGAACATGAAAATTGCTTTCGTCGGGAAGGGCGGCAGCGGCAAGACGACCCTGTCCTCCCTGTTCATCCGGCATCTCGCGGCCACCGGAGCACCGGCCGTCGCGATCGACGCCGACATCAACCAGCACCTGGGCGCCGCGCTCGGCCTCGACGAGGCGGAGGCGGCAGCACTGCCCGCGATGGGCGAGCACCTGCCGTTGATCAAGGACTACCTGCGCGGTTCCAACCCGCGCATCGCCTCGGCAGCCACGATGATCAAAACGACGCCGCCCGGCGAGGGCTCCCGGCTGCTGCGGGTCCGCGAGGACAACCCGGTCTACGACGCCTGTGCCCGGCCGGTGGAACTCGACGGCGGCACCGTCCGTTTGATGGTCACGGGCCCCTTCACGGATGCCGACCTGGGGGTCGCCTGCTACCACTCCAAGACGGGAGCGGTGGAGCTGTGCCTGAACCACCTGGTGGACGGCCCCGACGAGTACGTCGTGGTCGACATGACGGCCGGTTCGGACTCCTTCGCCTCCGGCATGTTCACCCGCTTCGACATGACGTTCCTCGTCGCCGAGCCGACCCGGAAGGGGGTCTCCGTCTATCGCCAGTACAAGGAGTACGCCCGTGACTTCGGCGTCGCCCTGAAAGTCGTCGGCAACAAGGTGCAGGGCCCGGACGACCTCGACTTCCTGCGCGCCGAGGTCGGCGACGACCTGCTCGTGACGGTCGGCCACTCCAACTGGGTGCGCGCCATGGAGAAGGGCAGGCCGCCCCGGTTCGAGTTGCTGGAGGACGCCAACCGCCGGGCCCTGCACACCCTGCGGTCGGCCGCCGACGCGACGTATGAGCTGCGGGACTGGGAGCGCTACACGCGGCAGATGGTGCACTTCCATCTGAAGAACGCCCAGTCGTGGGGCAACGAGCGCACGGGGGCCGACCTGGCGGCGCAGGTCGACCCCGGGTTCGTGCTCAGCGAGCGGGTCGCGGCGACGGCCTGACGGTCACCGCTTCGCCGCCGGCGCCCCGGGCACACCCTTGGGCGCCGGGGCGGGCCCGCCCGCCATGAAGGCCGGCCAGCCTTCCTTCGGGGCCTCGCCGACGGGCAGGCTGCGCAGCTTGTCCAGCGTGTTCGGGTCCTGGGCGTCCAGCCAGTCCGCGAGCTGCCGGAAGGAGACACACCGCACCTCGGCCTTGGTGCACACGTGCTCGACGACTTCCTGGACGGCCCGCATGTAGGTGCCGCCGTTCCAGGACTCGAAGTGATTGCCGATGATCAGCGGCGCGCGGTTGCCGTCGTAGGCCCGGTAGAAGCCCTTGAGGAGGCTGTCGCGCATCTCGTCGCCCCAGATGCGGTGCTTTGCGGGGTCGCCCTGCGTCGTGCCCGACTGGTTGACCATGTAGTTGTAGTCCATGGTCAGCTGCTCGAAGGAGCGGCCGGGGAAGGGCACGAGCTGCATCGACAGGTCCCACAGGCCCTCCTTCTTCCGGGGCCAGAGCTGGTTGTTGACGCCGCTGGTGTCGTAGCGGAAGCCCAGTTCGCGGGCGGCCTGCATGAAATTCTCCTGCCCCTCCAGGCAGGGGGTGCGGGCGCCGATGAGTTCCTTTTCGTAGTCGAAGGGCAGCGGGGCCGCGTCCGTCAGGCCGGTGTTGGACTTCCAGGTCTTCACGAACTGCTTGGCCTGGGCGATCTCGTCCTTCCAGTCCTGCACCGACCACTCCCCGACGCCACCGCCACGGCCGCAGAAGTGACCGTTGAAGTGGGTGCCGATCTCATTGCCCTCCAGCCACGCCAGGCGCAGCTGCTTGACGGTGTCGGCGATGCCGCGCACGTCGTTGAATCCGATGTCGGAGCGGCCCGGGGAGTGCTGCGGCGGCCGGTACTGGGTGCGCTTGTCCTCCGGCAGCAGGTACACACCGCTCAGGAAGTACGTCATGGTGGCGTTGTTGGCCTTGGCGACCTTGCGGAAGTGGGAGAACAGCCGCTGACTGTCCTCGCCCGCGCCGTCCCAGGAGAACACGACGAACTGCGGCGGCTTCTGCCCGGGCCTGAGGCGCTCGGGGCGGGACAGGTGCGGCTGCGCCCCGGTGTACGCGGTGGAGCCGTCGCCGATCAGCCGGACGACGCTCTTGGGCGCCGGGGCGGCCGGGTTCACCTTCTGCGGGGCGGGTTTGCCCCGCAGGGAGTCGCCGGTGACGATCCCGCAGCCGGCGAGCGACGCGGCGCAGACCGCGGCGACCACGGTGCCCGCGGCGATCCTGTGGGTGGCGGCCAATCCGCCCACCTTCTTCCTTCTCTCGGGCCAACGCTGGTGAGGGCGATGTCGGGTGCTGTGCCGAGGGGGCGGACAGCGCCGTCAACGTCGCACGGAGGAAGAGAAGGAATAAGTACGACAAGCCGATCAAAAAGCTTGCTTCACTCTCCGGAGTGATCCTTTCGCCCATTTGCCCGGAATATCCATGCTTTGCCTTTACTCTCCATTACGATCTGTTTACCGAGCGTTGATTCATCCCGCCGCTGCACGCCGTGACCCACGGCCGCAACCGACCCCCGCCACCGAGCGGGGACCACCAGTTCTGCGACCGCGCCGCCCCGGAGGAGACGGGAAACATGTCCGCCTGCACCCCCACCCGCGCCGACTCGACGCCGCCGAAGCGCGACCACCGCCCCCAGAGCCCGCCACCGGCCCCGCGCCGCCGATTCCGCATCGCGGGCGCCGACGTGTCCGCCTCGATCACGGTCTTCCTGATCGCACTGCCCCTGTCCCTGGGCATCGCCCTCGCCACCGGCGCACCCCTTCAGGCCGGCCTCGTCGCCGCGGCCGTCGGCGGCATCGTCGTCGGACGGATCGGCGGCTCGCCCCTCCAGGTCAGCGGTCCCGCCGCCGGACTCACCGTCGTCACCGCCGAGCTGATCCAGCGCTACGGCTGGCGGACGACGTGCGCCATCACCGTCCTCGCCGGCTTCGCCCAACTCGGCCTCGGCTGCCTGCGCGTGGCGCGCGGTGCGCTCGCCGTCAGCCCCGCCATCGTGCACGGCATGCTCGCCGGCATCGGCGTCACCATCGCCGTCGCCCAGCTGCACATCGTCCTCGGCGGCACCCCGCAGAGCGCCGTGCTGGACAACCTGCGGGGGCTGCCCGCCCAGTTGGCCGACGTGCGCCCCGCCTCACTCGCGGTCAGCGCGCTGACCCTGGCGCTGCTGCTGCTGTGGCCGCGCCTGCCCGGCCGGACGGGACGTCTGCTGCGCTCCGTGCCCGCCGCGCTCGTCGCCGTCACCGGGGCCACCGGCGCCGCGGCACTCGCCGGCGTGGGCCTGCCCGAGGTGGAGCTGCCGTCCTGGCGCAGTCACGCACTCGCCGGGCTTCCCGAGGGGCCGGTGCTCGGCCTGGTCGCCGCCGTCCTGACCATCACGCTGGTGTGCAGCGTGCAGTCGCTGCTCGGCGCGGTCGCCGTGGACAAGCTGGTGGCCGCCCGGACCGGCCCGGCCGCCCACGTCGGACGCTCGGACCTGGACCGCGAACTGCTCGGGCAGGGCGCCGCCAACATCGTCTCCGGCACCCTCGGCGGACTGCCCGTGGCGGGCGTCGCCGTGCGCAGTACCGCGAATGTGAACGCGGGTGCCGTGAGCCGGAACTCCACGATCCTGCACGGTGTTCTCGTAGTAGCCGCCGCACTGCTGATGGTCCCGGTCCTGGAGTTCATCCCGCTCGCCTCACTGGCCGCCCTGGTGATGGCCATCGGCATCCAGATGGTGTCCCTGCACCACATCCGCACGGTGACCCGCCACCGCGAGGTGCTCGTCTACGTCGTGACCACCCTCGGCGTGGTGTTCCTCAACGTCCTCCAGGGCGTCGCGCTGGGGATCGCCGTCGCCGTCGGTGTCGCCCTGCACCGCCTCACCCGCACCCGCATCACACACGACGAGCAGGAAGGAGTCCATCACGTTCACGTACGGGGCCAGTTGACGTTCCTCGCGGTTCCGCGGCTCAGCCGCATCCTGCATCGCGTACCCCAAGGCGCCGACACGGTCGTGGAGATGGACGGATCGTTCATGGACCACGCGGCGTACGAGACGCTGCAGGACTGGCAGAAGACGCACACCGCGCGGGGTGGCACCGTCAGGATCACCAGTCGCCGCGCCGGGGTCCGGATCGCCGAACCCGCCACCTTCGCGGCCCTCGCCGCCAACAGCGGAACCGACAGCTCCCAGGACTTCACGGCCGACACAACCCCAGCCGTCTCCACCGACGCCGACTGCCGCTGCCGGCCCTGGACCGCCTGGCGCAACCACCAGTGCGGGCGCCCGCAGCCCGCCCCGTCCCACGGCGGGCACCCCGAGGGGACCGGCCGGTTCCCGTCGAGCGGGCACGACCTGGCCCGTGGCATCAGCGCGTTCCAGTGCCACACCGCTCCGCTGGTGCGCGACGAGCTGGCCCGGCTCGCCCGCGAGGGCCAGCGGCCGTCCCACCTCTTCCTGACCTGCTCCGATTCACGGCTGGTCACCTCGATGATCACCTCCAGTGGTCCGGGCGACCTGTTCGTGGTCCGCAACGTCGGCAACCTCGTGCCGCCGCCCGGCGAGGAGAGCGGGGACGACTCGGTGGCGGCCGCGATCGAGTACGCGGTGGACGTGCTGCAGGTGCGGTCCATCACGGTGTGCGGGCACTCCGGATGCGGCGCCATGCAGGCGCTGCTCAGCTCCGAGCCCGGCGGCGCCCGCACGCCGCTGAAGCGCTGGCTCCGGCACGGACGACCCAGCCTGGAGCGGCTGGCCGGCGATGCCGCGGACCGGCCCCGGCTGGCCGGGCTGGAGCCCGCCGACACGGTGGAGCGGCTCTGCCTGGCCAACGTGGTCCAGCAGCTGGAGCACCTGCGCTCCCACGAGTCGGTGGCCCGGGCCCTGCGGGAGGGTGCGCTGCAGCTGCACGGGATGTACTTCCACGTGGGTGAGGCGCAGGCCTACCTGCTCACGGGGACCGACGGGAGCGAGGTGTTCGACCGGGTCCGGGCGGCGGAGCTGTCGGTCTGACGGGGGGGTGGCGACAGCGGAGGGGGCGTGGCGCCGGGCCGGGGACGGAGACGCCCGGACCGGACCCGGCCGGGGGGGGAGGGGCGAAGGGATCCGGCACCGACCTGGGACGCATGCCCCCTGCGCCGGACCACGAACGAGGGCGCGCGACACCGGCAGGCGGCGTACCCCCACCCGGTCAGTCCGCATGTGAGAGCCAGGCGGCCGAACACGAGCCGACCGCTCCGGACATGAGCCGACTCACCCGCAGGTGAGCCGACCCATCCGGACGTGGGCCAACCCATCCGGACGTGAGCCGACCGTTCCGGACAGGAGCCAGCCGATCCAGACGTGAGCCGACCGATCCGGAGGCCGGTCGGCCCACCCGGAGGCCGGTCCCTCCACCCGCAGGCCGGTCCGCCCACCCGCAGGCCGGTCCGCCCACCCGGAGGCGGTCGGCTCGCCCGGGTGTGAGAGGGATAACAGCGCTGAACCCTCCCGTCGCACCGCCCGTGGGAACCGGTGAGCCACAGCCGCCCACCCGATGCCCGCCCCACCGCAAGCCGTCAGCCACCCGCACCACGGAACCGTCCGAGCCGCCCGAGCCCTCGGAGCCGCAGGGCCCGCACGCGCCCGAGCAGCCCGGACGCCCCGCCAAGCGACCCTCCACACAGGTCTACACCAATTCCCCGTCGACCCTTGTCACCGGACCCTCGGGTCTGATGAGCTGTGGCCTGGGACACAACGGACACCCTTCGAAAGGGAGATGTCGTGAGCAACGAAAGCCTGGCCAACCTGCTCAAGGAAGAACGCAGGTTCGCGCCGCCCGCCGACCTGGCCGCCAACGCCAACGTCACGGCAGAGGCGTACGAACAGGCCAAGGCTGACAGGCTCGGCTTCTGGGCCGAGCAGGCCCGCCGGCTGACCTGGGCCAAGGAGCCGACCGAGACCCTGGACTGGTCGAACCCGCCGTTCGCCAAGTGGTTCAAGGACGGCACGCTCAACGTCGCGTACAACTGCGTCGACCGGCATGTGGAGGCCGGGCACGGCGACCGGGTCGCCATCCACTTCGAGGGCGAGCCCGGCGACAGCCGCGCCATCACCTACGCCGAGCTCAAGGACGAGGTCTCCAAGGCCGCCAACGCCCTGCTGGAACTGGGCGTGCAGAAGGGCGACCGGGTCGCGATCTACATGCCGATGATCCCCGAGACGGCCGTCGCGATGCTGGCCTGCGCCCGCATCGGCGCCGCGCACTCGGTGGTCTTCGGCGGCTTCTCCGCGGACGCGCTCGCGACCCGTATCCAGGACGCCGACGCCAAGGTCGTCATCACGTCGGACGGCGGCTGGCGGCGCGGCAAGCCGTCCGCGCTCAAGCCCGCCGTGGACGAGGCGGTCGAGCGCGCCGGCAACGTCGAGCACGTGCTCGTCGTCCGCCGCACCGGCCAGGACGTCGCCTGGAACGACTCGCGGGACAAGTGGTGGCACGAGCTGGTGGACGGGCAGTCCGCCGAGCACACGCCGGAGGCGTTCGAGGCGGAGCACCCGCTGTTCATCCTCTACACCTCGGGCACCACGGGTAAGCCGAAGGGCATCCTGCACACCTCCGGCGGCTACCTCACCCAGGCGTCGTACACGCACTGGGCGGTCTTCGACCTCAAGCCCGAGACCGACGTGTACTGGTGCACCGCCGACGTCGGCTGGGTCACGGGCCACTCCTACATCGTGTACGGGCCGCTGGCCAACGGCGCGACGCAGGTCATGTACGAGGGCACGCCGGACACCCCGCACCAGGGCCGCTTCTGGGAGATCGTCCAGAAGTACGGCGTCACGATCCTGTACACGGCGCCGACGGCGATCCGGACGTTCATGAAGTGGGGCGACGACATCCCCGCGAAGTTCGACCTGAGCAGCCTGCGGGTGCTGGGCTCGGTGGGCGAGCCGATCAACCCCGAGGCGTGGATCTGGTACCGCAAGCACATCGGCGGCGACCGGACGCCCATCGTGGACACGTGGTGGCAGACGGAGACCGGCGCGATGATGATCTCGCCGCTGCCGGGCGTGACGGAGGCCAAGCCCGGTTCCGCCCAGCGTCCGCTGCCCGGCATCGCCGCGACCGTCGTGGACGACGAGGCGAACGAGGTGCCCAACGGCGGCGGTGGTTACCTGGTGCTCACCGAGCCGTGGCCGTCGATGCTGCGCACCATCTGGGGCGACGACCAGCGGTTCCTGGACACGTACTGGTCGCGTTTCGAGGGCAGGTACTTCGCCGGTGACGGCGCGAAGAAGGACGAGGACGGCGACATCTGGCTGCTGGGCCGGGTCGACGACGTCATGCTCGTGTCGGGCCACAACATCTCGACCACCGAGGTCGAGTCGGCGCTGGTCTCCCACCCGTCGGTGGCCGAGGCGGCCGTGGTGGGCGCCGCGGACGAGACGACCGGTCAGGCGATCGTCGCCTTCGTCATCCTGCGGGGCTCCGCGGCGGAGACCGACACCCTGGTCGCCGACCTGCGCAACCACGTCGGTGCCGCGCTCGGGCCCATCGCCAAGCCCAAGCGGATCCTGCCGGTGGCGGAGCTGCCGAAGACCCGCTCCGGCAAGATCATGCGCCGTCTGCTGCGGGACGTCGCCGAGAACCGGCAGCTCGGTGACGTCACGACGCTCACGGACTCCACGGTCATGGACCTCATCCAGGCGAAGCTCCCCGCCGCGCCGAGCGAGGACTGACCGGCGGCTGATCGAGCAGCCGAGGCCGTCCGACTGAACGGCCGAGCGAGGGGCACCCGGCGCGTCCAGCGCCCGGTGCCCCTCTGCGTGCGTGAGGACCGCGCCCGGTCTGACGTCGTGCTTTCCGCGCACGTTAGGTAAACTAAACAAAAAGACAGCAACCCAAGGTGCGCCGGGAAGTCTGGTCGGCATGCGCTCCACACTGCCCACCGACCGGAGGTCTCCCGTGCCCGCGCCCAGCACCACCAGTAACACCAGCACCCGCAAGGCGTTCGGACGCCTCTCGCTGCCCGAGCGCACATTCGTGACGGACGCGCTGCGCGCCGAGACCGTCGGCGGTGTCCTACTGCTCCTCGCGGCCATCACCGCGCTGGTCTGGGCGAACGTACCGGCGCTGCGCGACAGCTACGAAAGCGTCAGCCACTACCACCTCGGCCCGGCGTCCCTCGGCCTGGACCTGTCCATCGCCCACTGGGCCGCCGACGGGCTGCTGGCGATCTTCTTCTTCGTCGCGGGCATCGAGCTCAAGCGCGAACTCGTCGCCGGCGACCTCAAGGACCCGAAGGCGGCCGTGCTGCCGGTCGTGGCGGCGCTGTGCGGCATGGCCGTACCGGCCCTGGTCTACGTCCTGACCAGCACCGCGGGCGGCGGCTCCCTGGCGGGCTGGGCCGTGCCCACCGCCACCGACATCGCCTTCGCACTCGCCGTGCTCGCCGTGATCGGGACGTCCCTGCCGAGCGCGCTGCGGGCCTTCCTGCTCACCCTCGCGGTCGTGGACGACCTGTTCGCGATCCTCATCATCGCGGTCTTCTTCACCGAGAGCATCGACTTCGCCGCGCTCGGCGGCGCCGTCGTCGCCCTCGCGGTGTTCTGGCTGCTGCTGCGCAAGGGCGTGCGCGGCTGGTACGTGTACGTGCCGCTGGCGCTGGTCGTCTGGGGGCTGATGTACAACAGCGGCGTGCACGCCACCATCGCGGGCGTCACGATGGGTCTCATGCTCCGCTGCCACCGGCGCGAGGGCGAGAAGCACTCCCCCGGCGAGCACATCGAGCACCTCGTGCGCCCCCTGTCGGCGGGGCTGGCGGTGCCGCTGTTCGCGCTGTTCAGCGCGGGTGTGTCGGTGTCCGGCGGCGCCCTCGGCGACGTATTCACCAAGCCGGAGACCCTGGGCGTCGTGCTCGGTCTGGTCGTCGGTAAGACCATCGGCATATTCGGTGGCACCTGGCTGACGGCACGTTTCACCAGGGCCTCGCTCAGCGACGAACTGGAGTGGGCCGACGTCTTCGCGGTGGCGACGCTCGCCGGCATCGGATTCACCGTCTCGCTGCTCATCGGCGAGCTCGCTTTCGAGGGCGACGCGGTCCTCACGGACGAGGTCAAGGCCGCGGTACTGGCGGGCTCCGTGATCGCGGCCGTCCTGGCGTCGGTGCTGCTGAAGGTGCGCAACGCCAAGTACCGCAGGCTGTGCGAGGCCGAGGAACGCGACGACGACCTCGACGGCATCCCGGACATCTACGAGGAGGACCAGCCGGAGTACCACCTCCGGATGGCCGCCATCCACGAGCGCAAGGCCGAGGAGCACCGCCGGATCGCCGACGAGAAGACCGCCGAGCGCCGCAGGCTTGCCGAAGTGGCGAGCGGGGCAAGCGCAGACGGGGACCGTCCGGCATGATCTGACGAGACGGTACAAAGGACGGAACCATGGAGTCGGACGCACGCGGCCGGGCCACGGTCCGTCAGACTCACGTCGGACCGCAGACCGAACCGCACGCACGAGCACGCACCAGACGGACACGTACGAGCACGCACAAGAGGGAGACCGCGATGAGCGCACCAGACGGCAGCCCGGTCGGCGCCGAACGCAGCATCGGCCAGCTGTTCGCCACGGCGACGACCGAGTTGTCGGCGCTGGTGCACGACGAGATCGCGCTGGCGAAGGCGCAGCTCAAGCAGGACGTGAAGCGGGGCGCGACGAGCGGCGGCGCGTTCACCGCGGCGGGCCTGCTCCTGCTGTTCTCCCTGCCGATGCTGAACTTCGCCCTGGCGTACGGCATCCGGACCTGGAGCGACTGGAACCTCGCCCTGTGCTTCCTGCTGTCCTTCGCGGCGAACGTCCTCGTCGCGGCCGCCCTCGCGCTGATCGGTGTCGTGTTCGCGAAGAAGGCGAAGAAGGGTCGCGGACCGCAGAAGGTCGCCGCGTCCATGAAGGAGTCGGCGGGTGTGCTGCAGAACGCCAAGCCGCACCCGCGTCCGGCCCTCGAGGACCGGACTCCCCCGGCCGTCGAGGCTGTGGCACGCTCGTCCTCATGACGGACCCCGGCATCCCTTCGGCGCAACCCGCCTCACTCGTACGGCTCGACCTGCCCGACGGCCACCGGGTGACCCACCGGGACGTCGCCGCCAACGGCGCGCGGTTCCACACCGCGGAACTGGGCGACGGGCCGCTCGTGCTGCTCGTGCACGGCTTCCCGCAGTTCTGGTGGACCTGGCGGCACCAGCTGGTCGCCCTGGCCGACGCCGGCTACCGGGCCGTCGCCATGGACCTCAGGGGCGTCGGCGGCAGCGACCGCACCCCGCGCGGCTACGACCCGGCCAACCTCGCCCTCGACATCACCGGCGTGATCCGCTCCCTCGGCGAGCCGGACGCCGCGCTCGTCGGCCACGACCTGGGCGGCTACCTGGCGTGGACGGCCGCCGCGATGCGCCCGAAGCTCGTACGGCGGCTCGCCGTCACGTCCATGCCGCACCCCCGGCGCTGGCGCTCGTCGATGCTCAGGGACGCCCGGCAGACCGCCGCGGGCTCCTACATCTGGGGCTTCCAGCGGCCCTGGGTCCCGGAGCGGCAGCTCACCGCGGACGACAGCGCGCTCGTCGCCCGGCTGATCCGGGACTGGTCCGGCCCGCGCCCGCTGGACGAGGAGGCGCTGGAGACGTACCGCCGCGCCATGTGCATCCCCTCGACCGCGCACTGCTCGATCGAGCCCTTCCGGTGGATGGTGCGGTCGCTGGCCCGCCCGGACGGCATCCAGTTCAACCGCCGCATGAAGCGGCCCGTCCAGGTGCCCACGCTGCATCTGCACGGCTCGCTCGACCCGGTGGTCCGGACCCGCAGCGCGGCCGGTTCCGGCGAGTACGTCGAAGCGCCGTACCGCTGGCGGCTGTTCGACGGGCTGGGTCATTTCCCGCACGAGGAGGACCCGGTGGCGTTCTCCACGGAACTCGTCAACTGGCTGAAGGACCCCGAGCCCGACCGCTGAGGCCGGTGACCCGCCGCCCGGCGGGTCGGGACGACCCCGCTCGGTGACCGCCCCCGTGCGTCCGGTATCCGGACGGGAACTGGTGTCCTACGAACGGCCACTTGCCCGGCGCATAGGCCAACTGGCGGCGCTCGGGGCGGTTATCGACCATCAGGTGGGGGCAGACGTCCCGGTATGGGCTGGACGCACGACTACAGTGACGCAGCACGCAATCGCCGCTCGGGCAGCGCCCTGAGCTTTCCCCAACGAGGCACCCCGCAGATGTCGGGCACCGGCCTCCGAGTGGGCATTCCGCACATCCTGCGTCGCCGGGCCCGCTGGGTCTCGGTACGCCTGCGCCACCCCCGCGGCTGACCCCGCGGCACGCGCCGCCCGCTGCCCTCCCGCGAGCACCTGCGTGAGGGCAGCGGGTGGCGACGACCCGGCCACGACGGACTACAGCGCGCAGCTGTCGCTGTCGACCTGCTGGTTCGCGGAGCGTCCCTTGGCGATGTCGTCCCGGATCTCGTCCGTGGTGAGCGCGTAGCCCGTGTCGGCGTCGTCCAGGGACTTCGCGAAGACCACGCCGTAGACCTTGCCGTCGGGTGTGAGCAGCGGGCCGCCGGAGTTGCCCTGGCGGACCGTCGCGTACAGCGAGTACACGTCACGGCGGACGGTGCCGCGGTGGTAGATGTCCGGGCCGTTGGCCGTGATGCGCCCGCGCACGCGCGCGGACCGCACGTCGTACGCCCCGTTCTCCGGGAAGCCGGCGACGATCGCGCTGTCGCCGCTGCCGGCGTCCTCGGTGGTGAACCGCAGCGCGGGCGCCTTCAGGCCGGGCACGTCGAGTACGGCGATGTCACGCCGCCAGTCGTAGAGGACGACCGTCGCGTCGTACTTGCGGCCCTCGCCGCCTATCTGGACGGTGGGCTCGTCGACGCCGCCCACGACGTGCGCGTTCGTCATGATGCGGCGGTCGGCGAAGACGAAGCCGGTGCCCTCCAGGACCTTGCCGCAGCTCTGCGCGGTGCCCGTGACCTTGACGATGGAGCGCTGGGCGCGGATGGCGACCGCGCTGTTGGCAAGGGCCGGGTCCGGGGGCTGCACCTCGTTGATCGGCTCGTTGGCGAACGGGCTGAAGACCTGCGGGAAGCCGTTCTGCGCGAGGACGGAGGAGAAGTCCGCGAACCAGGTGTCGGCCTGGGCGGGCAGCGCCCGCGAGACGCCGAGCAGCACCTTGGAGTTGCGGACCTCCTTGCCGACCGTCGGCAGCGTGGTGCCCGCCAGGGCGGAGCCGATCAGCCAGGCCACCAGCAGCATCGCCACGACGTTGACCAGCGCGCCGCCGGTCGCGTCCAGCGCGCGGGCCGGGGACCAGGTGATGTACCGGCGCAGCTTGTTGCCCAGATGGGTCGTCAGGGCCTGCCCGACCGAGGCGCACACGATGACGACGACGACCGCGACGACGGCGGCGGTCGTACTGACCTCGGCCTTGTCCGTCAGCGCGTCCCAGATGACGGGCAGCGCGTAGACCGCGACGAGGCCGCCGCCCAGGAACCCGATCACCGACAGGATGCCGACGACGAAGCCCTGGCGGTAGCCGACGATCGCGAACCACACGGCGGCGACCAGCAACAGGATGTCCAGCACGTTCACGAAGGCCACCCTGTCATGACCGCCAGTCGAGCGGGACCTGCTTCTCCCGGTCCCAGGGCCGCTCCCAGCCCGCGAAGTGCAGCAATCGGTCGATGATCCCGGCGGTGAAGCCCCACACGAGGGCCGATTCGACCAGGAATGCCGGACCCCGGTGTCCGCTGGGGTGCACGGCCGTCGCACGGTTGGCGGGGTCCGTGAGATCCGCCACGGGGACCGTGAAGACCCTGGCCGTCTCGTTGGGGTCGACGACGCCGACCGGGCTCGGCTCGCGCCACCAGCCCAGCACGGATGTGACGACGAAGCCGCTCACCGGGATGTAGAGCGGGGGGAGGGCCCCGAACAGCTGGACGCCGGCCGGATCGAGGCCGGTCTCCTCCTCGGCCTCGCGCAGGGCGGCCCGCAGCGGGCCGTCGCCCTGCGGGTCGCCGTCCTCCGGGTCGAGGGCGCCACCGGGGAACGACGGCTGGCCGGCGTGGGAGCGCAGCGAGCTGGCGCGCTCCATCAGCAGCAGCTCGGGACCGCGCTCGCCCGCGCCGAAGAGGATCAGCACGGCGGCATGCCGTCCGCCGCCGTCCTCGGGCGGCAGGAAGCGGCTGAGCTGCCCGGGCTGCACCGACTCCACGGCCCGCACCACCGGGTCGAGCCAGGCCGGCAGGCCCTCCGTGCTGAGCGTCACAGGGCCGCCCTGCGTGTGGCTCGCGCGCGTCATCGACACCCCCCTCGTCCTGCCCCCTCCAACGCCCGGCGGCCCGGGAATCGTTCCTGGCCGGCCGTCATCCGGCCCCCAGCGGCGGCGCCGGCCGGCCGCCCGCGTCCAGGTAGGCCTGCGGAGGCCTCAGGCGCTGGCCCGGATAGCCGCCCTTCTCGTACTTCAGCAGCTTCCTGGCCTTCTCCGGGTCCGTCTCGCCCTCGCCGTACGCCGGGCAGAGCGGGGCGATCGGGCAGGCGCCGCAGGCGGGCTTGCGGGCGTGGCAGATGCGGCGGCCGTGCCAGATGACGTGGTGCGAGAGGTCGGTCCAGTCGCTCTTGGGGAACAGCCCGCCGACCGCGGCCTCGATCTTGTCCGGGTCGGTCTCCTCGGTCCACCGCCAGCGGCGCACCAGGCGCTGGAAGTGCGTGTCCACGGTGATGCCGGGGCGGCCGAAGGCGTTGCCCAGCACGACGAACGCCGTCTTGCGGCCCACGCCGGGCAGCTTCACCAGGTCCTCCAGGCGGCCGGGGACCTCGCCGCCGAACTCCTCAACGAGAACCTTGGACAGGCCCATCACCGAGCGGGTCTTGGCCCGGAAGAAGCCGCAGGGCCGCAGGATCTCCTCGACCTCCTCGGGGTCGGCGGCGGCCAGGTCCTCGGGGGTCGGGTACTTGGCGAACAGCGCGGGCGTCGTCTGGTTGACCCTCAGGTCGGTGGTCTGCGCAGACAGGACCGTGGCGACCACCAGCTGGAAGGGGTTGTCGAAGTCCAGCTCGGGGTGGGCGTACGGATAGACCTCGGCGAGCTCGCGGTTGATGCGGCGGGCGCGGCGGACCAGGGCCGTGCGCGACTCGCCGCGCGGCGGCTTCGCGGCGACGCTCCGGGCCGCCGGGACGCCCTTGACGGCGGCGGTGGCCTTCTTGGGGGCGACGACGGCCTTCTTCGCGGCGGCGGCCTTCTTCACGGGCGCGGCAGCAGCCTTTCCGCCGGACGCGGCCTTCTTCTCAGGCGCGGCACCGGTCTTCCCGCCGGACGCGGCCTCCTTGGCGGATGCCGCCTCTTCGGCGGATGCCGCCTTCTTCGCAGGCGCCGCCTTCTTGGCTGACGCCTTCTTCGCAGATGCGACCTTCTTCGCGGCCGGTGCCGCACGCTTGTCCGTCGTCTTCTTCACCGCTGATCTTTTTGCCGCTTTCGGCGTTTCCCTACCGCCATCAGGGCCCTGTTCGCCCACAGCGGAATCACCACGTACAACCACCCGGGCAGCCCCCTCGGCCTGTGTTCTCACCGGCTATTTGGACACCCGGCCAGCCTAAGCCCCGGCACCGACATCCGACCCTGACCCCGAAGACCGGCCCCCAATTGGACCCCTGCCGCGTGGCCGGGCACACCAGTGCGGCATCCTTGTGACAGATCACACTGTTTGCACGGTCCGGCAAAATGGGGAGCACGGTCCCCTGTGTACGCGGGGGAGCAAGATCCCCTGAGCAGGTCGACAAGGAGAGAACTCGTGGACGACGTTCTGCGGCGCAACCCGCTCTTCGCGGCGCTCGACGACGAGCAGGCCGCGGAGCTCCGCGCCTCCATGAGTGAGGTGACACTCGCACGCGGTGACTCCCTGTTCCACGAGGGCGACCCGGGTGACAGGCTCTACGTCGTCACCGAGGGCAAGGTCAAGCTGCACCGCACGTCCCCGGACGGCCGCGAGAACATGCTGGCCGTCGTCGGCCCCGGCGAGCTGATCGGCGAGCTGTCGCTGTTCGACCCGGGCCCGCGCACCGCGACCGCGACCGCGCTGACCGAGGTCAAGCTGCTCGGCCTCGGCCACGGCGACCTCCAGCCCTGGCTGAACGTCCGGCCGGAGGTGGCCTCGGCCCTGCTGCGCGCCGTCGCGCGCCGGCTGCGCAAGACCAACGACGCGATGTCCGACCTGGTCTTCTCGGACGTCCCGGGCCGCGTGGCCCGCGCCCTGCTGGACCTGTCGCGCCGCTTCGGCGTGCAGTCCGAGGAGGGCATCCACGTCGTGCACGACCTCACGCAGGAGGAGCTGGCCCAGCTGGTCGGCGCGTCCCGCGAGACGGTCAACAAGGCCCTGGCGGACTTCGCCCAGCGCGGCTGGCTGCGCCTTGAGGCGCGTGCCGTGATCCTGCTGGACGTCGAGCGCCTGGCGAAGCGCTCGCGCTGACGCGGTCCGGCCGTACAACGGCCGTACGACCCAGCGGCCGCACAGCCGTACGTGTGCCCGCCTCTTCCGGAGGCGGGCACACGCGCGTGCGAGGCCGGCCGCTCGCGGGTGCGAGCGGCGGCGTGGGTCAGATGAGCCCGTGCTCGATCAGATAGTCCAGCTGCGCCCGCACCGACAGTTCCGCCGCCGGCCACAGTGAGCGGTCGACGTCCGCGTACACGTGGGCGACGACCTCGGCGGGCGTGCGGTAGCCGTTCTCGACGGCCGTCTCGACCTGCGCGAGCCGGTTCGCGCGGTGGGCCAGGTAGTACTCGACGGCGCCCTGGGCGTCCTCCAGGACCGGCCCGTGGCCCGGCAGGACCGTGTGCACGCCGTCGTCGACGGTGAGCGACCTGAGCCTGCGCAGCGAGTTCAGGTAGTCGCCGAGGCGGCCGTCCGGGTGCGCCACCATGGTCGTACCGCGCCCGAGGATCGTGTCGCCCGTGAGGACCGCCCGGTCGGCCGGGAGGTGGAAGCACAACGAGTCCGACGTGTGCCCGGGCGTCGGTACGACCCTCAGCTCCAGCCCGCCGACCTCCACGACGTTTCCGGCGGCGAGGCCCTCGTCGCCGAGCCGCAGCGCCGGGTCGAGTGCGCGCACGCGCGTGCCGGTCAGTTCGGCGAAGCGGGCGGCGCCCTCGGCGTGGTCCGGGTGACCGTGCGTCAGCAGGGTCAGGGCGACGCGCTTGCCGGCCTGCTCGGCCGTGCCGACGACGTGCCGCAGGTGCCCCTCGTCCAGCGGCCCCGGGTCGACGACGACGGCGAGGTCGGAGTCCGGCTCGGACAGCAGCCAGGTGTTGGTGCCGTCCAGGGTCATCGGGGAGGCGTTGGGGGCCAGGACGTTGACGGCGCGTGCGGTGGCCGGGCCCGACAGGACCCCGCCCCGTGGCCGGCCCGGCAGGGCGCTCGCGTCCGTCACTGGGGGGCTCCACCGGTCGGGATGTGCTTGGTGAACTCGTCGTGGCCCGGCCAGGACAGCACGACCTCGCCGTCCTCCAGCCGGGCGGTGGCCAGCACGGGCGTGAGGTCCCGGCCGGGTGCGGCGGCGAGCGCCTCGGCGGCCGTGTCGTACTGCTGGAGCTGACGCAGCGTCGCGATGGTCGGCGGCATCATCAGCAACTCCCCCTTGTCGTACGATGCCGCGGCCTCGCGCGGGGCGATCCACACCGTGCGGTCGGCCTCCGTGGAGGCGTTGCGGGTGCGCTGGCCCTCCGGGAGGGCCGCGACGAAGAACCAGGTGTCGTAGCGGCGGGGCTCGAACTCGGGGGTGATCCAGCGGGTCCAGGCGCCCAGCAGGTCCGAGCGCAGGACCAGGCTGCGGCGGTCGAGGAACTCGGCGAAGGACAGCTCGCGGGCGACCAGGGCGGCACGGTCCGCCTCCCAGTCGTCGCCCGTGGTGTCGCCGACGACCGAGTCGGGGGCCGGCCCGGCGAGCAGCACACCCGCCTCCTCGTACGTCTCCCGGACGGCCGCGCAGACGATCGCCTGGGCGTCGGACTCGGCCACCCCGAGGCGTGCGGCCCACCACGCGCGCGTGGGCCCCGCCCAGCGGACGGTGTGGTCGTCGTCGCGGGGGTCGACGCCGCCGCCGGGGTAGGCGTACGCGCCGCCGGCGAAGGCCATGGAGGCGCGGCGGCGCAGCATGTGGACGGCGGTGCCGGCGCCGGTGTCCTTCAGCAGCATGACGGTGGCCGCGCGTCTCGGGGCCACCGGGGTGAGGGTGCCCTCCGCGAGCGCGCGGACGCGGGCCGGCCACTCCGGGGGATACCACTGCCCATTCGCCATGGCCGGAGGCTATCTGGTGACGGGCGGATGTTCGAGAGGGGCCCGTGACGGGGCGCACCCGGCGTTGCGGCTGGGAGGCCGGGTGCGCGGCCGGCGCCACGGGGTGCCGGGGACCGCGTAGGGCAGCCCCGCGGCCCCGTCACGCCTCGGTCAGCTCCACCTGGATCTCGACCTCCACCGGGGCGTCCAGCGGCAGCACCGTCACGCCCACGGCGCTGCGGGCGTGCACGCCCCTGTTGCCGAGGGCGTCCGCGAGGAGTTCGCTCGCGCCGTTCAGCACGGCGGGCTGGCCGGTGAAGTCGGACGCGGACGCGACGAAACCGGTGACCTTCACCACGCGCGCGATGCGGTCCAGGTCACCGGCGACCGATTTGACGGCGGCCAGGGCGTTCAGCGCGCAGACGCGTGCCAGGTCCTTGGCCTCCTCCGGAGTGACCTCCGCACCGACCTTCCCGGTGACCGGCAGCTTGCCCTCCACTATGGGGAGCTGACCGGCGGTGTACACGTACGGGCCGGTCTGCACGGCCGGCTGGTACGCGGCCAGCGGCGGCACGACCTCCGGCAGGGTCAGGCCCAGCTCGGTCAGGCGCGCCTCGACCGCGCTCATCCGTTGCTCCCGGGCTTCTCGCGCTTCAGGTAGGCGACGAGCTGCTCGGGGTTGTTCGGCCCGGGCACGACCTGGACGAGCTCCCAGCCGTCCTCGCCCCAGGTGTCCAGGATCTGCTTCGTGGCGTGGACGAGCAGTGGCACGGTTGCGTATTCCCACTTGGTCATGCGGCCGACTCTAGCCGCTGCTCCGGCCCCTCCCACCGGTGCCCGCGGTCACGTTGTCCACAGCCTCCCGCGTGGTCCCGACCCGGACTGGTTAGGCTCGAATACGTGAGCAGGCTCCAGGTCGTCAGCGGCAAGGGCGGGACCGGCAAGACCACGGTCGCCGCGGCCCTAGCGCTGGCCCTGGCCACGGAGGGGAAGCGGACGCTCCTCGTCGAGGTCGAGGGCCGGCAGGGCATCGCGCAGCTCTTCGAGACAGAGGCGCTGCCCTATGAGGAGAGGAAGATCGCTGTGGCTCCCGGTGGCGGGGAGGTGTACGCCCTCGCCATCGACCCGGAACTGGCCCTTCTGGAGTACCTCCAGATGTTCTACAAGCTGGGGGGCGCCGGCCGGGCCCTGAAGAAGATCGGCGCGATCGACTTCGCCACCACCATCGCGCCGGGCCTGCGGGACGTGCTCCTGACCGGCAAGGCGTGCGAGGCGGTGCGCCGCAAGGACAAGTCGGGCCGGTTCGCCTACGACTACGTCGTCATGGACGCGCCCCCGACGGGTCGCATCACCCGCTTCCTCAACGTCAACGACGAGGTGGCCGGACTCGCCAGGATCGGCCCCATACACAACCAGGCGCAGGCCGTCATGCGGGTGCTGAAGTCGCCGGAGACGGCCGTGCACCTGGTGACGCTGCTGGAGGAGATGCCGGTCCAGGAGACCGCGGACGGCATCGCCGAACTGCGCGCGGCGCGCCTGCCGGTGGGCCGGGTCGTCGTGAACATGGTCCGGCCGGAGGTGTTGGACGCGGCCGGCCTGGAACTCGTACGGACGGTGCCGCGTTCTTCGATCGCCAGGTCGCTGTCCGCCGCGGGGCTCGGCGGGGCGCGGCGCGGCGGGCACGCCGAGCGGCTGGTGGAGCCCTTGCTGGAGCAGGCCGCGGACTACGCGGAGCGGTACAAGCTGGAGCAGGAGCAGCGCGCGGTGCTCGCCGACCTCGGCCTGCCGCGGCACGAGTTGCCGCTGCGGGCGGAGGGCATGGACCTGGCAGGGGTGTACGAACTGGCCGCCGAGCTGCGCGAGCAGGGCCTGTCATGAGGTCCGCGCGTCTCGTGCGGCCCACCAGACGTCGGAAGCAGGGGATGTCATGAGTCCGGATCCGGCCCACGCGCACGACTCCGCTCCGGCCCACGCGCACGACTCGGCCGCCCGCCCGCTCTCCCCCGCGCGCGTGCTCGACATCGACCCGCTGCTGGACGACCCCGGGACGCGCATCGTCGTGTGCTGCGGCTCGGGCGGCGTCGGCAAGACGACCACCGCGGCGGCCCTCGGGCTGCGTGCGGCGGAGCGGGGACGCAAGGTCGTCGTGCTGACCATCGACCCGGCCCGCAGGCTCGCCCAGTCGATGGGCATCGACTCGCTGGACAACACTCCGCGCCGCGTGAAGGGCGTCGAGGGCGACGGCGAACTGCACGCGATGATGCTCGACATGAAGCGCACCTTCGACGAGATCGTCGAGGCGCACGCGGACCCGGCGCGGGCCGCCGCCATCCTGAGCAACCCCTTCTACCAGTCGCTCTCGGCGGGCTTCGCGGGCACGCAGGAGTACATGGCGATGGAGAAGCTGGGCCAGCTGCGGGCGAGGGACGAGTGGGACCTCATCGTCGTGGACACGCCGCCGTCCCGTTCGGCGCTGGACTTCCTGGACGCGCCCAAGCGGCTCGGCTCGTTCCTCGACGGCAAGCTGATCCGGCTGCTGCTGGCGCCGGCGAAGGTCGGCGGCCGGGCGGGGATGAAATTCCTCAACGTCGGGATGTCGATGATGACGGGCGCCCTCGGCAAGGTGCTCGGCAGTCAACTGCTCAAGGACGTCCAGACGTTCATCGCCGCGATGGACTCGACGTTCGGCGGCTTCCGTACGCGCGCGGACGCGACGTACAAGCTGCTCCAGGCGCCCGGCACGGCGTTCCTGGTGGTCGCCGCCCCGGAGCGGGACGCGCTGCGTGAGGCCGCGTACTTCGTGGAGCGGCTGGCCGCGGAGGACATGCCGCTGGCGGGGCTGGTGCTCAACCGGGTGCACGGCAGCGGCGCCGACGGGCTGTCGGCCGAGCGGGCGCTCGCCGCCGCGGAAAATCTTGAGGAGCGCCGCATTGTGGATCAGGACGGCGGGAAGGAAGGACTTCGTAACTTTCCCGACACGCACGGCAGTTCAGACTCTTCCGCGCCCGTGACACCAGCAGTGGACCCGGCTCCCGAGGAAGGCTCCCCCGCCGCCGAGGAAACCGCCGACCAGGGGTCCGACACCGATCAGGAGCAGTCCGTGGACCGGCTCACCGCGGGTCTGCTGCGGCTGCACGCCGACCGTATGCAGTTGCTCTCGCGCGAGCAGCGCACCCGCGACCGCTTCGCCTCACTGCACCCCGAGGTGGCAGTGGTCGAGGTGGCCGCGCTGCCCGGTGACGTGCACGACCTCACGGGGCTGCGGGACATCGGCGACCGCCTCGCGGCACACCGGCACGAGCTGCCGTAGCCCGTGGCCCAGGGGCCGCCGTAATCCGGCGAGCGCCGCGCCGAAGGGCCCGGAGACCGTCCGAGCGCCGTGTCAAAGGGCCCGGAGACCGTCGGCCGGCCGCCTCTCTTGCCGGCCGGAGTCGCGGAGCCCCCTGCCGGACAGGGGGACGCGCTCAGCTCACCGCCGCGTAGTTCTCGTAGACCTCGTCGTCGTCGAGGGGTACGACACCCGTCCCCCGCTCGTACTCCGTACGCGCCGTCTCCAGCAGTCGGCGCCAGGACGTCACGGTCGGCCGCCTGCGCAGCAGTGCGCGGCGCTCCCGCTCGGTCATTCCTCCCCACACGCCGAACTCGACGCGATTGTCCAGCGCGTCGGCCAGGCACTCGGTCCGCACCGGGCATCCGGTGCACACCGCCTTGGCTCTGTTCTGCGCTGCTCCCTGAACGAACAGTTCATCCGGATCGGTAGTGCGGCAGGCCGCCTGCGCACTCCAGTCGGTTACCCAGCCCATACCGGCGCCGTCCTCTCCCGAATCGAGGCTCCCCCACGGCGGCAGCGGCATATTCACCGCCGCCAGTTGAGGACGTTACGGAAGGTGGGCACAGCGCAACACCCCCTTCGGGCCCAATCTTGAATGGCCCGAACGGACTATGGGTTAACGGCAGATCACCCAGGGGAGTGAGCTGGCGACATACGCGACGATCCCGGCACTTCGGGATGATTCAGTTGCGCCACAGCGGACACCCGGCGACACACAGGCCAATTCGGGCACGGGATCAACACGTCCGCCGAGAAAGTCGGGGGATCCGGAACGATCCGGGGTCCCGGGACGTATTCATTACGTGGCCGCCCTGCTGTGACAGTTGAGAGCAGCTTAGGCCAACGCCTGTACGCGTGTCCGGCGAATGGCGACGTCCGTACCGACTTTGCCGCCGCCGCCACGCACCGCTGCACCACACGCAGGCCGACGCCGGCGCGGGCAGGGGCTTTCGCGGGCCGAGGCGGGCGCCGGCTTCGGCCGGTGTCACACGCTGCGGACCGGCCACCCTCGGAATGGACACAAGTACGGATTAGGCTGCCCTCATGCCAAAGAAGCGCTCGGGCGGTGGTCTGTCGCCAACGCAGCAGGCCGCCAAGTTCCTCGGAGTCAGTGTGCTCGCGGGAGCCGTCATGGCCGGCATCGCGCTGCCCGCCGTCGGCGCGCTGGGGCTTGCCGCCAAGGGGACGGTGGAGAGTTTCGACGAGCTCCCCGTCAACATGAAGACGCCGCCGCTGAGCCAGCGCACCACGATCCTGGACGCCGACGGCGGCCCGATCGCCACGGTGTACTCGCGCGACCGCACGGTGGTCGACCTCAAGGACGTCTCGCCGTACATGCAGAAGGCGATCGTCGCGATCGAGGACTCGCGCTTCTACCAGCACGGCGCGATCGACCTGAAGGGCGTGCTGCGCGCCCTGAACAGAAACGCGCAGACCGGTGGCGTCGCCGAGGGCGCGTCCACGCTCACGCAGCAGTACGTGAAGAACGTCTTCGTGGAGGAGGCCGGCGACGACCCGACGAAGGTCGCGCAGGCCACGCAGCAGACCATCGGCCGGAAGATCCGCGAGCTGAAGTACGCGATCCAGGTCGAGGAGGAGCTCGGCAAGAAGAAGATCCTCGAGAACTACCTGAACATCACCTTCTTCGGCCAGCAGGCCTACGGCATCGAGGCCGCCGCCCGGCGCTACTTCTCCAAGTCCGCCAAGGACCTGAACATCCCGGAGTCCGCCCTCCTCGCCGGCATCGTCCAGTCGCCCAGCCGGTACGACCCGGTGAACGACGAGACGGAGGCCATCAAACGACGCAACGTCGTCCTCGAGCGGATGGCCGAGGTCGGCGACATCTCCGCGTCGGAGGCCGAGCAGGCGCAAAGGGCCCCGCTCGGGCTGAAGGTCAGCCAGCCCAAGAACGGCTGCATCACGGCCGTCTCGGGCGCCGGCTTCTTCTGCGACTACGTGCGCGAGGTGTTCCTGAACGACCCGGTCTTCGGCAAGACCAAGAAGGACCGGGCCCGGATCTGGAACCAGGGCGGCCTGACGATCCGCACGACCCTGGATCCGCAGGCCCAGCAGTCGGTGCAGGACTCGGTCCAGCAGCACGTGAACAAGAGCGACTCGGTCGCCGCGGCGGTCACCCTGGTCGAGCCCGGCACCGGCAAGATCCTCGGCATGGGCCAGTCGAAGCCGTACGGCAACGGCAAGAACGAAACCGAGATCAACTACTCGGCCGGCAGCGACAGGGGCGGATCCACCTACGGCTTCCCCACCGGCTCCACGTTCAAGCCCTTCGTCGCGGCAGCCGCGCTCGAGGAAGGCCGACCGCCCACCCAGGAGTACGCGTCCCCGTACGAGATGCCCTACCCGGATCCCGTGCGGACGTGCAGCGGCAAACCCTGGATGAACACGAGCGGCGCGACCGTACCCAACGAGGACAAGTCGGAGGTCGGCCCGTACCGGCTCAAGGAGGCCATGGCCAAGTCGGTCAACACCTACTTCGTGCAGATGGTCGCCGACATCGGCCTGTGCCCGGTGATGAAGATGACGGACGCCCTGCAGGTCGTGCAGGGCAACGGCGAACGGCTCCCGGAGGTGCCCGCCATCTCTCTGGGCTCCAAGGGCGTCTCCCCGCTGACGATGGCGAGCGCCTACGCCGCCTTCGCCTCCCGCGGCATGTACTGCACGCCCATCGCCATCGAATCGATCACCCAGAAAGTCGGTGACCGGCAGAATTCCCTGGAGGTACCGAAGTCGACGTGCTCGCGGGCGATGAGCGAGAAGACCGCGGACACGGTGAACACCCTGCTGCGCGGTGTGGTCGACTCCGGCACGGGCCAGAAGGCCGGCCTCACGGACCGCGACAACGCCGGCAAGACCGGCACGACGGACGAGCGCAAGAACGCCTGGTTCGTCGGCTACACGCCGAACCTGTCCGGGGCGGTCTGGGTCGGCAGCGCCACCCAGCAGGTCAAGATGGTCAACATCAGCATCGGCGGGTCGTGGCACGACAAGGTGTACGGCGGTTCGGTACCGGGACCCATCTGGCGTGACGCGATGGCCGGTGCCCTGTCGGGCAAGGACTCCGGCTCCTTCGACCTCGTCGACATCCCCGACCCCGAGAAGGACAGGGAGAAGGACGAGGACAGGGACCGCGGCCGGGGCAACGGTGGTGACGGTGACAACGGCGACAACGGCGGCTTCGTCGGCGGCCTGAGCAACGGCGGCGGAGACGGCGGCGCCTACCCGACGCCCACCTTCTCCCTCCCGGAGAACTGGATCGAGGGCCAGGGAAACGGGGGGAACGGCAACGGCAACGGTGGTGGCCGGGGCTGAGCTGACGACCGCCGATCGACCCTGACGGCGCGCTGTTCGACCGCCGGTCCCGGGTGACGACGACGGCCCCTTTCCTCGTACGGGAGGTGTGGGATCCGTACGGGGAAGGGGGCCGTCGCTTGCCGGTTGCGGCGCCGGGAAGGCCGGCTCAGCCGGCGAGCAGCCTCTTGACCGCGGCGGCCACGCGACCGCCCTCGGCCTGGCCGGCGACCTTCGGGTTCACGATCTTCATGACGGCGCCCATGGCACGCGGACCCTCGGCACCGGCCGCCTTCGCCTCCTCGACGGCCTGCGCGACGATCGCGTTCAACTCCTCGTCGGACAGCTGCTTCGGCAGGTACGCGGCGAGCACCTCGCCCTCCGCCTTCTCCCGCTCGGCCTGCTCGGCGCGCCCGCCCTGCGCGAACGCCTCGGCGGCCTCCCGTCGCTTCTTCGCCTCGCGGGTGATCACCTTCTGGACCTCGTCGTCGGAGAGCTCCCGCTTCTCCTTCCCCGCGACCTCCTCCTTGGTGATCGCGGCGAGCGTCAGCCGGAGCGTCGAGGAGCGCAGCTCGTCGCGCTCCTTGATCGCGGCGTTGAGGTCATCCTGCAGCTTCGACTTGAGCGTGGTCATGCGGCTGATTGTCGCAGGTGCCCCGGCGACCCCGCCCATCGATTTACCGGGGTGCCCGCCCGGCCGGTCTTGACGGGCTGCGGGGAACGGGAGTTGTCGGGGTCTGACACGATGGGCGTATGCGCGCGCGATACGGAGTACCTCTGTCCCTCGCGGCGGCTGGCGCCGCCGGTCTGGTGTACGCGGCGGGTTTCGAGGCCCGCTCCTTCCGCCTGCGGCGGGTGACGATCCCGGCCCTGCCGTCCGGGATGCGTCCCCTGCGCGTGCTCCAGGTCTCCGACATCCACATGGTCGGCGGCCAGCGCAAGAAGCAGCGCTGGCTGCGCTCACTGGCCGGACTGCGCCCCGACTTCGTGATCAACACGGGCGACAACCTGTCCGACCCGGAGGGCGTCCCGGAGGTCCTGGACGCGCTGTGCCCGCTGATGGAGTTCCCGGGCGCGTACGTCTTCGGCTCCAACGACTACTACGGCCCCAAGCTGCGCAACCCGGCCCGCTACCTGCTGGAGAAGGTCCAGGGCCGCCACGGCCTGAACGGCAACCCGCCGGCCGTCGACGCGGTCCACAACCCGTGGGAGGACCTGCGGGACGGCTTCGGCTCCGCCGGCTGGCTGAACCTCACGAACACGCGGGGCACGCTGAAGGTCGACGGCGTGTCGATCGAGCTCACCGGCCTGGACGATCCCCACATCAAGCGGGACAGGTACGCGGAGGTGGCGGGCGGACCGTCGTCCGGCGCGGACTTCTCGATGGGCGTGGTGCACGCGCCGTACCTGCGGGTGCTGGACGCGTACACGGCGGACGGCTACCCGCTGATCCTGGCCGGCCACACCCACGGCGGCCAGCTGTGCATCCCGTTCTACGGCGCGCTGGTCACCAACTGCGACCTGGACACGGACCGCGTGAAGGGTCTGTCGACGCATACGGCGGGGGGGCGTACGGCGTACCTGCATGTGTCGGCGGGATGCGGGACGAACAGGTACACGCCGGTGCGGTTCGCGTGCCCGCCGGAGGCGACGTTGCTGACGTTGGTGGGGAAGGAGTAGGGAAGCAGGGGGTAGCGGGTAAGGCCACGGCTGCAGCGGGGGCGAGGTGCTGCGGCACCGGGGCGGGGTATGGCGGCGTTTCTTGACCTGGCGGGCGGCGGCGCCGTCTCCTGACCCGGCCGGGGTGGGTCCGCCCGGGGTTCCGCGGGTCGGGGGCGGGCGGCTCGGCCTGGGGCTGCGGTGCGAAGTGGGACCCCCGGACTCCCGCGGGCCGGGGGCGACTCGGCCCGGGGCTGCGACGCGGTTGCGGCTTTTGATGTGGCTGCGGGGGTGCTTGTGGCTGCGGGGGTGCTTGTGGCTGCGGTTGTGGGGAGGGCGGCGCCTCAGGCGAGGAGGCCGGCGCCGAGGGTGGTGGCTGCGAGGGCGGCGGCTGCGAGGGCGGTGTAACCCGAACACCTCACCCACATCGCCCGGTATGCCGGTTCTGCCTACGTTCGGGGTATGACCGCCCCGATACCCAGGGACATCCCGGACCTCCCCGCCATCCCGGGCATGCCCGCACCGCTGCCCTCGTACGTCCCGGCGACGGCCGTCGTACCCCCGGCGAGGCGCCCACTCGCAGCGGTCTTCCGCCTGCTGATCGCGCTGGTGGCGATCACTGGCGTGATGATCGAGCTGCTGCACGGCGGCCCGACGACGATGCTGGGCCACTTCACGATCCAGAGCGGCATCCTGCTGACCCTGGTCATGATCGCCTCGGCCGGCCGCGCCTGGACAGCCCGGCACCCCTTGCCGGGGGGACTCACGGGTGCGGTCCTGCTCTACGTACTCATCGCGGCCGGGGTCCACCACGCGCTGCTGACGAACGACACGGCGCTGCTGACCCTGATGGGCGAACGGGCGCCGACCACGGCACCGCCGGCGCCATGGCAGACCCTTGCGGATCACACCCTGCACACGGTGATCCCGCTGGCGGCGCTCCTGGACTGGCTCCTGCTGTCACCCCCGGGCCGCCTGCACCTGCGCCAGGCCGTGGCGTGGCTGCTGTACCCGCTGGCCTACCTGGCGTTCTCCCTGGCCCGGGGCGCCCTCCTGGAGCCGGGGACCCCGGCCCGCTACCTCTACCCCTTCCTGGACGTCGACCAGCACGGCTACAGGGACGTCCTGGGCAACGCCCTCCTGCTGGGCCTGTGCTGCTACGCCCTGGCGGTCCTGCTGGTCGCCCTCGACCACGCCCGCCCCAACCCGATCCGCCGCCGCGGCAAAACCTGATTTCGCCCAGAGCCACCGGTGGGCTAAAGTAAACGACGTCGCCGCGACGAGCAGCGACATCGGGGTGTAGCGCAGCTTGGCAGCGCGCTTCGTTCGGGACGAAGAGGTCGTGGGTTCAAATCCCGCCACCCCGACAGCTAAATAGCAGCTCAGAGGGCCCTTACCGAATCGGTGAGGGCCCTCTGGCGTTGCTGCGTGTCTAACTGCGTGACTATCGATTCTTGAGTGCTTGGTGCGTGACTACGGCCGCCGTTCCTGCGCGCCGAAGATGCCGTCCATGACCACAGCGCCGGTCTGGATCACGGGCCGGATCTGCTTACGGTAGACCTCCTCAGTCACAGCCGTTCCGGAGTGCCCGACGAGCCGGGAGATCTCCTCCAGCGGCACGCCACGGTCGGACAGCAGAGACACGAAGCTGTGCCGGAGCTCCCGAGGCGTCCATTCGTCGGCGTTGATCCCGTCGATGCTTCTGAGCGCCTGACGGAAGGCCCGGCGAACGTTGGCTGCATCGAGCGGCTTACCCACAGCCGAGGAGAACACGAGCCCGTGTTCCTCCCACTTGTCGCCAGCGGCAAGTCGATCCCACCCCTGATCCTCGAACTGCTGCCACAGTGCCTCGACGCAGCGCGCCGGCCGAGCAAGCGTGCGCCGGGACTTCCGGGTCTTGGTGTCCCCGCCCCGACGAACCGAGCGCCACACCGCGATGTGCGGAGGCTGCGGCGGGTCAGCATCCGGCTTGCCCTTGAGGAAGACGTGGTCCCAGGTGAGCGCCCGCAGTTCCTCGGTACGGGCACCGGTCAGCAGAGCGACGACGATGTACGCGTACATCGAGGTCCCCTCGGCACCCTTGAGCACGGCCTCGGCCTGAGCGAAGGTGAGCGCCTTGGAGGGACGCACGGCTTGCCCCTGGGGCACCGAGCACAGCTCGACGACGTTCCGCTTCACCTTGTCCCGAGCCATGGCCCGCTTGACCGCACGGTTGAGGCACGAGTGGATCGCCTGGAGGGTGCGCGTGCTGAGCGTCTTCGCCTTGACAGCCAGCCAGCGGTCCACGTCCTCCGCGCTAAGGTCGCGGAGTTTGCGTGCGCCGAGTGACGGGATGACGTGCTTCTGGCTCAGGAGCTTGGTGGTCTCGACGGTGCTGGGGTCGAGGCCCGCCAAGCCGTAGGTGAGCCAGTCCGTCACCGCATCCTTGACCGTGTAGTTGGTGGGCGCGATGGCGAGACCGTCCTCGTGGTCCCGCAACACCTCCTTGAGCTTGTTCTTGGCCTCCGTCTTGGTCTTGCCGCTCCCCCGCTTGACGATGCGCTTTCCGCTCGGATCGAACCCGAGATTTGCCGTGGCGATCCACCGTTGCCGTCTCTCGTCCCAGTGCAGGCCGCCGTCACCGCGGCTCCGACGCTTGGTCATCAGGCCGCACGCTCCATCTGTCCCGCGATGAAGTCACGCAGAGCGATAGCAGGGATGCGCCGGCATCGGCCGATGATGACCGAGGGAAGCTGCCCCGTGCGGATCAGGTCGTACACCGTGGACCGGCCGAGCCTGAGACGGGCCATCACCTCGGCGACGGTGAGCAGTTCGTCGTCACGCACGGGTCGGTTCTCCTTCACTTCCGGGGGCGGGTTCGAGGGTTTCGGCGAGCCAGGCTTCGGCGTCGGTGAGGCCGGTTCCGGCGTAGACCCAGTGGGCGAGGACGAGGGTCGTGTCCGGGTCGGTCTCGGCCGCTGCCAGGGCTTGCGCGCGGCGCCATTCAGCGCGGACGTCGCGGAGGGCGCCGAGGGTGGTGGAGTAGCGGCGGGACTTGGTGGAGAAGTGGCCGCGGAAGCCGAGCATGTGGGCCCAGGCGCGCAGGCGGAGGTGTTCGAGGTCCTTACGGGCGCCGAGGGTCCAAGCGGTGCGGATGAGTCGGCGGGCGTGGTCGCTGATGTCGAGCTGGGCGAGTTCGGCGAGGAACTTCAGCGGCCGGTCCAGAGCTCCCGTGGCCGTCTCAGCGCCCTTGGTGGCGTACTTGGCGATGTACGCGGCGACGGCCCGCTCGGTCAGCTCCTGGCCGCCGTCGAAGTCGGCCGAGCGGATGGTGCGCACGTCGAGCTGACGGCCGAAGGCGAAGGTGTGGGCCCGGCCGTCGACGACCGGACCGTCCACGCGGGCGGCGGCAGCGGCGGCCCGGATGGCGTCGGTCAGCAGCTCGGCGGTGGCCCAGGCGGGAGGCGGGGTGTCGCCACCCTCGGGGCCGTCGATGCGGATGACGGCGTGGAAGTGGACGGCCCCGCGCTTCTGGTACTCGGCGACCTTGGCGAAGGACACCCGGGCGTACTCGCGGAAGGCCCGCTGTGTGAGTCCGGCGCGCTTGGCGACCTCCCGGCGCAGGTAGATCGAGAAGCGCCGCCACAGCGGACCGGCGTGCGCGTTCCAGAGCACGGCCGCTTCGTAGTCGTAGGTGTCCGGGTCGAGCGGGGTACCGAGGGCGGGGTCGTCCTGGTCGTGAAGGGCGCCGCAGCGGCAGCGGCGTACCGATCCGGCCGGGCCGGTGGGGCGGTTGTGGACCGGGCCGAAGCTCGGCGCGGTGAAGGTGGCGAAGACGCGCGGGTGTGCGGCGACGCGTTCGGGGACGCCCTTGCCGCCGCGCAGTCCGGAGGTGATCAGGTGGAAGGTGTCGCGGCGGTACACCTCGGCGCAGGCCGCGCAGCGGGTCGTGCGGCGGTTGTTGCAGCGGACCAGGAGGTGACCGGCCGGGAGGCTGGAGGAGTCGAGGTGGTGGAGGGCGTTGCCGATCTCGCCGGTGCGGGTGTCGACGGCGTACTCGGTGCGGTGGCCGTCGAGCCGGATCGGGTGCGTGCAGCCGCCGAGGCCGGCGAGCTGGCGCAGGAGTGCGGGCATGGTGCCGAGGGCGGCCAGTTCGCCGAGTTCGCGGAGCGGAGGCGGAGTGGCGCGGGTGATGATGGCTTCTCCTTCTGGTTACGGCTGGAGGAGAGGCCCCCGGGGCGGCGGATGCTTGGCGGTATCGAGGCCGCCCCGGGGGTCTGCAATTGGTGCGTCAGCGGCGGTGCTGGTCGCGGAGCAGTGAGCGCAGGACCACGGCGGCGACGGCCACGGATATGGCGGTGACGGCGACAGCGGCCAGGAGTGCGGTCAGCACGACGCCGCCGACGAGGACGGACGCGACCGCTCCGGTGCTGACGGAGATCTGAGGGGCGGAACGCCGCGCGGGCACTTGGTCGGCCACGGTGTGGGGATATGCGGGCGGCGGTGTCGGGTTGTCGGGGTACTTGGGCAGGAACACGGCGAAGCTATCCTTACCTACTCGTCTAGTCATGTGAGCCGTTGACGATGTCCACGCCGGAGCGCGTGCCGGACTCGATGGCGGGGGCCATGAAGGTGTCCGAGAGCCAGAAGCCGAAGAGGGCGATCAGGACGACGATCCACGTGCGGACGCCGAGGAACTTGACCGCTCCCCAGGCGAAGAAGCCGAGGAGAAGGACGAGCGGCAGGCTGACGGTCACGGTGTGCGGGTCCTTTCAGCGGACGGGGCAGCGGTGGGTACGGGCGGCCAGTTCGGCGGCGGCGCGGCTGTCGTAGTCGGCGGAGAAGCCGCAGCGCGGTGCCGTGCAGGCGGCGGTGTGCTTCTCCCGGCCGCGGCCGTCGTAGGACGTGCCGACCTGGACGGGACCGATGCGGATGACGGAGCGGAAGCGGCGGCTGGCGCTCATACGGGTGTCTCCTCTCAGAGCTGGGCGGCGATGGCGTCGGCCATGGGCGGCGGAACGCCGAGGCGGGCGCGCAGGGTCGGGGTGTCGATGGGCGTTCCGGTGCGGGCGTGGTGCTCGGCGGCGACTTTGCGGGCGTGCTCGACCAGGGCGGCCGGGACGGCGACCGGAGGCGGAGCCGGGGTCGGTGCCGGTTCGACTGCCGAAGGCGCCGGGGGTTCCGGTGCCGGAGCGGGCGCGTCCTCCTGGTCCTCGATGTCCTCGGGCTCCTTCTGGCCCACGGCGTCACTGGCCTCGTCGTGCGTGGTCGGCGTCGAATGGACGAGGAGGGTTCCGCCGAGGAAGGCGACCGCGGGCCAGCCCGCGACGAGGATGCGGAGCCAGGCCGGTACGTGGTCCAGGTCGAGCAGTCCGGCTGTGGCCACGTTCGCGCCGAGGGACGCGGCGAGGGCGATCAGGAACCAGCACCACCCGGCCGCTTTCGCGTCGCCGGTCCGCAGTCGGCGCCAGGCGGCGACGAGCAGCAGGTCGACCGAGACGGGATAGGCCCACGCCTTCCACCCGTCCTGTCCCGCCGCCGAGGCGACGTCGTGCAGGTGGGCGAAGGACAGCGCGGCGGCGATGACCGCTTGGACGAGCACCGCGTCGACGCGGGCCAGGTGGGCGCGCATGCTGCAGCTCCTTCCGGGTTCGGGCATGGGAGGGGTAGGGACATGGCGTGAGGTGGTCACGCCGACCGGGGATGAGTGCGGACGCGGGTCAGTCGCTTACCGGGTGGGGCCGCACTACGGGGCCTGGTGTCTCAGCGGGTTGTACGGGCACGTCGGGCCGGAAGGGCTTGAGTGCGGGCAGGTCGGGGACCAGGTGGGCCCACTCGCGGCAGGTTGCGGCGGCATCGGCGAGGGAGAGGTACGGCGTGCGGATGCGGGTCCAGCCGCCGGACGTGTCACCGGCCACGGCGAGGCCGGGCCGTTCGGGGGCGATGGCGCAGGCGGCGGAGACCGCCTCGGGGGCGATGTCGCCGAGTGCCATCTTGGCGGAGGCTTCGTCGTTGACGCGGTGGCAGACGCGGCCGGTCAACTGGGCCCGCAGCATGGTCGCGCCCTTGCCCAGTTCTGCGCCGAAGCGCTGCCCGCAGACCTCCAGGTAGATGCCGGCAGCCCGGCCGAGCTGGGCGAGCCGGATGAGTTGGGTGACCATCTCGTCCCGGCGTTCTTCGTCCTTCTTCGTGGCGACGAGGAAGAGTTCGGCCACCTCGTCCACGAACAGCACGACGGGCACCGGGCGTTCATGCTCGGGCAGGCCCCAGATGTCGGAGGTGATCTCCTCGTCCGGCGTGCTCGGTGCGATGCCCTGCCGGGCCTTGATCAGGTCGTAACGGTCCTCCATTTCCTTGATGAGCACGGGCAGCAGCTCGGCGGCCTGCTCCGGGTCGGTGGCGAGCGCCGACAGACGCGGAGCGAAAGGCTCCAGTTCCACACCCCGCTTGCAGTCGATGCCGACCAGGGCGACGGGCTGACGGGCGAGGCCGGTGACGAGGTGACGCAGGTACATGGACTTGCCGGAAAGCGTCGCGCCGAGAGTGAGTTGGTGCGGCACGGTGCGGTAGTCGCGTACGAAAGGAGTGGCGTCCTCGCGCAGCGCGACCGGCACCCGAAGGAGTTCCGGGCGCAGCTTGCGCGGCATACGGACCTTCCGCAGTACGTCGAAGCCGACGAGCCGCAGCTCGACCACCCCCGGCTTGAGGGTGGTCACGTAGACGGCGTGGACTCCCCAGGCGTGCCGCAGCCGTTCGGCGGAGGCGGCCACGTCGGCGGGTTCCTGCCCCGGGGCGAGCCGCAACCGGACCCGCAGCCCCGTCGTCGTCGGCCGGATGATCCCCCGACGCGGCGGCACAGGCCGGACCTCACGGCGGGTGGTGGCCTTGACCGCCAGGACCCGCAACCGGGAGGGAGCCACGGTCAGCCCGCACGCCTCCATGACCGAGCCGTATGAGCTGAGCAGTCGAACCGTGGATATCGGCAGGCCGACCGTGGACCAGTAGACGCCGGGGTGTCGCGCCCGGGCGTAGGCGGCCCCACCGCCGAGTGCCGCGACGGGACCACCCACCTCCAGAAGCGTTGCCAGGTCGGTCATCAGGCCGTGGCCCCCATGGCGGCCGGGAAGGCGGCCGGAGTGACGGCGGCGGCCCGGAAGGCGATGCCGTGCCGCTTCTGACCATTGAACACGCTCTCCCACGGCCGGGCGAGCAGACCGGGCAGGGAGACCGGGGCACCGAGGGCGAGCCCTTCCGACACCCCGCTCTCCGGAACGGTCACCTTGATCAGGGACGACTCCCCGTCCTCGATGTACACGACGCCAATCGTCATCAGCGCCTCACCGCTGATGGCGTCCTTGGCGATCTCGCCCGACTGCCGGTCGCGGACTTTGGGTTCGGGCGCCTCGGTCAGCAGGATCGTCGCGGCCGAGGTCTCCACACGGATGGTGCGCAAGATTCTTCCCATCTACTCGTCTAGACAAGATGCATCCTTCGAACCCGGCTTCACCGGGAACGTGGACCACCTTGCCACACAACTTGCCCACTCGTCTATACGAGTATGCATGCCGAGGTGTACGAGTCGAAGGAAGTGGCCTCGCGCACCGCCGATCAGGTCGCCGGAAGCTGGTAGGAGAGGACGTAAGCGTCCGCAGCCATCACCGTGTCGCAGACCTCCACGGCCCGCCCAGCACTGTCGAAGGCGGTGCGGATGAGGTGAATCACCGGCACACCGGAGGCCAGTTGCAGCGTCTTGACCTCGGACGGCGAGGGCATCCGGGCCCGGATCTCCTCCTCGAAGTGGTCGAGCTGGTGGCCCAGCTCCTCAAGTCGGGCGTAAATGCCGCCAGGCCCGGGGTTCGGCTCGGCGATCGGAGTACCGCGCGCGATGTCGAGCGGGAGGTACGACGTGGCGAATTCGACCGGTCGGCCGTCGAGCAGGTATCGGCGACGCCGGGCGAGCACGCGTCGCACGGAGCCGAGGCGGGTGGAGATGTCCTGGCCGGCCTTCTCCTCCTTCACCTCCAGACTGTCAACGGTGGGATGACTGCCGGCGGCGTCGGCCTCCACGATGAACGCGGACTTGCCCTGCTCGCGGTGACGCCGGGCGAACCGGTCGGAGGCGAGGCGGCGCACCGGAGGCCGGGGCCGGACGAAGACGCCCCTGCCGTGCTCGGCGTGCACCAAGCCCTCGCCCTGGAGGATCGAGAAGGAGTTGCGGACCGTCATCCGGGACACGCCGTAGTGCTCGACCAGCTCAGCCTCGGAGGGCAGCTTCTCCCCCTCCTTGAATCGCCCACGGTCGATGGCCTCGCGCAGTTGGTCGGCGATCTGCCGGAAGACCGCACGATCACTGGTCGGGTCGAGGCCGCCGAGAATGCTCGGTAGAGACGGCATGCGTACTCCTTTAGGTATCTAGACGAGTGGGCGAGTCTTGTTGCTACGGTGGAGAGCCTAGCCAGCGAGAGGGCCGAGGAACGTGAGAACAGAACGCCCGCACTCCGTGAGCGTCGCCGGGGTCGTCGTCGACGACAGTGGCCGGGCCCTCTTGATCAAGCGCCGCGACAACGGTAAGTGGGAGCCCCCGGGCGGGGTCCTCGAACGCGAGGAAACCATCCCCGAGGCCCTGCAGCGCGAAGTTCTCGAAGAGACCGGCATCAAGATCGCGCTTCCCGCGACCCTGACCGGCGTCTACAAGAACATGACGGGCCTGATCGTCTCCCTCGTCTTCCGCTGCCAGGCGGCCGACGGCACTCTCACCACCGGGGACGAGACCCGCGCCCTGCGCTGGGCCACCCGCGAAGAAGTCATCGAACTCGCCGACGAGGCGTACGCGATCCGCGTCCTTGACGCACTCGACGCGGCGTCCCCGCCGGCCGTCCGCGCCCACGACGGCGTGAAACTCGTCTAGTCCGCACCCGCTGCACATGGCGGCCTACCAGCACGAAGGAACTTGTATGCACGAGTATACGAGTACAGCCCGGGTCTGGGGGCTGTCTTGCCCAGGTTTCCCGGAAGAGGTCAGCCGGGCCCGCCGCTGGACGCGGGACATCCTGCGTGGATCTCCCCTGGCCGATGACGCCGAGCTGATCGTGAGCGAGCTGAGCGCGAACGCGATCCTCCACACGGCCAGTGGCCTGCGGCCGGGCAGCTTCCATCTGGCACTCGCGGTCTCACCGCAGGTGGTCGCCCTGTCGGTCACGGACGAGGGAGGCACCGGGACGGCCCCGAAGGCCGAGCATCAGGACGACCATGCCGAGCACGGCAGGGGCCTGGGCATGGTCAGCGCCATCGCTCACAGGGTCGTCGTCCACAACAGCCACAGCGGCCACACGGTCACCGCGGAACTGTTCATCGAGGCCGGACCGACAGGAGAACGTGCATGCTGACCTCCACTCTTCCCATGGCACTGAGCACGGAAAGCCAGCCTCTCCCCTACCAGTGCCGAGCCGATGCCCACCCGGTGAACGGAGCCCGTTCCATCTGCCTGGGATCACACGGCGCCATGAGCCCACGCCTGGCACTGCGCTGGTTACGAGAACGCACACGGCACATCACCGACCAGCTCGACGCCGCATATGCGCAGCCGGGCCTGCACTGGCTTACGGATGAGGCGGAGCACGAACGAGCCCTCGACTACCTGACGGCCGGCACGGGCTACGAACTCACTCTCCACGACGAGAGCACCCGCTACGCGCTGCTGGCCTGCCCAGTGGGAGTGACCCCATGAACGGACCCGTCCGCGGCTACTGGTGCGAATGCTGGACCGAGGAAGCCAGCAACACAGAAGGGCCGACACTCCTGGCATCGTTCGACGCGTACTCGGCACCCCAGGCAGACCGATGGGTCGCCATCGCTCTCCGCACCATCTCACCGGCACTCGACTCCGACGCATCAGACGAAGCATGGGCGTGGCTTTATGAGGGGCGTGCCGAGACCCGGAGAGCTCTGATGCGCTCCCAGCCGTGCAGGGTGACCATCACACATGCGAGCGTTCGCGTCACGTGGACGATCCGGCCAGTGCTCTTCCTGCCCCTCGCACACCGGCAGGACGCTGAACTCCCAGCATGCGCGTACAGCTCCACGCCCCACCACACAGACTGAGTTACAACTTTCTCTACTGGTTCAAGGCCCGCGCACAGCGCGGGCGCGCGCCGCCTCTGCGGCGCGGCCTGCCTCCTGTCTGCGCCCCGGCTGGCCGCGCCCGGCGGCGCGCTCGGCGGCTGCGGGCATGAAGTGGGGAGACACCCTCTGTGGCTGGGGCGGTCGGCTCCACGGCTTTAGGCAGCCACTTTGGGGCGAGCCTCTAAGATCATGGCCCCAACGTCGTGCTTTACGGGCAGGTCCACTGACTGCCCGACTCGCCATCAGCTTACGGGGCCATGATCACTCGCCCCAAAGCAGCTCCAGCCCAAAGCCGCTCCGCCGACCTAGTCAGACAGTCGTTCCGTACTGCCTTCCCTCCGACGACCCTGCCGAGCACAAGCATCGGAGCGGGGGGTAGTGTAAATATGTGCGCCTGACGCTACGCGGGTGGACCCGTACCGGCGGTCTGGACATTTGTCGCCGGGTTCGGTCTACTACCGGGTACCTCCGGACAGGGAAAGTGCACGACCGAAGGGCAAAGGGTGAGGGGTGCAAGGCCGATGGCCCTACACCCCTCTTGGGATTATTCAGTTGCTCAGATAGCGCCAACTATCTGGCATCACGTATCACGCGGCAGCAACCGCGTGGTGCAGCGTCCGGTAGGCGCACTCGCCCTTTCGGTCGATGCACGGAGGGAAGTTCCGCCCCTCCTCGTGGTGGCTCACCACGCCGTACTGGTCTACGTAGTACGCCGTCTGCGGCACACGCTGACCTGTTTTCCATTCACCGTTGGGCCCGAGGGGCCGGTGACGTCCTGCGAACATTGCTTAAGCCTTTCTTGGAGATGACGTGACGGTTGTTGACTTGTCTTCCAGGCGGACCCCGCCTCGGGGGGAGGAGCCGACGTCCGGGACCTGCTCGTGCGGAAGCGGATGGTTCGAACTTCGAACGGCTGATGGCTTTGGGGCCGTGTGTCTGAGCCCAGACGGCGCGGTTGCGGGGTACACCGGTCAGCCGCATTGTCGTGAGTGCGGCACCGCCTGGTCGCCGTCCTGACTCCAGGCTGATGGGTACCTCGGAACGGATCACTCCCCGGCACCCCCGTCCGGGCTACGCGGGTCGTTAGCCCGGGCGAGTTCATCGCGGATCATCATGGGGAGCACCCAAGAGCCATCCAGCATCCGTCCGACCTTCCCGGCCTTCCGGGCGCGGTGAAAGGCCATGGTGATGGCCGCGTCCGGCGTCTTCCAGTCCGGATTGACCCATCCGCGCCGTCTCCACTCCCTGCGCAGTTCCGGCATGCGCATGGGCCTGCCGGCGTCAGCCAGGATCGCTACTGCGCGGTCCGTCGTGGAGCGGGGCTCACGCTCCAAGAAGCCATGCATCTCAGTAGTAGTCGACTCGGATACTGAACCCTCTGCCACGTTCAGGGCATGTGCCGTGTCTACTTCAACGGCTTCGTGACGAAACAGCTCGCGTTGCGCTGGATTGTCACCCTGGGTAGCAAGCAGGTCGCGCAGGCTGTAAACGGCCGCAGATAGACGTTGAACTCGTTCGCGGGCATGCGCGATGTCGCGCTCGGCGCGGGCACGCACGACCGCGAGCTCACGCTCTGCGGCAGCCAGCTGCTGCTGGGTGACCTCCAGAGCGCTCTCGAGCGTGCGAGTCTCCTCCATGGAACAGAAGCATACCACGCCCCAACGCGACCCTAACGTTTACACGTTTGGAAACTGCTCACACGGCCCTGACCAGCCATTTCGTGTTCGCTGATTTGTTCTACATGTTCGGTCGAAGTCTTCTCGGTGTTCGTAGTCACGCCACGTGCTCTGCTCTTACTGGCAAATCGGGACCGTGAAGCCCTGGGCCGTCCTAGGCCGTCCGAAGCCGACCAACGCTGACAGACGCCACCCACGGTCGCCCCCACCCCGCGCCTGGGCGCCCACAGTTGATCTGCCACACTGGAAAGGTCATGCCTGCACCCGGAGAACTGAGCTGACGTGCACTGATCCGCGCATCGGGTGAGTGTTTAACTGCGTGACAACGCAGACGAACAACAGCGGACGAGCGCGGACGTCTGCGGACCATCAGTGCAGGTGAACGGCAAGCCCTCCCAAGGCGCCATGCCTGCCGAAGTTGCTTCGGGACGAAGAGGTCGTGGGTTCAAATCCCGCCACCCCGACAGAGAAGTAAAGGTCAGGGGCCTGATCCACCAAGTGGATCAGGCCCCTGACGGGTTTCTGGAGATCGTTTGGGAGAAATCTGGGAGAAGCTCTTGGTCGGCTTCTCCCAGACTGAAGGGACCGCTACCGAGCGACGTTGCGTCGCGAGCGGCTCACTCTGCTGCACGTTCGCGAATCCGGAGCACTCAGAACGGTGGACAGCCCACGTCTGGACCTGTGTTGTACGTACAGATGCATGGCCTACGCGTAAGCGCACCGGGCCGCGAAGCCCCCTCCGTTGATGCCGCGCAAACTTCGGCGCCCACTGTGGCCAGAGAGAAGCCCTTACACTCAACGTGACACAGCCAATACGCTCCGTCTGAGCGACTTGTTCGAAATTCCCGCATTGTGGGCGACCGCTTCTCCTCAGTCAGGCTTGCCGTTGGCGGAATCGAGCAGCAGTCTCCCTGGTCGTGCTCCCTCAGCTCAGTGTTCTCCTCGCTGCCGGACCGGAGGATGTGTGGTCCGGACTGCACCAGACGTCTCGGAGGGCTGCTCCGCAGACCGACACGGGTGGAGGTCAGCGGCATCATGTTCGCGCTCTCGCTCTGCTTGGCGCATCCGCGTCATGCAGCAAGAACGCCGACAGCCGGTGCCCGTAGACATCGGCCTACCCGCCGGAGCGCCTCCCCGTGCCCATCGACGACACCCTCACCATCTCGATCGACCTCGACCAGGACGAAGTCACCCTGGTCGTAGGCGCTCTCCAGTGTGCGGCCGACGAGTGTCGTGCCGCCCCCCATATGACGTATCTACGGACCAGGCCACTGGCATCACCCTGGGCCAGCTGACCGCGCGCTGGACGGACATCGCGGAGCGCAAGCTGCACTGCGCCGTGGTGAATCTGACCGCCGAGGCTGGTATCAGGTCCGGCCGGCACTCAGTGCCTGCGTCGCCCAGCTTTCCGGTGAGCTGGGCGACAGCACCCCGGCCGACGACCCGGACCGAAAGCGGATGTATCGCGCGCTGCATTTGGCACACAAGATCGCGGAAGCCACCAATGACCGATGAGGCCCCCGCGGGGCTCCGTGACAACGAGGCAGGTTGGCAGCCCGAACCCTACGTTCTGCCGCGCCTCGCCGCCGTCGACAACCTCGCCACGGCACTGTTCGGCCGGGGCTTGAGCGAGGAAGCAGCCGAGGCGCTCGCCGGGGCGGCCGTGCAGCCGGAGGACATGCGGCGGAAACTGACGGACGTCAACAAGCTGCGTGTGCAGGGCGGCACGCTACACATCGTCGAAACCCGCCTGTGGTCCGCCTCGGTGCTCCCGCACCCGGCCAACCCCCGTGAGGGTGCCTCATCCCAACGACCTGGCGCATCGCCTGGATGACGCCAAGCAGCGGCTCGTCAAGGAGAACCCCCTCGATGACGACATCGCGGCCGAAGGGGTGCTCCAGCCTCTGATGGTGGTTTCTATGGTTGTCTGTCACGAAAGGGCCCCAACGGGCCAGTCACGCTGCTGATCACCGCCGACGGTTCGAGCCGAATCAGCGCGCCTCCACCACTTGCTCAGGTACCGCCCTTCGCTAATCGCGTATGACTGGGCGAACGACGTCCAAAAGGTCCGACGGGAGGTCAATCGATGGCTCCGACTGGTACAGAAGCAGGGGTGGGACGCACTAAGTTCAACAGAGCAGGGCATGGTGCGCGCGTTGACCGTGCCCGCCCGGATCGTGGTGGGTTTCGTGCCCGACACCCGGGCCGGTGTCCGCTTCCACATTGCCGTACGAAACTTCATCGGGCTTACCCATATTCGGCCGTCCAGGCCGTACGGGTCTGCCGTGGAGAACGAGGCGAAGGGAAACGCGGTCCTCGACTCGCTGGCCGAACCCACCCGTAGCAGGCCCGCACGAATCACCCCACAGGAAAAGCGCTGTTCGCAGGCGTGATCACCGAGCAGGAAGCGGCCGAGGAGGGGTTCAGCCCACACCAGGACGTACGCACTGCGGGGATCGTCCGGACTGTACTCGGAGGCGGAACCGGCACCGCGCGACGGGTCAACGAGGGAATCCGCTCACTAGCCGCGAAGCAACGCCCCGAGCGCGAGGGCCGTGTGGATATCGCCGTAGAGCTGATCCTCCGCCCGGTGCGCACAGCCAAGAACGACGCCCTCCCGTATGTCCGCCCCCGGCGTGCCGTGCTGCAGCGTGCCTACCGCCTTCCGGAAATCAAGGAGCTGCCCGCCGACGCGCTGTTGGAGGGGGCGCTCGCAGTGGCCGATCACTGGAGGAGCTGCGGGACGCCGCGCTGAAGGAGGCTGCGGAAGGGCTCGGTGCGGGCGGCAGGCTGGGCGTGGCCCAGACGGAACTCGCGGTCAAGGCTTCCTACTACATGGTCACCGCCGGCACCATGGCGCTCCAGACCGAAGGCTCCGGCGCGGCCCGTGCACAGGACAGCCGCAGCGCGGTCGGGATACTGCGGGCGATGCTCTCCCAGCGGCGCGGGGTAATCCAGGCGTACAAGGTCGTCCGTGCGGGTCGGCTGGGCAGGCCGTTGCACGAGGTCGACGAGGACGGCGGACCGATCTGCACGGACGATGGTGGATACCGTGAGCTGACAGATGCGTTGGTCCGCCACACGTACAACGGCGAGGCACTGACCGAGGCGGTCGTGGGACTGCCCGCGGCACGAGCGCGGTGGACAACGGTGACGAAGAGCGTGGACAACCTGCGCCAAGCTGTGAGTGCCATGGAGTCCGTTCCTGCGTACGAGAGCGGCGACAGCCTGGTCAAGCGGGAGGGATGGGACCCACCCGAGATCGAGAAGGCCCGTCGCTACCTCGATAAGGTCAGCCGCACACTGGCGGACTGGGCGGATTGGTATCACGAGCAGAACGACGAACAGGGCCAGGGCGCCGACATCGATGCCACAGACGTTCGCGATCTGTAGATGGAGATACGAGTCCCATCCGTTATCGCCCCTCTGGCTGCCGGTTCACACTGCCCAGCCACAGCACGTCACGCGCTCGGGTCATGGCCACGAAGAGTTGACTGCGGTACAGCTCGTTGCGCTCGCGTTCGGTTTCGGAGGCTTCCGCGTAGGGCGTACGGGAGCCGTTCGCCAAGGCCGCGTCGTGCTCTGGGAGGTAGACACGCTTGAACTCCAAGCCCTTGGCTCGGCGGTAGCTGCCGAGTTTGACGGCGTCGACGGGGCGGCCGTCGTAGTGCTCCAGCAGACATACGGAGATGCCCGCCCGTTCAAGGAGCCGCTGGTAGTGGCCGATGGCGCGCATGGACGGGCACAGCACCGCGGTGTCCGGGCGAGCTCCGGGCGGCAGGTCGCGCAGTGCCTCCAGGAGGGCCTGGTCGTGCTCGGCCGGTGTCGGCTTCGAAACGCGGATCACGTTGCCGTCGTGATACGTGAGGTCGACGTCTCGGCGGCCTGGCGTTCGGAGCCCGTCGATGTCCTCGAAAGAGTCCTCGGCGACGACCGCGAGCGCGGTTTCGAGGATCTCCTTGCTGTTGCGGTAGTTGGTGCGCAGCACTTGCCCGCGGTCGCCGCGGATGTCAATGCCGGCGTCGGACAGGCGGAAACCGCCGGGGTAGACGGCCTGTTGGCCGTCGCCGACCAGCAGCAGCCCGTTGGGCGCATCGCCGACGAGAGCGTGCAGGAGCCGTACTCCGACCAAGGTCAGGTCTTGGACCTCGTCGACGATCACTGCCGAATAGCGGTGTTGTGCTGTATTGCGCCGCGCTTCTGCGAGGGCGAGGGAAAGGACGTCGTTGAAGTCGTGCACGCCTCGCTCGATGCGGAGGGCCTCGTACGCCTCGTACAGAGCCCAGACGGCCTGCCGATGCGGACGCCGCAAACTCGCGCGACGGCGTCGGCGGGGCACTGTGGCATATTCCTCGAAGGACGTGATGCCGCGACCCTTGATGACGTGATCGATCTCCTCCTTCCAGTATCCCGGGGCCGGGTCGATCTCGGTCAGGCAGCTGCCGCGGCCAACGTGCTTCCAGGCGAGGCTGAAAGCCGTCTGGGCCTTGTCTCCGTGCAACCGGACGGGGACACCGCTGTCGTGAAGGAACTCCTGGGCCCAGGAGTGCAGGCTTCGGAAGTCGACCCTGTCGGCCACGGCGGGGGACATGGTCTTGAGGAAGGTGGCCGTCACCCGCGGGAGGTTGTTGGCGAAGGTGACGTACAGGAGCCGGCCAGTGGTGCGCTGGGCGAGGTGTGCCGCGCGGTGCAGGCCGACGACGGTCTTGCCAGTGCCTGCAGGCCCGCTGATCCGTGCGGGGCCGGCCCAGTTGCGGCGTACCAGAGCTACCTGATCGGGGTGGAGGAAGGTCATCCACTGTTCGATCGGGGCCCTCAGCGCTTCTTCCAGAGCCGCCTCGCGCAGTCCCTCCAGGTCGAACAAGCCGTCGGACAGCTCCTTTTGAGGCTGCGCCTGAGGCGGGGACGGTGCTGTCTGCGTTACGGACGATCCCTCGTACCCGGGGAAGACTCGCTCCAGGTGGTCGGCGATGGCACGTACGGATTCGGCGCGAAGTCGACTGCGCTCCGACAGCAGAGCCGGCCCGACCTCATGCTCCCCCAGTAACCGGATCCTGCCCAGCCCTGCATCGACGCTGTGGCCCGCGAAAACCATGAGGGGTTGGACCGCGACCGGGGACATTCCCAGGGAGGCCACCGCCGACTCGGCCGCCTTCGTCACGGCCAGGAGTTTGGCCGCGTGCTCATCGCGGGGTTCTCCACCGGCGCGGAGCTTTCCCTCCGAAGTCTCTGGTGCCGAGCGCCAGTTCTTGACGTCGAGAACGAACACACCGCCGGGACCGACCAACAGCATGTCCACGTTGGCCGCCTGCGTTCCCGGCCACCTGCGGTCAACCAGCAACCGCCACCCGCGCGCTGTCAGGACCAACAGCTGTGCGGCGATCCTGAGTTCGCCCTCGCTGGCGGCTTCCCAACGGCGTGCCTGCTGCCGGGCCGTCTGCCACTGCTCCCTGAGCAGCCGCTCCTGGCGCCGCGCCTCCTGCGCCCGCCGCGATGCCGATCCACCAGCCGCCATGCCACGCTCCCTCGTACGCAGAGTAGTGATCTTAAGACGATCAGCGATGGACAGGGCAGGGCGCACGACTGGCCAAGTTCATCCCCACCGAACGACTTCAGCCATGCAGGCGGTCATCGGGCACATGGCGTTGAAGCCGGCGCCCCGTCGATAGACCACGCGCCACCGAGAAAGTTGCGCCGCCGTGGCCGGTCAGGGATTCCGCAGTGGATGAAGGGCCTGTCACTGGCTGGCCTTCAAGCGCACGTAACGGCTGACGCTGCGCTGACCGACTCGCCGTCACGCGACAACGCGCCAACCGCATCGAGATCACGCCTACGGGCGTGGCCCGCCCCTGCATCCTCCACAACCGCGACATCCCCCTGAAGCCCCACCTCGCCGAGCGCACCCTCGGCGACGCCTTCGCCCACCTCTTCCAGCATGACTCCGCAGTCCCCACTCGGCTTCCTGGACGCCAACACCCTGGAGGAGCTGGCCCGCGTCATCTGCGGCGACGAGCACCTCTATTACCGCAAGGGTTACGAGATCGCCCGCTTTCTGGAGCACGCCGAATGGCAGCGGGTGCCTGAGTACGACGGAGAGTACCGCAGGGAGTGGATTCTTACCCGACTCACCGAGCGCCGAGAGGACCCCACGGAGCTGCAAAAAGAGCTGTTCAGTGGGGATGCTGGTGCTCCATTCGAAGCAGCGTGCTTCAGGGCTGTCCGGACTCCAGAGTTTCAAGTACGGCTTCATGTCGTCCGACGCCGAGCACCGAGGGTTGGCACGGGCTTGCCAGACCGCCCTCAAGGCGACGTAGATTGGTTCCAGTTTGATTGTCAGGGGGAGCGGTGGCAGGGCGGGATCTTCGAACGCTATTCAGCTCGAACGACCGGAGCATCTCCGCCAGCGAGGCCTTCACGAACCGGCAGACACAGTGGCAAGCCGTTACGTCCAGCCTCGCAGAGCACATTCGGAGCGTGGGCCGTGCGGACTTCGACGTGGAGGACCTGGAGGCTCCCCGCCGAAACATCCTCGTCTTCCACGGCGTGGGCGGGATCGGCAAATCCACGCTCTCCCGCAAGATCGAGGCGTCGCTCGCCAGCAGCGCGCACCGCCCCGCGCAGTGGGAGCCACCGTCCCACCCCGAGCAACGGACTTTGCCGGTCCGCATCGACCTCGCGCGTGCCGCAGGCATGGACTTCGAGCGCGTCATCCTCACCATCCGCCTCGCCGTCGCCGCGCTCGGCCGACCGATGCCCGCCTTTGATCTGGCGTTGCGCCGCTACTGGGAGCACAACCACCCGGGTGAATCGATCGAAGACTACCTGCGCCGGGGCGGGCTGCTGAGCCGCTTCAGCGCCGCTGCCGCCCTGCCTCAGCAGATGCAGTCCGCCCTCAGCGACGTCGCCCAGGCCCTGCTCCTGCCTGGCACCGTCGGGGGCGCACTCGGCCACGGGGCCGGAGCGCTCATCAAGGCGTTACGCGAGCGGCGCCAGTCCGTACGCGCCCTCGCCGACTGCTCGCGCCTGGCCGACCTCCTGGAGGTCGACCCCGACCTGGAAGCCCTCAGCTTCTACCCGCACCTTCTCGCCTGGGACCTGGCCCAACTCCCGCCCGGCAAGAGCGCACTGCCCGTGATCCTGCTGGACACCTTCGAAGACACAGGCGACCGCACCCACCGTGACTTCGAACGCCTCCTCCAGCGCATCGTGTGGCTCATGCCCAACGCATTCTTCGTCATCACCGGACGCAACCGCCTCCAGTGGGCGGAGACGAGCCTGGAAGGGCAACTCGACTGGACCGGACCGAACTCCTGGCCCGGCCTCGTTCCCGGCGACGCTGCATATACACAGTCGAATACGCCCAGCCGCCAGATCCTGATCGGCGACTTCTCGCTCGAAGACTGCGAGAACTACCTGACCCGCAGGCTCAGTCGCGGAGGGCAGCCGCTGATCGACGAACCGGTCCGTCGGATCATCGCCGAGCGCTCCCACGGGCTGCCCCTGTATCTGGACCTGTCGGTCATGCGCTACCTGGAGCTGCGGCGTGGCGGCGGGCAACCGCAGGTCACCGACTTCGACCATGACTTTCCCGCCCTGATCACCCGTACCCTGAGCGACCTGACTGCCGAGGAGCGCCACGTGCTCCGCTCGGTCAGCCTGCTCAGCGCATTCTCTGTGCCCCTAGCCACCAAAGTGGCCGGCATGGACCACGACTCGCCCGCCCTCCGCCTGATTGAGCGTCCCTTCATCCGGGAGTCCTCTTCTGGCGTATGGCCTTTCCATATCCACGACCTCATCAGATCCGCCATCCGTAATGCGGACGACGGCAGTGACGACCGCTGGTCGCAAGAGGACTGGCAGCGCGCGGCCCAGCGTGGATTCCATGCCCTCGAAGAACAGTGGCGCCACGATGTGAGACGCGACCGAACCGTCCTTGTCGGTTGCCTTCAGCAAGGTCTGCTTCTCGCACGGGACTTCGATCTCGATGTCGACTGGCTCGGGGATGCCGCATTCCAGTACGTGGCAGATTCCATATGGGAACCGCTCTCGCTACCCGAAGCGAGTGACACGGTGTCGGGCGGCCTGCAGACTGCCGCAGATGCCCTGGTGGAAACACTCAGCGCCATCGCCCGCCGCCAGCACGAGCACCGTGAACGTACGGTCAGTCGGCTTTCTGCCGTCCTGGCATCAGGGCTGCTCCCCGACGAGCTCGTCGAACTGGCCACGTACCACCTGGCGAAGGCCCAGCGAGACCTCGGACTGACCGACGCTTCACGTCGGGGCATGCAGCGTGTTGTCTCCGTCGGCGGTCGGCTGGCTTTTGCCGCCGGACGCGGCCTGGCGCATCTGAGCCGACTGTCCGGAGACTTCCCTGCAGCGGTAGATGCCGCCGGAAGGCTGGGCTGGGAAGGGCGCCACCAGCGAGTCCTCGGGGACGTGTGGTGGGTCCAAGGAGATATGAACCGGGCGGCAGCCGCCTATCGCGCAGCCCGGAGCGAAGCCGAACAGAACGATGTGGTCGGCGAGACCGCAATGTCCCAGGCGCATCTCGCCTTCGCCGTCGCTTTCACTGACCCTGTTCAGGCCGATGACGAGCTCGACCTGGCAGACCGGTTGTTGTCGCGCCTCAGGCTGCGCTCCGCCGAGATGACCGCTCGCATCGCCGCATTGGTACGCGATGCCGGGTACGCCGCAGACGTACCCGACCGGGCAGCCGTCCTCCTCGCCGAAATCAGTGTCTCCGGGATCTCCTACGCCGCAGCCAAGCTCCAACTGGCCCTGTGCTTCCACCATGCGGTTTTCGACGCCCGCGACGAACTCGCGGCCGGAATCTCCCGCTTGCGCGAGCTGACAGACAGCGGCGATTACGCGTACTACGTCGAGATCGCCCACTTCATGGCCGACCTCCCGCTCTCCACGGACACCGCACGAGCACGGTGGATCGATGGGGAACAACGGACCCGCGAACGATGGCGCAACATAGTGATGACCCGCCGTAATCACCTCGAGGCGGCTCAATAACAGAAGGCTGCGCCGTGGACTCGTCATCTGCGGCGGCAGGCCGCCGGCTTTCGACCGCGACGCCTACATACGACGCACCACCGTCGAGCGATGTATCAACAAGCTCAAGCAACGGTGCGGCCTAGCCACACGCTTCGACAAGACCGCAACCATCTACCTCGCCGGGCTGCACCTCGCCGCCAACATCGTCTGGTCAGCGAGGTGATCCGGCAGAATCGGCCCAGTCGCTGGGCCAAGCATGTTGGCTCGGTCGCCTAGTGACTTGTCCCGTACAGCGTCAGCATCAGGGTCACGACGGCAACGCCCACCAAGAGCGAGGCGCCAAGCTGTTCGTCGCGCCGAACTTCGCGCACGACGAAGAAGCCGACGATGGCGATCAGGGTGAGAGTGGGCATGTCAGGCATTCACGCCTCCCGCTCTTCTGCTGCACAGTCATCGGCTCGACCGATGGCAACCGACTGGGCCGCTCGGATGCGGGACGTTTCCTCGCCATCCTGCCTGTGGCGCGCGCGGTGACCGAGCCGCTTGAGCTTGCGGCGTACTCGCTCGCCCAAAGCCTCGGCGTCACCCGGCACCTGCGCCTGGGAGGTGAGGGCCAACACGGTAGTGGCCGCCCCGGTCCAACTCGACGTCCCCGGACGGGACCAGGCGAGCGCGACGGCCCTTTCGATGGGGGACATCTGCTCCAGCACGGCGATCACACGCGGGTTGTTAGACAACGTTCCCGTAAGGATGTCGGCGGGGTCGGGACCTCCTGCGACAAGGTCGGCGAGGGTCAACCCATTGTCCAGAATCGGGGCATCGAGGCTGAGCAGCCGCTCCCCGGCGCAGCGCCTGCGCCACAGGGGGGTGAGCTGCCGGTGGATCTCCTTCACCTCGCTAATCAGTTGGGCGAGTGCCCCCCGGCGGATGGTGCCGTGTGTGTACCGGGTGCTTGCCCAGTCGCCGAGGAGAGCCGTGGCCACCGGTTCCTGCCAGCGCGCGCCCCACCACAGGCCCAGGTCAACGGCCATGAACTTCTCGATGAGTTCTGTGTTGCCGAGCGCGGCCTCGTTCCGTGCCTCCACGGCCCGTGCCGTGAACGTGGCCTCACGGGCTTCGGCACGGGCCTGCGGAGACTTCGGCCTCTCAATGATCCGCCCATCAACGGCGACTCGAGGCCATCTCACGTAGTCGACCTCCCCCTCAGTCCAGGTCCGCACGATTTCCCCCGGGCCGAGTCGGCTGTTCTCCATGAAAAGGCGTCCTGCCAGCAGCCGTCCACCATCCTCGTCATTTCCGAAGTAGAAGTAGGAGCTGTCGCGCACGTCCCCATGGCCCGCATATGCGATGAGGTCGTCCTGATCCAATACAGGGCAACCGTGAGCGGACTGTGGACCGATAGGAACCTGCTTCGGTTCCGGAAGTACCCGCCACCGCCTCACCAGGCCGTATTGCGCCCAGAAGGCGTCAATGTCCTCGGGTTCTTCCGTGTCAGACGCGTCGGACACGGAGGGCGGGACGGTCACAGGCGGGGTTGTCACTTCCACTGCCTGCGGTACCTCGGGAGCTTCGGGCGTCATGGGTGGTGCCTCCGGAGATGAATGTCGAGCCTGTCCTCTCTCGGGCGCCGCAACGCACGGAACCGGCAGTCCTCACCCCGAAATCTTGAGTGATCTGCGTCACGCTTCCGGTGAACCGGGCTGACGTACCTGGCTCGCCGACCATCTGGCTCCTTATTTCCGTGCTCCCCCCTCTCCCCCCCCCGCGAGCCCTCGCTAAGAATGGCTACGCAATTCGGGACGAAGAGGTCGTGGGGTTCGAATCTCACCACCGTAGAAAAACACCAGGTCAGGTGCCTACTGGATCCAGTAGGCACCTGACCTGCTTTTGTACGCCTCAGGCGCGCCCCGGGCGCAGATGGCGGGAGGCTGCCAGGCAGGAGGACAGCCATGTCGCCTCAGAGCGGTTGATGATCAGGTCGGCCACAGTGATCACCGCTTCCATCGCTCCGTCGAGCCGTATCGAATGATCACCGACCCGGACCATCTCCCAGTCCACGTCGCTGTGCCAGAGTCGGGCGGTCTTGTCGCCCCGCCGCTGAGCGAAGACGAGTTCCTCGCCGTGCTCGTTCATGAAGTAGCCGACGTAGTCCTTGCCACTGATGGCGCCACCACAGAGCCTCGCCAGGAGCGGCTCGATCGCGGGAGAGTCGTCGTTCATGCCGTGTGTCCGTCAACTTGGCCGGAGCTCTGCTCGGCCGACGAGAGCGCCAGCATCCGCTCCGCAGACTCCAGCAAGGTCTCGTAGGTGATCACTTCTATACGTGCCATATGCGTGTTGTAGGTTCGCAGCGTGTCCGCTACCTGCTGGGGTGTGATCCCCTCACTCACGTACTGCGGATGTCCGATCACGAGTGTGGCGGAGGCCCTGCGCGTGTCGACCCCGTACCGCGCGAGGATGGTTTCACGGCCCTCGTCCAAAGTCCGTAGGTAGTTCTGCGTCTGCGAAACGGCGCGATGGACCGGGGCGCCCAGCATGAGTTGGCCGCTGGGCCGGATGACCAGTTTCTCGATGTTGGCGCGCTTGAGCTCCACCACATGCAAGGAGCCGTCCCCTCGCAGCAGTGGAATGTCGAGAATGGTGTCCGGGGTGTACTGGCGGCGGGCCAACTCAGCCACGAAGGCACCGCCGAAGATCCACTCCTGGTTCTTCAGGCAGGAGTGGAGGGCACCCTCGGAGCTCTCAGGGCGGTCCACTGCGGCGCGCAGGGAGGCGAGGCCCGCCCGCCTGGCCCGCAGTTCCAGCAACTGAGCCAGCATTCCAGCGTCCGCATCCTCCAGGAACTCGCTCATCATCCGGGCGGTCTCGGCGCTGGCCGGTCGGGGCAGATCCCGCAGGGTCAGCTCCATGTGCCCGTACTCCTGGAGGCGCTTGAGGTACTTGGTGGACAGTTGGATTCCGCCCTCGCCGTCTCCGATACCCAGATGGTCGGCGGACCGGGCGATGCCGCGGAAGAGAGCAAGAGCGTCGGTGAAACTCGCATCGGCATTTTTGGCGCGCAGCGCCTCCAGGGCGGACACGGCTCGATCAGCGCCCATGGCAGCCATTCGCCGCATGTACTTCTCGCTCCGCTGCCGCGCCTCCGCATCGTAGTAAGTCTCAATGGTGTCAAGGAAGAGTTTGCCGCCCGCATAGCCGGCGAACCTCTGGAAGCGCTGAGCCAGCGCGAACTCCTCATGGAGCAGGCACTGTTGGGCCACATCTTCCAGGGCGTTCACCAGCGGTCTTCCCTTGCCGTACGTCCCGCCGAAGCCATCGCCCATGATGCGCAGCACCGCGTCGATCCGTTCACGCACGCCAGCGTGCTCGGTGAGTTTTCGCGCTTCTTCGACCATGAGCCTGAGCGAGTAGCTGGACCGGAATATCGCCATGCCGGGACTCTAAGAGTCGGCACTGACAACGTCGGCGCTGACAACTATGGGTCGCAGCAGTACGAGAGGCCCACGGCACCGCCGCTGCGGTAATCGGACGTCGGGAGCCGATCAATGAGCGTCCACCGCGTTCGCGTTTCGCCTCGAGGCGTGCGCTGGGACGGTGTTCTCGGAGGCCTCTCCTGGATGCTCGAAGAGAGTGGACGTCCGCTTCGCCAGTCTGAGCCGGGTGCCGGCCATCTTCGTCTGGGCCGGCGTCAGGCACTTTGCCGACCGTCCCGGAGCGCCGGCACGGAGCGAGTGCAGTTCCACGGCGCTGCCCTTCACCTTGTCCCGCGCCATCGTGCGCTTGACCGCGCGGTTCAGGTGCACGAGCGGATCCCTTCCAGCGGCGAGTGCCGGAGGGCGCAGTACCCCGCACCGCGTGATGTGCGGCGACGCGTCGCTACGATCACGGTCATGGATTGGCTGGAGCGCGCCGCGAGTCTCAGGCAGTGGAGCCGGGACGGGGTAAGGGCACCGCACAAGCCGTTGCTGCTGCTGTACGCGCTGGGCCGTTTCCAGGCCGACGCCGAGGGCGAGTTGCGCTACAGCGCGGTGGAAGCCGATCTCAAGCAACTGCTGACGGAGTACGGTCCCGCGCGCAGGACCACGCCCGCCTACCCCTTCCATCACCTGGCCAGTGATGAGGTGTGGGAGGTGCGCACCGATCGCGGCCTCGGCAGCCCCGGCACCACCGTCACGGAACTGCGGGCCAGCGGCGCCACCGGACGTCTGGCCCCCGACCTGCGCGCGGCACTGCGCCGCGAGCCCTCCCTCCTGGGCCGCATGGCGAGGGTCCTGCTGGACCTGCATTTCCCGCCCTCGCTCCATCCGGACCTGTGCGATGCGGTCGGCCTGGAACTGGAGCTGGCAGAGACCGACGCCCTCACCGCTCCTGAGCAACGCCAACGCGACCGGCGTATGCGGGAGTTGGTTTTGACTGCCTATGAGTACCAGTGCGCCTTCTGCGGCTACGACGGCATGATGCCCGTCGCGCTGGAGGCCGCACACGTGCGCTGGTGGGCCTACGACGGCCCGGACGACGTCGACAACGGACTGTGCCTGTGCTCCCTGCACCACAAGCTCTTCGACAAAGGCGTCCTTGGCATAGGAGACAGCCACCGCATCATGGTTTCCCAGCACTTCGTCGGCCGCAGCCCCGCCGCCCGCGACCACGTCATCTCACTCGCCGGTCGCCCACTCATCGGTCCCCAGCCCGGCATCCGGCCCGTCGCGGCGACCCACCGCGCCTGGCACACCAGCCAGGTCTTCAAGGGCTCCCCACGCCCCACCACCGCCTGACGTCGATGTGCCCGATCGTCCGCAGCAAGTCCCCCTCCTCGTCCACCGCGGCCTGCTGGAAGGCTCCGGCTGCTTCCATGGCAGCCGCCGCGGGCTCCTTGCTGGGAAGCTGGCCACTGCCGGCAGCCGGTCGGCTTCCACCATCGCCGCCGGAGTCGTCGCATCCGGCCAGCGGCAGCGCCGCCATCGCGAGCGTCCCAGCGGCACGTCCGACCCGGGCAGCCATGCCCTGTCCGCCACCTCTTCATCGGCCCTCTCCCAAGCGCCGTTCGGAGGTGGATCAGAGCACATGGCCGGAAGGTGGGAGGGCTGCGGGACCTGGATGTCCGGCGTCGAGCAAGGTCGGCCCATGGCCGGACTCGTTGTCGGGCAGGGTGGGGAAAGCCCGGTGGGTGTGGCTGACCCGGTGGCGATGTTCGCGCCACCCGGGCATCGGCGCGGCCGGCCGAGAGACCTCAACGACCGTCTGTCCCGCCGGCGTTCACCCCGTTGTGGTCACGCCTCAAGAAGGGGACACGGGCCTGCGCCGCAGCCACTGTCCGAGGGTTCGGCGCGGGGGTCGTACCACCACACGGCCGTGAGCCTTGTGTCCGGCCAGCTCCACTCGCAACGCGCGGGGCGTGTCGGGGTGTGTCGGAGTGCCACGGTGCTTGACCCTGCTGTGTACCAGCTGCAGGCCATCCGTATCGACGACCATGCCCGGCCTCGTGACCAGCGTCAGCGTCTTCCCCGTCATGGTGACGTCGATCCGGAGGGTGTCGTGCGTGATCACCGCGTCGGTGAAGTCGAGCGTGACGTCGCAGTACGTCACCGCGAGCTCCAGTCTGCGAGGCACCACCCATCGCCCCGCGCGCTTGACCGGGCCGCTGTGGACCCGTTCGATCCGGACTACGTCCTTGGCCTCTGCGTCAGCCGCCGACGCGGGCCGCAGGTCAGCGGTGAGCGCGTGCAGTTCGCTCAGCGTCCGCGCCGACAGGGTGACTTCCAGACGCTCGTCCAACTCGTCCGCGGTCAGCAGACCGTCCCCCGCCGCGATACGCAGCACATCCACCGCCCGGTCCCGGTCCGCATGGGAGGCCCGCACCTCGGGCGACGAACCGCGGCCGAAGCGCTCCCCGGTGGGCGCAACCTCTCCCGACATGCTTCCGGCTCCTGGTTCCGTCGAATGTTCCGCGTCCCGTCGAATGTTTCCGCGCGACGCCGGCAGCGGCGCGAGGAGGAGGCCTACGCTATATCGCGTTATGCCCACCGGCCAGGTCTCGTCATCGAAAGACAGGCGTCGTCGTCACCGTGAATCCCGGGGCAGCCGCCCCGGGGGCGATGACGCGAGCTGCACTGTTTGGCGTCTCACGCCCCCGTGGGCCAGACCGACGGACCGCCGCCCCGCCATTCGATGAGGTCGGTGGACGTGAGGTCCAGTGCGTCGACGTCGAGGCCCGCCCGGCGCAGGAACTCGGCGACGTCTTCGAGGCTGCGGGCGAGGCCGAGGATCTCGCCGTCGACCCGTACGCGGCGGCCGCCCGTCGGGGACGGCGGCTGGACGACGACGGATCGCTGGCGGGGCATGCCACCAGGATTGTCCCGCTCGGGCGTGTGCGCATCCCCGCGGGCCGGGGCGTGCGGCGCGGGTGCCCGTCGGGATGCGGGTGAGGCCCTCGGGTGGACGTCGGCGTGCGGCCGTGGCGTCAGGTCGGGAGGCCCAGTGCCGTGTCCGGGGCAGTGGTGCGGGCACGGCTTCGCCGGTCAGCCTTCAGCCTTCGGTGGCACGCGCACCCCTCGCTCAGATCGCCCTGTGGTGCCACGCCGCGCCATCCAGTGCCCCTCGACGCCATCCAACGCCACTCGACGCCATCCGGTGTCACTCGGTGTCACTCGGTGTCGTTCCGCGCCATTCACTGCCACTTGGTGCCATTCCGTGCCACACGAGTGGCACCATTCCGTGCCACCCGAGCCCGATGTGCGGCCCTTGAGCGCGCATCAGCATCCCCGGCGCCACAATCTTCGCCGTCGCCCGTGTCACGTTTTCCCAGCTCAGGACACCCGCATCCCGCCAAGTGCCACCTTCAGCGCCATCCGGCGCTTGCACATGGCACCAATATGGTGTCATCATGGCGTCATGGACCTCACCCCGTATGTCGACAACCTCCGCCGCGAACTCGCGGTGGCTGCCGAGGCCGGCGGCGATGATGCTCGTGAGCTGGCCGAGAGGCTCACCGCTCCACTGGAGTCGGCGGCCCGGCTGACCATGCTCAACGTGCTCTCCGCCGCCACGGACGAGATCACCCGTGAACTCGCCCCCGGCTCCGTCGACGTACGGCTGCGCGGGCTCGACCCGGACTTCGTGGTGACGCCGCCGCCCACCGACGGTGGCACCACCCCGGAACCGGCCGCACCCGCCGAATCCCTCAAGGCCCCGGCCGACACCGACGAGGGCGGCACCGCCCGCGTCAACCTGCGCCTGCCCGCCCACCTCAAGGCCCGCGCCGAGGAGGCCGCGAACCGCGAGGGCCTCTCGGTCAACGCCTGGCTGGTGCGCGCCGTGGCGGCCGCGGTCGACGGCGGCACCCGGCCCCGTACGGCGGAGAAGACCCGCAACGTCGGGCAGAGCTTCACGGGCTGGGTGCGTTAGCCGCCCGCCCGTACCGGCACCACCGACCACTTCACCACACCACGTCCCACCAGCAGGGACACCCCGCAGACCCAAGAGGACGGGACAGCCATGCCTTCTTTCGACACTCCCGAACCGATCTCGGCCACGGCGCACGTGGAGGCCGGTTCCCTCCAGTTCACCGCGGGCGACCGCCTCGACACCGTCGTCGACGTCCGGCCCCGCGACCCCAAGAAGGACCTCGACGTACGGGCGGCCGATCAGACCGAGGTGCGGTACGCGAACGGCGTCCTCACCCTCAGGACGCCCAAGGCCGGCCTGCTCGGCCTCGGCCGTACCGGAACCGTCGACGTGACGGTCGAGCTGCCCACCGGCTCGGGCATCGACATGACCGGCGCCTGGGTGCAGGTGCTCGGCGAGGGCCGGCTCGGCACGGTGCGGGTGAAGACCTCGTCCGGCGACGTCCGCCTCGACACGACCGGGCCGCTCCAGCTGACCGCGTCGCACGGTTCGATCACCGTCGACCGGGTCGAGGGCACGGCCGAGATCACCACCAGCTCCGGCAGCCTGCGCCTCGGAACGGTCGACGGCCCGGCCGTCCTGAAGAACTCGCACGGCACCACCACCGTCGGCACCGCAGCTAGCGACCTGCGGGTGAGCGGCGCCAACGGCGACATCGACATCGCGCGCGCCGAGGGCTCGGTCACCGCCACCACCGCCCACGGCACCCTGCGCGTCGCCGACGTCGCCCGCGGCACCGTCCACCTGGAGACCTCCTACGGCGCCATCGAGGTCGGCATCCGCGAGGGCACCGCCGCCTGGCTCGACGCCAGTTCAGGTGCCGGCCAGGTACGCAACACGCTCACCACGTCGGAGAGCCCCGAGGACGCCGAGGACACCGTCGAGGTCCGCGCCCGCACCCGCTACGGCAACATCGACATCCGCCGCGCCCGGGCCTGACGCAGAACCGGCCACACCCGCCGCGCCCGCCACCCGCCGAACCGGCCCCTTGCCGGATCCGCCACCCGCCACCCGCCGAACCGGTCAACCGCCGGCGCGCCCCCTCACGCGAGTCACCTCCCCCCACCCCACCCCGACCACCCCTCACCCAGGAAGACTCCATGCCTTCTTCTGTCATGCCCACATCAACACCTCACCCGGTCGACGGCCCCGAACCCCCCGTCGCCGTCTCCGCCACCGGCCTCCGCAAGGCGTACGGCGACAAGACCGTCCTCGACGGCATCGACCTCCGCATCCCCACCGGGACCGTCTTCGCGCTGCTCGGGCCGAACGGTGCCGGCAAGACCACCGCCGTCAAGATCCTCTCCACCCTCATCACCGCCGACGCCGGTGACCTGCACGTCGGCGGTCACGACCTGGCCGCCGACCCGCAGGCGGTGCGCGCCGCGATCGGGGTCACCGGGCAGTTCTCCGCCGTCGACGGACTGATCACCGGCGAGGAGAACATGCTCCTCATGGCGGACCTGCACCACCTGCCCAAGCGTGAGGGGCGGCGGGTCACCGCCGAGCTGCTGGAGCGGTTCGGCCTCACCGACGCCGCGAAGAAGCCCGCCTCCACCTACTCCGGCGGCATGAAGCGCCGCCTCGACATCGCCATGACGCTCGTGGGCGACCCGCGCATCATCTTCCTCGACGAGCCGACCACCGGCCTCGACCCGCGCAGCCGCCACAACATGTGGCAGATCATTCGGGCACTCGTCGCCGACGGCGTCACCGTCTTCCTCACCACGCAGTACCTGGAGGAGGCCGACGAACTCGCCGACCGCATCGCCGTCCTCAACGACGGCAGGATCGCCGCCGAGGGCAGCCCGGACCAGCTCAAGCGGCTCGTCCCGGGCGGGCACGTCCGGCTGCGCTTCTCCGACCCGGCGGCGTACCGGTCGGCCGCCTCCGCGCTGCGCGAGGTCACCCGGGACGACGAGGCGCTCGCGCTGCAGATCCCCAGCGACGGCACCCAGCGCGAGTTGCGCTCCATCCTCGACTGGCTGGATTCCGCCGGTATCGAGGCGGACGAGCTGACCGTGCACACCCCCGACCTCGACGACGTGTTCTTCGCCCTGACCGGCGGCACCGACCAGCCCCGCGGCACCGACCAGCCCTCCAAGGAGACCGACCGATGAGCGCCCTGCCCCTGTCCCTCTCCCTCGCCGTGCGCGACTCGGCCACGATGCTGCGCCGCAACCTCCTGCACGCGCGCCGCTACCCCTCCCTCACCCTGAACCTGCTGTTCACGCCGATCGTCCTGCTGCTGCTGTTCGTCTACATCTTCGGCGACGTGATGAGCGCGGGCATCGGGGGCGGCGGGGCGGACCGCTCCGAGTACATCGCCTACCTCGTGCCGGGCATCATGATGATGACCATCGGCGGCACCGTGGTCGGGACCGCGGTCTCCGTGTCCAACGACATGACCGAGGGAATCATCGCCCGCTTCCGCACCATGGCCATCCACCGCGGGTCCGTGCTCGTCGGGCACGTCGTCGGCAGCGTGCTGCAGTCGGTCATGAGCGTGGTCCTCGTCGGGGCCGTCGCCGTGGCCATCGGCTTCCGGTCCACGGACGCCACCCCGCTGGAGTGGCTGGCGGCGTTCGGGCTGCTCGCGCTCGTCGCCCTGGCGCTCACCTGGATCGCCGTCGGCATGGGCATGGTCTCCCCGAACGCCGAGGCGGCCAGCAACAACGCGCTGCCGCTGATCGTCCTGCCGCTCATCTCCAGCGCCTTCGTCCCGGTCGACGCGATGCCGGGCTGGTTCCAGCCGGTCGCCGAGTACCAGCCCTTCACCCCGGCCATCGAGACCCTGCGCGGGCTGCTGCTCGGCAGTGAGATCGGCCACAACGGGTGGCTCGCGGTCGCCTGGTGCCTGGGCCTCACCGTGCTCGGCTACCTCTGGTCCAAGTCCGTCTTCAACCGCGACCCCGAGTAACCCGGACGCACACCGCGAGCCCCAAGCAGCCACGACGACGGCCGGGCGGGCCGCCTCCCGCCTCCCGCAAGCTCACAAGCTCACAGCGCCCAGGGCGGCGTACTCCGAGATCGTCTCGGAGTACGCCGCCCCTGCCGTACCGCCAAGCCGATTTCTGCCGTGTCACATTTCTCGGGGGCCCGGTGTCTAAGGGGAGAAGCCACCGACAACAGCACAGGAGTGCACCATGGAACCCAGGCTGAACCTCTTCGCCAACCCTGTGATGGGCCAGTTCGGCAAGCACCTCGTCGCGGCGGCCAAAATGCTCGCGGGCTCGACGCTGCCGGTCTCCACTCAGGAACTCGTGAACATCCGTGTCAGCCAGATCAACGGCTGCGCCGCCTGCGTCGACATGCACACCAAGGAGGCCGCGCACGCCGGGGAGACCTCGACCCGCCTCAACCTGATCGCCGTCTGGCGTGAGGCCACGGTCTTCACCGACGCCGAGCGCGCCGCCCTGGCGCTGGCCGAGCAGGGCACCCGCCTGGCCGACGGCGGCGGCGTCACGGACGAGGTCTGGGACAACGCCGCCAAGCACTACGACGAGGAACAGCTGGCCGCCCTGGTGTGCACGATCGCCCTCATCAACGCCTTCAACCGCGGCAACGTCATCGTGCAGCAGCCCGCGGGCGACTACCGGCCCGGCCGGCACGGATAACGACGGCCACCGGTCCGGCCGGCCGGTCCACCCGGCCGGCCGGGCACACCCCCGGCCGCCCCGTCGGCCGTTACCCTCACGCCATGGCACAGGACACGCCCATCGACGTCCGGCCGGCTTCGGTCTTCGAGGACGTACGGACCCTCGTCGGCCCCAAGTCACCCGGCGCCAACGTCTGCTGGTGCCTGAGTTACCGGATTCCGTCCAGGCTCAACAACGAGCTGCGCGGACCGGCCCGCGGTGAGTACGTCGCCGGGTTGTGCCGTGAGGACCCCCCGCCCGGCGTGCTCGCCTACGACGGGGACGAGCCCGTGGGCTGGGCCGCCGTGGCGCCGCGCTCGGCCACCTCCTTCGCCCGCAACCGCAAGATCCCGCACGTCGACGACCTGCCGGTCTGGTCCCTGTGGTGCATCCGCGTACGCCCCGGCCACCGCAAGAAGGGCATCTCGCACGCCCTGATCGCCGGTGCGGTCGAGTTCGCCCGCTCGTACGGCGCCCCGGCCGTCGAGGCCTACCCCCTCGACAACGGCGACGCCAGGGTCGATCTGACCATGGCCTACCCCGGCCTGCGGAAGAACTTCGAGCGCGCCGGCTTCGTCCACGCCGCCGACACCACCTCCGTACTGGCCGGGCATCCGCGCGTCCTGATGCGCCTCGACCTGCGCACGCGGCAGCAGTGAGCGGACCGCAGCCGGGCCCGGCCGGCAGCGGCGGCGGGCGGCCCGGAGTAGCGCCCCGGCCGGTCCCCGTGGAAGCGTGGCGCCCGTGACGACCAACGACTACGACCGCGTACGGCTCGGCATCGAGGCCATGACCGCCTACGTGTCCGGAAACGACCTGATGGCGCAGTACATGGCCGAACGCCGGGTCTCCGACGGCAACCTCGACCAGGTCGCCGACGGGACCACCGCGCTGTGCGCGCTGCTGTTGCAGCAGATGGGCCGGATGACCGGGCGGTCCGAGCAGGAGATCCTCCAGGAGATCGCCCGGGGGCTCAACCGCGCCGAGCGTCGGGAGGAGTAGCCGGGGAGCGGCCGCGGCCGTCCGGCGCGCACCTGCCGCCACCACGCCGCGGCGGCCCCTTGGAACCACCGCTCGGGCTGCGGCAGTCTTCTCTTCCGTGGCCACCGTTCCGAATCAGGCTTCCCCGGGTGTTCCGCCGACGCACATGGTGGTGTGCGGCGACGACGGGCTCGCGCACCGGCTCGCGGCCGAACTGCGGGGCGTGTACGGCGAACAGGTCACCCTCGTCGTACCACCCACCGGACGCCGCGTCCGGCAGCCGGTCGTCGGGCGCGCCCGTGCCGCCTCCGCCGCACTGCTGGACCGGGTGAACGCCGCCGTCGGCCGCGTCGGCAGCAGCGCCCCCGAACCGACCGGCGGTTCACGGATCGTGGAGGCCGCCGAACTCTCCGAGGCCGTCCTCGCCGAGGCGGGCGTCGAGCGGGCCGCCGCGCTGGCCCTGGTGTACGACGACGACGAGGCCAACATCCGCGCCGCGCTCACCGCCCGCCGGCTCAACCCCCGGCTGCGGCTCGTGCTGCGCCTCTACAACCGCCGCCTCGGCCAGCACATCGAGGAACTCCTCGACCAGGCCGCCGCGCTGGCCTCCGGCAACGGCACGGAGACCGACGCCTCCACGACCGTGCTGTCCGACGCCGACACCGCCGCGCCCGCCCTCGCGGCCACCGCCCTCGCCGGCACCAGCAAGGTCGTCCAGACCGACGGGCTGCTGCTGCGCGCGGTGGAACGGCAGCCGCCGCGGGCCGGTGAGGTCGCCGATCCCGGCCTGTGCACGCTGGCGCTGCTGTCCGCGACGAGCAACGACCCGGCCGGCGCGGACGGTTCGGAGAGCAGCGGCGAGCAGGCCCCGCAACTGCTGCCCGACGCGGCGGCGGTGGCGGCGGCGACCGGGCGCGGCACGGTCGTCCTGGAGCAGGTGTCGTACTCCGGTCCTCCCCTGCCGCCCTCGCGCACCGCCGTGCCGCCCTTCGCCTCGCTGTTCTCGCGGCGGCTGCGGTGGTCGCTGGCCGGGCTCGTCGGGTGTGTGGTCGCACTCGCCGTCGCACTGACCGTGGTCACTGGGGACCATCCGCTGCACGCCACCTACGAGACACTGCTCGACCTCTTCGCCATCAACGAGCCCGCCCTCAACCGGTCCACCGGCCGGCAGGTCCTCCAGCTGCTGTCCGGGCTGGTCGGGTTGCTGCTGCTGCCGGTGCTGCTGGCGGCCGTACTGGAGGCGCTGGGGACCTTCCGGAGCGCGTCGGCGCTGCGCAAACCACCGCGCGGGCTCGGCGGGCACGTCGTCCTGCTCGGGCTCGGGAAGATCGGCACGCGGGTGCTGACCCGGCTGCGGGAGCTGCACATCCCGGTGGTGTGCGTCGAGGCGGACCCCGAGGCGCGCGGCATGGCCACCGCGCGCCGGCTGCGGGTGCCGGTGGTGCTCGGGGACGTCACGCAGGAGGGGGTGCTGGAGGCCGCCAAGATCCACCGGGCGCACGCGCTGCTCGCGCTCACCAGCGCGGACACCACCAACCTGGAGGCCGTGCTGTACGCCCGGTCCCTGCGGGCCGACCTGCGGGTGGTGCTGCGGCTGTACGACGACGACTTCGCCACCGCCGTGTACCGCACCCTGCGGGCCGCGCACCCCCACGCGCTCACCCGCAGCCGGAGTGTGTCGCACCTGGCGGCGCCCGCGTTCGCCGGGGCGATGATGGGGCGGCAGATCCTGGGGGCGATACCGGTCGAGCGGCGGGTGCTGCTGTTCGCGGCCGTGGAGGTGGGAGGCCTTCCGCAACTGGAGGGGCGGACCGTGGGAGAGGCGTTCCGGGCGGGCGCCTGGCGGATCCTGGCGCTGGACACGGACGCGCCCGGGGAGCGGCGGCAGGACCTCGCGGAGAACTCGGCCGGGGACGACGACGCCGGAAGGCCCCCGGCGTCCGGGCTGGTGTGGGACCTCCCCGACACGTATGTGCTGCGGAGCGAGGACCGGGTCGTACTGGCGGCCACCCGACGAGGCCTGGCGGAGCTGCTGGGACGCCGGAGTACGCGGGAGCGGACCCGGGTGTAGGGGCGGGTCTGCCGGCGGTGCCTGGCACCGGGAGGGGTGGGCCTGCCGACGGCGCCTGGCGCGGCGACGGGAGCGGGCCTGTCGGCGGTGCCGAGGCGCAGCCCATGAGCCCGCCGGCCGGGCTGGGGCGCAGGTGAGCCTGCCGACCGGCCGGGGCGCAGCCGCGAGCCCGCCCACCGGGCCGGACGCCGGGATCGACCCGCCCACCGGGCCGGACGCCGACATGCACCCACCCACCACGCCGGATGCACGTGCACCCACCCACCACTCTGGACGCACACATGCACCCGCCCACCGGGCCGGGGCCTGCGCATGGGCCCGGCGCCGGGGTGGCCCGGTCGGCCCGCCCGGCGTCGTCGCCGCGCCGGCCGCTACTTCAGGTGGCGGGCCGCGAAGTCCAGTTCCAGCCGGACCTGCTTGATGCGCTCCTCCACCACCAGGGAGCCGTGGCCCGCGTCGTAGCGGTAGACCTCGTGGACCGCTCCACGGGACTCCAGGCGCTTGACGTAGTTCTCGATCTGGCGGATCGGGCAGCGCGGGTCGTTGACCCCGGCCGAGATGTAGACCGGCGCCTTGACGCGGTCGACGTAGGTGATCGGGGACGACGCCTCGAAGCGGTCCGGGACCTCCTCCGGGGTGCCGCCCAGCAGCGTGCGGTCCATGGCCTTCAGCGCTTCCATCTCGTCGTGGTACGCCGTGACGTAGTCCGCGACCGGGACCGCCGCGATGCCCACCGTCCAGGCGTCCGGCTGCACGCCGAGGCTGAGGAGGGTGAGGTAGCCGCCCCAGGAGCCGCCGGTGAGGACCAGCCGGTCGGGGTCGGCGAGCCCGGAGTCGATCGCCCATTCGCGGACCGCCGCGATGTCCTCCAGCTCGATCAGCCCGACGCGGTGCTTCAGCGCGTCCGTCCAGGCGCGGCCGTAGCCCGTGGAGCCCCGGTAGTTGACGCGGACCACCGCGTACCCGTGGTCCACCCAGGCCGCCGGGCCCGCGGCGAAGGAGTCGCTGTCGTGCCACGTCGGGCCGCCGTGGATGTCGAAGACCGTCGGCAGCGGTCCCGTCGCGTCCGCCGGCTTCTGCACCAGGGCGTGGATGGGGCCGCCCGGGCCCTCCACCCACACGTCCTCGACCGGCACCGAACCGGGCGACTTCATGCCGGGCGGGTCGAGGACGACCCGCCCGCTCGTGGAACGCACCGCGGGCGGCTCGGCGGCCGACGACCACAGATACTCCACGCTGCCGTCCGGCCGGGCCGTCGCTCCCGACACCGTGCCCGCCGGGGTGGGGATCTCGATCAGCTCGCGGTGGGCGAGGTCGTAGCGGAACAGCTCGCTGCGGGCCTCGAAGCTGTGCACGACGAGCAGGCCCGAGCCGTCCGGACACCACTCGGCGCTCACGTCACCCGGCAGCTCCAGCGCGAGGTCCGTCTGCTCGCCCGAGGCCACGTCCCACACCAGCGGCTCCCAGCGGCCCCGGCGCTGGTGGCCGATGAGCAGCCGCGTGTCCCCGTCGACGGGGGCGAAGCCCAGCACCTCCAGGCCCAGCTCGCGGGTGCCGCCCTCGGTGTCGTCCAGCTCGGCGACGGGCGTGCCGTCCGGGCGCAGCACGCGCAGCGCCGAGTGCATCGCGTCGCCGTGCTCGGTGTGCTCGATGGCGATCAGCGTGCCGTCGTGGGAGAGGTCGCCGACGCCCGCCGACTCCCGGTGCCGGTAGATCTCCACCGGGGCCTCGCCCACGCGCGCGAGGTGGATCGTCGTGCCCTCCTCGTCCGTGGAGCGGCCCACCACCGCCGTACGGCCGTCCCTGCCCAGGGCCAGGCCCGCCGGGTAGGACGGGTCCAGGCCCGGCACCGCGAGCTCGTCCTCACCGCCCGCGAACGTCTGGCGGCGCCACACGCCGAACTCGTCGCCGTCCTTGTCGTCGAACCACCAGATCCACTCGCCGTCCGGGGAGAGCACGCCGTCCGTCGTGCCGTTCGGCCGGTCGGTCACCTGGCGCTGCTCGTCCGTCGACCGGTCCCATGCGTACAGCTCGTACGTCCCCGTCGCGTTCGACACGAACAAGGAGCGGTCCGGGGCGTCCTCCGCCCAGTCGGGCAGCGACACCCGGGGCGCCCGGAAGCGCTTCTCCCAGTCCGGCATTTCCTCGTTGCGTGGCTGATCTTGCGCCGCGGACCCGTTGCTCTCAGTCATGGCCCCATACTGCCCGTCCCGGGTGACAATCCGCTGCCGAGGCCACCGGCCTGTGGACAACTTCCACCGGTCCCCCACCAGGCCCACGACCCCGCGGCCCGGGAACCGGGCGGTGCCCCGTACCGTTGACGGCGTGTACCGGTTCCTGCTGACGCCCCGCTGGTGGGGGATCAACGTCTTCGTGCTGCTCGCCGTCCCGTTCTGCGTGTTCATGGGTTCCTGGCAGCTGGGCCGCTTCGAGGACCGCGTCCAGGAGGACCGCGGCGTCACCGAGCAGGCCGCGCAGAACCGCGCGGAGACCCCCAGCCCGTTGGACGGGCTGCTCCCGGTGGACAAGGCGACGTCCGGCCGCCAGGCCACGGCGACCGGCCGGTACGCCGAGCAGTTGCTGGTCCCCGACCGCGAGCTGGACGGCGAACGCGGCTTCTACGTCCTGACGCTGCTGCGGACCGGCACCGGCAAGGCCCTGCCCGTCGTCCGTGGCTGGCTGCCCGGAGCGGCCGACCCCGCGAAGGCCCCCGCCCCGCCGCGCGGCGAGGTCACCGTCACCGGGGCGCTCCAGGCGTCCGAGACACCAGGCGACAACGGCGTCACCGCGCGCAGCGGGCTGCCCAAGGGGCAGACCGGCGCGATCAGCGCGGCGTCGCTGGTCAACCTCGTGCCGTACGACGTGTACGACGCGTGGATCACGCTCGCCGACGCGGACGCCCCGATGACGGCCGTGCCCGCCGCCGCGCCGCAGGGGACGGGGCTGGACCTGAAGGCGTTCCAGAACCTCGGGTACACCGCGGAGTGGTTCGCCTTCGCCGGCTTCGTGGTCTTCATGTGGTTCCGGCTGCTGCGGCGCGAGGTCGAGTTCCTGCGGGACGCGGAGCTGGGGCTGGCCGGGGCGGAGGGCGCCGACGACGAGGACGCCGGCACCGAGGGCTCCGGCGCCGAGCGCGTCACCGCCTGAGCGCGGGCGGGACCGCCCGCGCTCCTGCCCCGCGGGCCGGGCCACACGCGGATGCCGTTGGTTAATTCGGATCCTCTCGTGACTTCGGCTCCCAAGACCTGGTTGTGGTCTTGGGAGCCGACGTCGTTTGGGGAGGGTATCGAT
>NZ_JBFBAX010000018.1:0-146798 GCF_040682395.1 Streptomyces sp. NPDC051207 | reverse complement strand
GATACCCCGCCCCACACGACAACGTCGGTCTCCACGACCACAACTGGATCGTGAAGACCGACGTCACGCTCGGCCCGGATTAACCAACAGCGTCCACCGGGGACGGGCCGCCGGCGCCGAGGGCCGTGGACACCGGGCACTTCGCCCGCGTGTCCGCGGCCTTCGTCACGCACGGCCGTCTGCCGGGGCCCCGCCCGGTGGGCGTCCGCCGCCGCGGACACACACCGGGCGGGAGTGTCCCGGCCCGGGGGCCGCTAGTACGTCAGTCCGTGGCCCACCGGATACAGCACCTGCGCCGGGTTGTCCGCCCGCTGCACCGGTACGGGCAGCTTGCCGCGCGGCGCGACCCGGCCCGCGATCACCCGGGCCGCCGCGCGCACTTCCACGTCGGTCCACGAGTAGGACGCCAGGTAGGCCGGTACGGACGGCAGGTGGGCCACGTCGTACGGGTTGCGGACGGCGACCGCCACGACCGGCCTGCCGGTCGCCAGGAGCTGCTGCACCAGCGACTTCTGGGCACTGCTCGCGGTCACGTTGTACGTCGCCACCACCACCGCGTCGGCGTCCTGCGCCGCCGCGACCGCCCGGGCGACGGCCGCCGAGGACGGGGCGGTGCCGGTGGACAGCGCGGTGGCGGTGAAGCCCAGCCCGGTGAGCGCGGCGGCCAGCACGCCGGTCGGCGGTCCGGTGGTGCCCGACGGGGAGGCCGGGTCGGCGCCGACGACCAGCAGTCTGCCGTGCTCGCTCGGCGACAGCGGCAGCAGCCCGCCCTCGTTCACCAGCAGCGTCGTGGTCCGTTCGGCGATCCGGTCGGCCGCGATGAGGTGCTGGCGGACGCCGACCGCGCGGTCCACGCCGCCGTCGCTGACGTACGCGTTCGTGAACAGGCCGAGCTTGGCCTTCAGCCGCAGCACGCGGAGGATCGATGCGTCGAGCCGCTCCTCGGTCAGCTCGCCGGTGCGGACGGCCGTCAGCACGGCGTTCCACGCGACGTCCAGGTTCGGCGGGTTGAGCAGCTGGTCCACGCCCGCCTTGAGCGCCAGCACCGGCACCCGGTCGTCGCCGTACTTGGTGCGCACGCCCTGCATGCCGAGCGAGTCGGTGACCACGACGCCGTCGTAGCCGAGTTCCTCGCGCAGGATGCCGGTGAGGATCGGCCGGGACAGGGTGGCCGGGTCGCCGGAGGCGTCCAGCGCCGGGACCATGATGTGGGCGGTCATGATCGAGTCGATGCCGGCCTCGATCGCCGCGCGGAACGGCGGCGCGTCCAGCGCGTCCCACTGGGCGCGGGTGTGCGTGATCACCGGGAAGCCGTAGTGGCTGTCGGTCTCGGTGTCGCCGTGCCCGGGGAAGTGCTTGGCGGTGGCCGCGACCCCGGACGCCTGGAACCCGGTCACCTCGGCGGCGACCAGCTCCGCGACGGCCTCGGGGTCGGAGCCGAAGGACCGTACGCCGATGACGGGGTTGGCCGGGTTGACGTTCACGTCGGCGACCGGCGCGTAGTCCTGCCGGATGCCCATGGCGTGCAGCTCGCGGCCCGCGATGCGGCCGAGGGTGCGGGCGTCGGAGGCCGAGCCGCCCGCGCCGACGGCCATCGCGCCCGGGAACAGCGTCGCGGGCCTGCCGACGCGGGCGACGATGCCGTGTTCCTGGTCGGTGGAGATCAGCACGGGCAGGCCGCGCGGCAGCTCCAGGGAGGCCTTCTGGATGCCGTTCGACAGATCGGCGATCTGGTGCGGATCACGGGTGTTGTGCGCCCAGGTGAAGTAAATGATGCCGCCGACCCGGTACTTGGCGATCAGGTCGGCCGCGGTGCGGACGCCGATCTCCTTGAGATTGGCGTCGATGTCCGCCTGGTCGGGGGCGGTGGCGGAGTGGCCGTAGACCCGCATCACGAAGAGCTGGCCGACCTTCTCCTCCAGCGTCATGCGGGAGATGAGGCCGCGGAGCTTGCTGTCGTCGAGCGGAGCGGCCTGCGCGGTGCCGCCGATCGCCAGGGCGGCGGTGACGCCCGCGGTGGCGGCGAGGACGGTACGTCTTGAGGGCCTTGCGGTGTCTCCTGTGCTTCCCGTGCTGCTGTCGTGCACCTGCACTCCTTCCGGAGGTGATCCGCCGAGGATCCGCTGAAGGAAACTTCCGAGGAGTCACCAATATCCGGGAAGTTTCTGCCAGTCAAGGGAGCGGACAGCAGCTCGTGCGAGGCACTTCCGGCGGCGCGGGGGGATCGCCGGTGGCGCGGAGGACGGTCGGGCCGTGCTCAGTGGGGTGCGTGGGCCGACTGGCGCGGCCAGTGTTCCCGCAGCGTCCGCGCGGTCTCCGTGATCGCCGGACGCCGCGCGGCCCCCGTCCGCCACAGCGCGTACAACCGCCGTACGGGCACGGGGTCCAGCGGCACCTGCACCACGCCGTCGGGCAGCGGGCCGCGCCCCAGCCGGGGGATGAGCGCGATGCCGAGGCCCGCGGCGACCAGGGCGACCAGGGTGGGGTTCTCGTCGGCCTGGTGGACGATGTCCGGCTCGTGCCCGGCCGCCCGCAGGGTCCGCGTCAGCCAGTCGTGGCAGACCCGCCCCGGCGGCTGGCAGATCCACCGCTCGCCGCCCAGCTCCGCGCGCCGCACGCCCGCGCGCCCGGCGAACCGGTGCCCGGCCGGGACCAGCAGATCGCACAGGTCCTCACCGATGGCGGCCTGCTCCACGCCGGTCGGCGCGGGCAGCGGCGCGATGTCCCAGTCGTGCGCCACCACGAGGTCGACCGCGCCCCTGGCGACCAGATCCACGGACAGGTGCGGGTCGATCTCGGTCAGCCGGGTGTCGAGCGCCGGATGCCGCCGGGCCAGGTCGGCCAGTACCGACGGCATGAGCCCGCGCGCGGCCGACGCGAACGCGGCGATGGTCAGCCGCCCCGACGGCACCCCGCGCCGCAGCTCCAGCTCGGTCTCGGCGCTCTCCACCAGCGCCAGCAACTCCTGCGCCGTCGCGGCGAGTTGACGCGCCTCGTCGGTGAGGCGCACGCCGCGTCCCGCGCGCTCCAGCAGGACGGTCCTGGTCTCCCGCTCCAGTTTGGCGATCTGCTGGGACACGGCGGACGGCGTGTATCCGAGCGCGGCGGCGGCGGCTCCGACTGTGCCGTGCAGGGAGACGGCGTGCAGGGCACGCAGCCGCTGGAGATCGAGCACCGGAGCCTCCCGGGAACCTGGCCGACGAGTTAGCGTTGCTTCATCCAACCATGCAGGAATCGTCGCTGGTGCTGAACGGTCCGGGACGTGATCCTCGATCCATGCGACCTTCCCACCTCCTCCTCGCCGTGCTCGTCGCCGCCGTCTGGGGCGTCAACTTCACGGTCGTCGAGATCGGCCTGGACCACTTCCCGCCGCTGCTGTTCTCGGCGCTGCGCTTCCTCGCGGCGGCCCTGCCCGCCGTCTTCCTCGTGGGCCGTCCCAAGGTGGCGTGGAAGTGGATCGCCGGGGTGGGCCTGACGCTGGGCGTGGCCAAGTTCGGCCTGGTCTTCGTCGGCATGGACCAGGGCATGCCGGCGGGCCTGTCCTCGCTGGTCCTGCAGATACAGGCGGTGTTCACGGCGGTGATCGCCGCGGCCGTCCTCGGGGAACGGCTCAGCCGGGTGCAGCTGTTCGGGATGACGGTGGCCGTGGGCGGCGTGGCCGTGGCGGCGGCCGACGAGGGCACGGGCGGCCCGCTGCCCGGCTTCGTCCTGGTCGTCGCGGGCGCGCTGGCCTGGGGCGTCTCCAACGTCCTGACCCGCAGGGCCTGCCCGCCCGACGCGCTGAACTTCATGGTGTGGGTCAGCGCCGTCCCCGTCCTCCCGCTGCTCGCCCTGTCCCTCCTGCTGGAGGGCCCGGACCGGGACCTGGCGGCGCTGCGCGCCCTCGACTGGCAGGGCACGGGCGCGATCCTGTTCGTCGCCTGGATCAGCACGGTGTTCGGCTTCGGCGCCTGGGGCTGGCTCCTGCACCGCCACCCGGCGTCCACCGTGGCCCCGTTCTCCCTGCTGGTGCCGGTGTTCGGCATGACGTCGGCGGCCGTCTTCCTGGGCGAGCCGGTGAGCCCGCTCCGCTGGTGCGCGGCGGTGTTGCTGGTGGGCGGGGTGGCGTTGACGTCGCTCACGCGGGGGCGGTCGGGGGCGGGGGGTGACGGTGGTACGGCGGTTCCGGTGGCTGTGCCGTCGGGGGAGGCGGTCCCGGCATCTGTGGCGCCGGGGCAGGTGGTTCCGGTGGTGGGCTCGCCGGGGGTGTGAGTCGGTCCCTGGCCGGACGCGTGAACCGCGCCGCCGCGGCCGGGTCCGGGGTCAGGCGCGCGTGCGCGGGTCCCCCGTACCCGGGGGGAGTCGGTTCGTGGCCGGCGCGTGAGCTGGGCCGTGACCGGGTGTGAGCCGGTCTGCGGCCGGACGCGTGGGCCGCGCCGCCGCGGCCGGGTCCGGGGTCAGGCGCGCGTGCGCGGGTCCCCCGGTATCCGGTGGGGTGAGCGGTCCGTGGCCGGCGCGTGAGCTGGGCCGCGACCGGGTGTGAGTCGGTCCCTGGCCAGGCGCGTGGGCCGGTCCGCTGCGGCCGGGTACGGGGCCAGGCGTCCGTGCGCGGGCCCCCGTACCCGGTGGGGCAACCGGTCCGCCGCCGGGCGCGGGAGCTGGGCCGCGACCGGGAGTGAGCCGGTCTGCGGCCAGACGCGTGAGCCGGTCCGCCGCCGGGCACGGGGAGCTGCGCCGCGACCGGGCATTGGGGCCGGTCCGGGACCGGGCACGGGAGCCGGACCCGACCGCGCGCGGCTACGCCGACTCGTTGAGCAACCGGGACAGGTGGTCCCGGCCCGCCGTCAGCAGGTCGGGCAGTGGGGCCGCCGCCTCGTACCACCGCTTCTCGTACTCCCAGCACAGCCAGCCGTCCCAGCCGTGCCGCGACAGCACCTCCACGCACTCGGCCAGCGGCAGGACGCCCTCGCCCAGCGGCAGCGGTGCCGTGTCGTCGGGCGAGGCGATGTCCTTGACCTGGACGTAGCCGAGGTGCGGGGCGAGCGCCGCGTACGTGTCGGCGGGCTGCTCGCCGCCCAGCCACGTGTGCATCACGTCCCACAGCGCGCCGACCTGCCGATGGCCGACCAGGCCGAGGACGCGCATCGCCTCGGCGCCCGTGCGGTGCGAGTCGTGGGTCTCCAGCAGGATGCGTACGCCGAGGTCGGCGGCGTGCTGGGCGGCCGTGCCGAGGCGTCGGGCCGCCGTCGCGTCCGCCTCTTCGGAACTCTCGCCGGGGGCGGCGCCGGGGAAGACCCTGACGAACGGGGCGCCCAGGTCGGCGGCCAGGTCGAGCAGCGCGCGCAGCTCCGTGAGCACCGGCTCGTCGTCGCCCGGCGCGGCCACCTTGCAGTAGCCCGCGAGGCCCAGGACCTCCACGCCGGCCGCCTTGAACTCGGCGGCGACCGCGGACCGCCGGGCCGCGTCCAGGCCGGGGTGGACGGGCTCCTCGGGGTCGGCGCGCAGTTCCACGCCGTGGTAGCCGTGTTCGGTCGCCAGCCGCAGCACGTCGGGGACGGGCAGGCCGGGGACACCGAGGGTGGAGAACGCCAGCTTCATGTCCACGGACCCTACCCGGCACCGCCTCCGTCAGTCCTTCTTCCCTCCCCGGGCGTTGCGCGCGGGCCCAGCCGCCAGTCAGGGCCCACCAGGTCCGCGCCGATCGAGTGGTGGGGCCGCTCGGCGACGGTCACCCGGCGCTCGCCCTCCGGTACACGCACACCTGCGCGCCGGTCGGCGCCGTGGTCGCGGACACCAGCTCGAAGGCGTGCTTGCCGCCGTCGTGCGGGAAGATCGTCTTGCCGCCGCCGAGCACCACCGGCATCACGATGAGCCGCAGCTCGTCGGCCAGGCCCTCGGAGATCAGCAGCCGGGCGAGCGACGGGCTGCCCATGACCAGCAGGTTGCCGCCGTCCTGCTCGCGCAGCTTGCCGATGTGGGCGACCGCCTCGCCGCCGGGGATCAGCGTCGTGTTCTCCCAGGCCAGGTCGGACTCGCCGAGCGTGCCGGAGACGACGTACTTCCGGATGGAGTTCATCCGGTCCGCGAACGGGTCCCCGGCCCTCTCCGGCCACGCCTGCGCCATCACCGACCAGGTGCGCCGCCCGAACAGCAGGGCGTCCGCGTCGTTCAGCGCCGCGTCGAAGGCGCCGCCGACGACCTCCGGGTCGAAGAAGGCGTGCGTCCACCCGCCGTGCGCGAACCCCCCGTCGGTGTCCTCCTGCGGCCCGCCCGGAGCCTGCACGACACCGTCGAGGCTGATGAACTCACTGATGACGATGGGCATGGCATTGCTCCTGTTCACTGGGTCGAGCGCGTACGGCAGGAAAGACCGGCGGTCCCCACGAAAATCATCGGCACGCCGGGAACGACTTGGCGAACTGGCGGGCGGGGCTCCGGCGCGGTACGACTCCGCCGCGAGCGCGTGTGGGCTGCGAGGCGGACGACGCATGCCCCCCACCCCCTCAGCCTCGATGGCCCGCCAGGGGTGTCACCCCGATCCCCCGACCCGGCGACGTACATCCGCCCGGCCCGCCGCCCCGGCGCCGGGCACCACCTCAGTCCCGCGGAAGCGACCCGCATCCTCCCACTCACCCCCGGGAGACCCCCGCCCTCACCCCCGAGGCACCCCCGTGGACCCCCGCACCATCAACTCCCCCCGCACCGTCGCCATGTTCCCCGGCGGAGCCTCCTCGCGGCCCATGGCGATGCGGCCCGCGCGGGCGCCCGCCTCCGTCAGGGGGAGGCGGACCGTCGTCAGGGACGGCACCGCGTCGATGCTGAACGGCAGGTCGTCGAAGCCGGCCACGGACACGTCGTCCGGGATGCGCAGCCCGGAGTCCCTGAGGGCCGCGCACGCGCCCACCGCGACGGAGTCGTTCGCCGCGACCACGGCCGTCAAGGACGCGTCGCGGCGCAGGAGTTCGAGGGTCGCCTCGTAGCCGGAGCGCCGGTCGTAGCTGCCGTGCACGGTCCAGCGCGGGTCCTCCTCGATGCCGTGCGCGGCGAGCGCCGCCCGGTGGCCCTCCAGCCGGTGGCGCGTGGTCGTGCGCTCCTGCGGTCCCGCGATGTAGCCGAGCCGCCGGTGCCCGAGCCCGACGAGGTGCTCGGTCAGCTCCTGCCCGCCGCCCCGGTTGTCGAAGGCCAGCGCGATCGCCGGGGTCTCCGGCGCCGGCGGCCTGCCGCACAGCACGACCCGCGTCCCGGCGTCCGACAGCTTGCGCAGCTTCGCCGCCACGGCCGCCTTGTGCGCCGCGTTCTCCAGGGCCCCGCCGGTCAGCACGACCGCCGCCGCGCGCTGCCGCTGGAGCAGCGTGAGATAGGTCAGTTCGCGCTCGGGGGAGCCGCCCGTGTTGCAGACGACCGCGAGTCTCTCGCCGCCCGCCCGTCCGCCGGGCCCGCCGATCTCCGCCTGGATGGCGCTCGCCATGATCCCGAAGAACGGGTCGGCGATGTCGTTGACCAGGATGCCGACCAGGTCGGAGGTGGCGGCGGCCAGCGCGCTCGCGGGGCCGTTCAGCACGTAGTCCAGTTCGTCGACCGCCCTCAGCACCCGCTCGCGGGTGGAGGCGGCCACGGGATAGTTCCCGTTCAGCACGCGCGACACCGTCGCGGGGGAGACCTGGGCGCGGGCCGCCACGTCCGCCAGGGTCACCGTCATGTCCTCGTCCTCCGCCTCGCGCGTTCGTCGTCGGCCGCCGCGGCCGGCCCGAGCCGGGCGGCGGCCCCAAGGTGCCGGGTACCGGTGGTACGCCGTCGGCAGAGGGGACGCGACCGCGCGCCCGGACGTTCCACCGACCCGCGTCCGCCCCTCGCGTCCGCACCCCGGTGCACGGACCATGGGGCCCCGAGCCCGACGCACCCGGTGCAGACCCTAAAGCCCCCGGCCCGCACTCTTCACCCTCGTTGACTCTCGAACAACTTCGTTGACCCTCGAACAACTCGTCCCGTGCCGCGGTCTTGTCCGGACCGCGGTCCAGAGGCTAGCTTCTCTACACATAGAAAGCGCTTGCTGTAACGCTCACCAGTCAAACCGAGCGACCTGCGCGCGGTCCGGCGGGCAGCCGGCGAGTGACGGACGGGCCCCGGTGGAGCCGGTGGCGCCTATGAAGGGAATGACGTGACACGCAAGACGGTGCGTATCGCCATGAATGGCGTGACCGGGCGCATGGGCTACCGCCAGCACCTGGTCCGCTCCATCCTGGCCATCCGTGAACAGGGCGGCCTCGACCTCGGCGACGGCACCGTGCTGTGGCCGGAACCGATCCTGGTCGGCCGCCGCGAGCACGCGCTCAGGGCGCTGGCCGAGCAGCACGGCCTGGAGCACGTCTCGACGGACCTGGACGCGGTCCTCGCCGACGAGACGGTCGACATCTACTTCGACGCGCAGGTCACCTCCGCCCGCGAGGAGGCCCTCCGCAAGGCGATCGCGGCGGGCAAGCACCTCTACACCGAGAAGCCCACGGCCACCGGCCTCGACGGCGCGCTGGAACTCGCCCGCCTGGCGAACCGGGCCGGCATCAAGCACGGCGTCGTCCAGGACAAGCTGTTCCTGCCCGGCCTGCTCAAGCTGAAGCGGCTGATCGACGGCGGCTTCTTCGGCCGCATCCTGTCCGTGCGCGGCGAGTTCGGCTACTGGGTCTTCGAGGGCGACTGGCAGGAGGCCCAGCGCCCGTCGTGGAACTACCGCGCGGAGGACGGCGGCGGCATCGTCGTGGACATGTTCCCGCACTGGGAGTACGTGCTGCACGAGCTGTTCGGCCGCGTGAGGTCCGTCCAGGCCCTGACCGCCACCCACATCCCGCAGCGCTGGGACGAGAACGGCAAGCCCTACGACGCCACCGCCGACGACGCCGCCTACGGCATCTTCGAGCTGGACGGCGGCGCCATCGCCCAGATCAACTCCTCCTGGGCGGTGCGCGTCAACCGCGACGAACTGGTGGAGTTCCAGGTCGACGGCACCGAGGGCTCCGCCGTCGCGGGCCTGCGCAACTGCCGCGTCCAGCACCGTTCGACGACCCCCAAGCCGGTCTGGAACCCGGACATCCCGGCCACCGAGGTCTTCCGCGACCAGTGGCAGGAGGTCCCGGACAACGCCGAGTTCGACAACGGCTTCAAGGCCCAGTGGGAGCTGTTCCTCAAGCACGTGTACGCCGACGCCCCCTACCACTGGGACCTGCTGGCCGGCGCCCGCGGCGTCCAGCTCGCCGAGCTCGGCCTGCGGTCCTCGGCCGAGGGCCGCCGTCTCGACGTACCGGAGATCGCGCTGTGACGATCCGGCTGCCCGACGCGAGCGGGGCCCTGCGCACCTACGAGCCCCGCACCGAACCCCTGGCCGTCCACCCGAGAAGCGCTTTCACCTCCCGTACGGTCTACTCGGCCGCGCACGTCGTCGCCGACCCCTTCGCCGACGTCACGCCCGACGCGCCCGCCGCCGTCGACTGGGACGCCACCCTCGCCTTCCGCCGCCACCTGTGGTCCCACGGCCTCGGTGTCGCCGAGGCCATGGACACCGCCCAGCGCGGCATGGGCCTGGACTGGGCGGGCGCGGCCGAGCTGATCCGCCGCAGCGCCGCCGAGGCCCGCTCGGTCGGCGGCGCGATCGCCTGCGGTGTCGGCACCGACCAGCTGACCGGCCCGGCGACCCTCGCCGAGGTCCGCGCCGCCTACGAGGAGCAGCTCGCGCTCGTGGAGGAGTCCGGCGCGAAGGCCATCCTGATGGCCTCCCGCGCGCTCGCCGCCGCGGCCCGCGGCCCCGAGGACTACCTGGAGCTCTACGGCCACCTGCTGCGCCAGGCCGCCGAACCGGTGATCCTGCACTGGCTCGGCCCGATGTTCGACCCGGCGCTCGAGGGCTACTGGGGCTCGTCGGACCTCGACGCGGCGACGGAGGTGTTCCTGGAGGTCATCGCCGCGCACCCCGACAAGGTCGACGGCATCAAGATCTCCCTGCTGGAGGCCCGCCGCGAGATCGACCTGCGCCGCCGCCTCCCCGACGGGGTCCGCTGCTACACGGGCGACGACTTCAACTACCCCGAGCTGATCGCGGGCGACGACCAGGGCTTCAGCCACGCCCTGCTCGGCATCTTCGACCCGCTCGGCCCGCTGGCCGCCGAGGCGGTCCGCGTCCTGGACACGGGCGACACCCCGGGCTTCCGCGCGCTGCTCGACCCCACGGTCGACCTCTCCCGGCACCTGTTCCAGGCGCCCACCCGCTTCTACAAGACCGGCGTGGTCTTCCTGGCCTGGCTCGCGGGCCACCAGGACCACTTCACGATGGTCGGCGGCCTGCAGTCGGCCCGCTCCCTGCCGCACTTCACCCGCGCCTACGAACTCGCCGACGGCCTGGGCCTGTTCCCGGACCCGAAGCTCGCCGAGGAACGGATGAAGAACCTGCTCGGCCTGTACGGGGTGACGCAGTGAACGGACTCGAACGCTTCTCGATCAACCAGATGACGGTGAAGCAGCTGTCCCTGCCCGAACTCGCCGACGCCTGCGGCGAGCTGGGCATCCGCAACGTCGGCCTGTGGCGCGAGCCGGTCCAGTCGTACGGCCTGGAGGCCACGGCGAAGCTGGTCCAGGACGCGGGCCTGACCGTGACGACGCTGTGCCGGGGCGGCTTCCTCACCGCGCTCGACCCCGCCGAGCGGGCGCGGGCCCTGGACGACAACCGGCGGGCCGTCGACGAGGCGGCGACGCTCGGCACCGACACGCTGGTCCTCGTCTCGGGCGGCCTGCCGGCCGGGTCGAAGGACCTGCAAGGCGCCCGGGAACGCATCGCCGACGCCCTCGCGGAGCTGGGACCCTACGCGCAGCAGCACGGCGTACGGCTGGCCATCGAGCCGCTGCACCCGATGTTCGCCTCCGACCGCTGCGTGGTCTCCACCCTCGCCCAGGCCCTGGACCTCGCCGAGCGCTTCCCGGCGCGGCAGGTCGGCGTCACGGTCGACACGTACCACATCTGGTGGGACGACCGGGCCCCGGAGCAGATCGCCCGCGCGGGCGCCACCGGCCGCATCCACACCTTCCAGCTCGCCGACTGGACGACCCCGCTGCCCGAGGGCGTCCTCAACGGCCGCGGCCAGATCGGCGACGGCTCGATCGACATGCGCGCGTGGAAGGGCCACGTGGAGGGGGCGGGCTACACCGGCGCCATCGAGGTCGAACTCTTCAACGACGTCCTGTGGTCCCGGGACGGCCGCGAGGTCCTCGCGGAAACGGCGGCGCGTTTCGTGGAACACGCGGCCTGAACCGCCGGACCGGACCGGTCGGGGAACGCCGGAAAGAATCTTCCCCCGGGCGTGCAACCCTTCCCGCGCATCGCGGGTCGTACTTGGCATCAGAACCTCCTTGCGGGGGGATCCGGGGGGACCGGGAGGCTCTGACGGGAGGGGAGAGCTGAGGGGGCCCGGTCCTGGCCGACCGGGCCCTCTGAGCTTGCCGGGAAGCCCTCGGCGGCCCGCCGGCGCGGACCCGCGGGACGTCAGCGGCGTCAGAAGAACACGCCGCACCTGAGCAGCACGTTCGCGTACGGCCGCGCCTCGCCGGTGCGCACGATCAGGCGCGCCCCGGCCGACAGCTCCTTCAGGCGCTCGTGCTCCACGAACTCCAGCGCGGGCAGCCGGGCGCCGAGCAGCGCAGCCGCCTCCGGGTTCGCCGAGCGCACCTCGGCCGCCGCCGTGGCGCCCTCCACCACCAGCTCGGCCAGCAGCCCGTCCAGCACCTCCGCGAACGACGGCACCCCGGCCCGGAACGCCAGGTCCACCAGGGACGGCCCGTCCGGGACCGGCATGCCCACGTCGCACACCAGCACGCCGTCCCCGTGCCCCAGACCGGCCAGCGCGCCCGCCAGCCGCCGGTTGAGTATCCCGGCCCTCTTCACCCGGCCCCGACCTCCGCCGCCGTCGGGAACGACTCCTGCGCGCCGGGCTTCGTCACGGCCGCCGCCCCGACCCGCGCCGCGTACGCCGCCGCCCCGGCCAGGGACTCTCCCGCCCCGAGCCGCCAGGCCAGCGCCGCCGTGAACGCGTCGCCCGCGCCCGTCGTGTCGACCGCCTCCACCGGCACCGCCGCAACCCGTTCCGTGCCGCCCGCGTCGGCCACCAGCGCGCCCCGCGCGCCCAGTGTCACCACCACCGAGCGCGGCCCCTGCGCCAGCAGGACGCGCGCCCAGTCCTCCGGGTCGTCCCCGACGGCCGCCCCGCCCAGGACGACCCGCGCCTCGTGCTCGTTGACGATCAGCGGATCGCAGGCCGCCAGCACCTCGGGCGGCAGCGGGCGCGGCGGCGACGGGTTCAGCACGAAACGGCTGCCCGGCGCCAGCGCCCGCACCACCTCCACGACCGTCTCCAGCGGGATCTCCAGCTGCGCCGACACCACCCGTGAGGCCTGGAACAGGCTCCCGGCGGCCCGCACGTCGTCCGGCGTGAGCCGGCTGTTGGCGCCCGGCGAGACGACGATGCTGTTGTCGCCGGACGGGTCGACCGTGATCAGCGCGACGCCGGTCGGCGCGCCGCCGACCAGGACGCCCACCGTGTCCACCCCGGCCGCCCGCTGCGAGTCCAGCAGCAGCCTGCCGTGCGCGTCGTCGCCGACCCGGGCCAGCAGGGCCGTACGGGCCCCGAGCCGGGCGGCGGCGACCGCCTGGTTGGCGCCCTTGCCGCCCGGGTGGACGGCCAGGTCGGAGCCGAGCACCGTCTCGCCCGCCGCCGGGCGCCGCTCGACGCCGATCACCAGGTCGGCGTTGGCCGACCCCACGACCAGCAGGTCGTAGTCGTACATGACATGGCTCCCCACGTGAGTGACCCGGGGCGGGCGGCCACGCCGTCGTGGCCGCCCGCCCGCTGCCCGGTCGTCAGCCGCCGAACCCGGCCACGTTCGCCTTCGTGACCACCTTCACCGGCACCTTGACCGTCTCGCTGATCTTCTCGTCCCCGGCCGCCCGCACCGCGTTGGCCACGGCGATCCTGCCGAGTTCCCGCGGCACCTGCGCGACGGACGCGTACAGCGTGCCCGCCCGGACCGCCTTGAGGCCGTCCGGTGTGCCGTCGAAGCCGACGACCTGGACGGACGTGCCGGCCTTCGGGCCGAGGGCCTTGATCGCGCCGAGCGCCATCTCGTCGTTCTCGGCGAACACGCCGTCGACGTCCGGGTGCGCCTGGAGCAGGTTCGCCATCACGTCGAGGCCCTTGGCGCGGTCGAAGTCCGCGGGCTGCCTGGCGACGACCTTGATGCCCGGGTACGCCTTCAGCCCCTCGGCGAAGCCGGCGCCGCGCTCCCGGCTGGCCGACGTGCCGGCCTGCCCCTGGAGGACGACGACGGTGCCCCTGCCGCCGAGCCTCTCGGCCAGCGCCCTGGCGCCCTGCCGGCCGCCCGCCACGTTGTCGGAGGCGACCAGGGCCGCCGTGTCGGCCTTGTTGACGCCCCGGTCGACGGCGACGACCGGGATGCCGGCCTTGTTCGCGGCGCGCACCGAGGGGCCCGCCGCGTCCGAGTCGACCGGGTTGACGACGATCGCGGACAGGCCGCCGCTGGTGAAGTTCTGCAGCTGGTTGGCCTGCTGCGAGGCGTCGTTCTGCGCGTCCGTGACCGTCAGGTCCACGCCCCGCTTCTCCGCCTCGGCCTCGGCGCCGTCCCGGATCTGCACGAAGAACGGGTTGTTGAGCGTCGACAGGGACAGGCCCACCTTCTGCGCCTTCGCCGCCGGGGAGTTGTCGTGCAGGAAGGACATCGCGCCGACGACGGCCACCGCGACCACGGCCGCGATCCCGTACGTCGCCACCTGCCGCCCCTTGCCGCCCGGCGTCCCGGCCCCGGCCGCCGCCGGTGCGGCCCCGGCCCTGCGCCGCACCGTGTCCAGCAGCACCGCCAGGGCGATCACCACGCCGATGACGACCTGCTGCCAGAACGCGGACACCGACAGCAGGTTGAGGCCGTTGCGCAGCACCGCCAGGATCAGCGCGCCGACCAGCGTCCCGGACGCCTTGCCGGTGCCGCCCGCCAGTGAGGCCCCGCCGATGACGACGGCGGCGATGGCGTCCAGCTCATAGCCCTGCGCGGCCTGCGGCTGCGCGGAGGACAGCCGGGCGGCGAGCACGATGCCCGCGGCGGCGGCGAACAGCCCGGACAGCGCGTAGACGGCGAGCTTCTGCCTCCTCACCCGCAGCCCGGACAGCCGGGCCGCCTCCTCGTTGCCCCCGATGGCGTACATGGAACGCCCGATGTACGTCCGGCCCAGCACGAACGCCGTGAGCAGCCCGAGCGCGACCATCACGAGCACCGGCACCGGCAGCCACCCGCCGAGCGTGTCACCGAGGTGCGAGACGGAGTCCGGGAAGGGGATCGGGGAGCCCTGCGAGATCACCAGCGACAGCCCGCGCGCCACGGACAGCATGGCCAGGGTGGCGATGAACGGCGGCAGCTTGCCGTACGCCACGAGGAAACCGTTGACCAGGCCGCACGCGATGCCCGTGGCGACGGCCAGGACGACCGCGAGCGCGACCGGCACCCCGGCCGACGTGGCGCTCCACGCCAGGACGGTCGCCGACAGGGCGGCGACGGAGCCGACGGACAGGTCGATGCCCGCGGAGACGATCACGAAGGTGACGCCGAACGCGAGGATCGCGGTCACGGCCGCCTGGACACCGATGTTGAGCAGGTTGTCCGCCGTCAGGAAGTCGCCCGACAGCGCCGACATGGCGACGACGAGGACGATCAGCGCGGTGAGCGCGCCGTTGTCGAGCAGCAGGCGGCGCAGGCCGCCCGAGGTGCCCCGCGCGCCCGCGGAGCTCTTGAGCGTGTCAGTGGCCACGGGAGGCCTCCCCTTCGGTCTCTTCGGTTTCCTGGCCGGCGGCCGGGGCGCCGACGGCGAGCGCCATCACGGCGTCCTGCGTGGCCTGCCCGGCGGCGAGTTCGCCCGCGATCCGGCCCTGCGCCATCACCAGCACCCGGTCGCTCATGCCGAGCACCTCGGGCAGATCGCTGGAGATCATCAGGACGGCGGCCCCGGCGGCCGTCAGTTCGTTGATGAGCTGGTAGATCTCGACCTTGGCGCCGACGTCGACGCCGCGCGTCGGCTCGTCGAGGATGAGGACCTTGGTGTCCGCCAGCAGCCACTTGCCGATGACGACCTTCTGCTGGTTGCCGCCGGACAGCGTGCGCACCTGCTGGCCGAGCCCGGCCGTCCGCACCCCGAGCCGCCCGGCGATCCGCTCCGCCGCCGCGCGCTGCCCCCTGAGGTCCACGAGCCCCGCGCGGGTGGCCGACCGCAGCGTCACCAGACCGAGGTTCTCCTCGACCGACGCGTCCAGCACCAGCCCCTGGCCCTTGCGGTCCTCCGGGACGAGCCCGACACCGGCCGCCATCGCGGCGTTCACGTCGTGCCGCCGCAGCGGCCTGCCGCCGACCCGCACGGCACCCCGGTCATAGGGATCGGCCCCGAACACGGCCCGCACGACCTCCGTACGCCCGGCCCCCACCAGCCCCGCGATGCCGACGACCTCACCGGCGCGCACGTCGAAACTCACGTCGTGGAACACACCGTCCCGCGTGAGCCCTTCGACGGTCAGCACCGGCTCGCCCGCGCCGGACCGCTCCCGCGGATACTGCTGCTCGATGGACCGCCCGACCATGAGCCGTACGAGCTCGTCCTCGGACGCGGTCGCGGGAACCTGCCCGACGCTGCGCCCGTCCCGCAGCACGGTGACGCGGTCGCCGAGCGCGGCGATCTCCGCCAGGTGATGGGTGATGAAGACGATGCCGGCGCCGTCCTCGCGCAGCCTGCGCACGATGGCGAACAGCTTCTCCACCTCTTCGGAGGTGAGCACCGCGGTCGGCTCGTCCATGATCAGCACGCGCGCGTCCAGGCTGAGCGCCTTGGCGATCTCGACCATCTGGAGCCGGGCGATGCCGAGGTCACGCACGCGCGCGCGTGGCGACACGGTCACCCCGACCCGCTCCAGCAGGACGGCGGCCTCGGCCTCCATCCGCTTCCGGTCGATCATCCCGAAGCGGCGCGGCTGCCGCCCGAGGAAGATGTTCTCGGCGACGGTCAGATCGGGGACCAGGTTGAACTCCTGGTGGATGGTGGCGATCCCGAGGCGCTCGGAGTCCCCGGCACCGCCGATGCGCACCTCCCGGCCGCCGACGAGGATCCGGCCGGCGTCGGGCGTGTGGGCGCCGGAGAGCATCTTGATGAGCGTGCTCTTGCCGGCGCCGTTCTCACCGAGCAGCACATGCACCTCGCCCCGGCGCAGCGCGAAGTCGACGCCGTCGAGCGCCACCACGCCGGGAAAGGTCTTGCGGATGCCCTCGATGCGCAGCAACTCGTCCGCGTCGCTCACGGCGTACTCCTTCGTACGGGGGACTGGGCCAAGGGGGACGGACGCCCGGCGGCGTGGTCTGCGTCCTCGCCGCAGGAGCGGCGGACGACGAGCCGGGCGGGGAGGGTGACGGACGCGCCGGGCCGCCCCTCGACACGGTCGACCAGCGCGCGCACGGCGGCACGTCCCAGCTCGCCGGTGGGCTGGGCGATGGCGGTGACGGGCGGGTCGGTGTGCACGAACCACGGGATGTCGTCGAACGCGGCGAGCCCGATGTCCCCGGGCACCCGCAGCCCACGGGCCCGGATCGCGTCCAGCGCGCCGAGCGCCATCAGGTTGTCGGCGGCGAACACCACCTCGGGCGGCTCGGCCAGGGCGAGGAAACCCTCGGTGACGCGGCGCCCGCTCTCGGCCTGGAAGTCGCCCTGGCCGACGTAGTCGGCGGGCAGGGCGAGCCCGTACGCGGCCAGCGCCTCCCGGAAGGCCTCCACCCGCTCGCGCCCGGTCGTGGTCGCCGCCGGTCCCGCGATGATCGCCAGCCGCCGGTGCCCGAGCCCGTGCAGGTGGGCGACGAGATCCCGCACCGCGGCCCGCCCGTCCGACCGCACGACGGGCACGTCCACGCCCGGAATCCACCGGTCGACGAAGACCATGGGGGTGCCGGCCCGCGCGGCGTCCAGCATCAGCGGCGAACCGCCGTCGGTGGGCGAGACGAGCAGCCCGTCGATGCGCCGGTCGAGCAGCGTCCGCACATGGTGGTCCTGGAGATCGGGCCGCTCGTCGGCGTTGCCGATGACGACGCTGTACCCGAGCGAGCGGGCCTCCTCCTCCACGGACCGCGCGAGCGCCGTGAAGTACGGGTTCAGCACGTCGCTGATGACGAGCCCGAGGGTGCGGGTCTGATCGGTCCGCAGGGACCGGGCGACGGCGTTGGGCCGGTACCCCAGCGCCTCGACGGCGGCCAGTACCCGCGCGCGTGCGTCCGCGCTGACCGACGGATGATCGTTGAGGACGCGCGACACGGTGGCCACGGACAGCCCGGCCGCGGCGGCCACGTCCTTGATGCTCGTCATCGCGGTTCCACCTCCTCGTGGAATCGATTACAAGCAGGATTGGAATCGATTACAGGGCCGGAATCAAGCCATGGGCGCATGGCTGAAACCGGACTGTGATGATGCGCCGGCGTGGACGACGGGAGTCGCAGGACCCCCGTGGGTTCGGGCCCGGCGGCATGTCCGTCACGTGCAATGGCTGGATCCGCGTTGCTGGTGCAATCGTGTGCTGATACAGATGACACCTGGTGTCAGTGGCATGTGTGATGCTGGGGCGCAGCACAGGGGACATGGCAGTCGGGGGACCGCGGGGGTTCGTGTGACGGGGTGGGACATCTCGCCGAGCGGGGTGCAGTCGGTGGTCTCCACGGTGCGTGAGGCCGCGGAGGGCATGAACGAAGGCGTCGCGCTGTACGGGAGCAGTATTCAGGCGGCGATGGAAGCCGCGGGCACGCTGTCGTTCGGCGGGGAACAGCGGTCGGCCGGCCTGGTGGCTGTGGCGCTCGGGGAGTTCGCCGTGGGCTCCGAGCGGGATGTGGCCTTCCTGCCGCTGCGCGCGAGCAACTCCGCGAACGGCGCTGTGGAGGCGACCAACGCCTATCTGGCCGGCGAGCTGGAGCAGGCGTGGAACGCGCAGCATCAGGCGAGTCTCGCCCCTGACGTGACGGCGTTCCTGGAGGCGGCCCGGAAGCAGGCCGGGGGCAGCAGGTGATCAGTCCGGACAGGATTCCGACCTTCACCGGCGACCTGATCGGCTTGCAGCAGCACATTGCCGCCATGCGGCGAGCGGCGAAGGCGATCAGGGACAACGGCAGCGATGTCCACACTCGTTTCCAGGGGCTGTCCGCCTTCTATCGGGCGCCCGAGGCCTCGGACCTGTTCGTCACGACCCAGGCGGTGGAGGACAAGTCGTCGTCGTTCGCCACCGAATTGGACACGGTGGCCGACGCGTTGAGCGACTACGTGGTGGAGGCCGCGGAGGTCGTCAGGCGACTGGAGTCGCTGCGGGCGCAGGCGCAGGTGTTCGTCGAGTCGGTGAAGGACGACGACGGGCTGATGCGGAACTGGCAGCAGGACCAGGACAAGGTCGACCAGCACCAGGCGATCTGGGACGGCGTGAACGCGGCCGTCGCGGCGTTTCAGCTGGCCGAGGTGGCGTGCGCCGACAAGATCACCGCCCTGGTGGGCGGCACCCAGTGGCACATCGACGACGGCAGCCCCGAACAGGACAACGCCTACGGCTTCACCGCGGAGCAGCTGGGCGAGGCGGACAGACTCCCGTGGGGCACACCCGCGCACCACGAGGCCCTGCCCTTCGGCGTCGACCACCACCTGCGACAGGCCGGGATCAGCCTGTGGGACAACGCGGTCGGCTCGGTCGAGGGCCTGGTCGACCTGTTCAGCCCGGGGGAAGAAGGAAGCGCCGCGAGGGAGGGCCTTGCCCGGGTGGTCATGGGCCTGGAGTCGTTCCTCCTGGACCCGCACGGCGACCGGACGGACAAGGGTCCGTGGAACCTGCCGGTCGCCAAGGAGAGCCGACCGGTGGCGAAGGAGTTCGCCAAGGGCATGGTCGCCTGGGACGACTGGAAGACAAACCCCGGCAAGGCCGCGGGAACGGTCCTCTTCAACGCCCTCACCCTCGGCTCGGGCCCGCTGGGCGCCACGGCCAAGGGCCTGTCGGCCGGCGGCAGGGCGGGCACCGGTGCCCGGGCGCTGGGCACCGTGGCCAGAGTCGGCGAAGTCCTCGACCCGATCGGGGCTGCCGCCAGAACGGTCGGCGTGGCGTCTCGCACCCTGCCCAGGGTCTCGGAGCTGACCGCCGGGGTCCGCGCGGCCACGGACGCGGCCGCCACCGCGGACGCCGCCCACAGCACGCTCCGCCTCGCCGACGGCTCCGAGGTCCGCATCGAGAGCGGCGAGTTCCTTCCCGGCAGGAACGGGGTGGCCGACGAGACGCCCGCTCCGCGCGAACCGTCCGCGGCTGAGCGTCCCCCAACGATCGAGTCACCGCGCGATTTCGAACTGGTCGGTGCGGGCGCCCGCACTGGCGAAGTATCCGCTCACGCAGGTGACGGTCCGTCGGCGGGAGTGGGGCGTGACGCGGCGGGCGGACGGGACGCAGCCCTTTCGACCCATCACGGGCAGGCCGGCGAAGTCACTCAGGAGGGGCGCCATGCGAGTGGCCCAGACTCTCACTCCGCAAGTGGCTCCGACCATCCGGTGTCCGGGCACGGCGACTCGGGGAGCGAGGATGCCCTGCCGGGCGCACATGGCAGTGACGGCGCTGGGTCTTCGGGAGACGGCGGTGGCCAGGCCCCGGGTCAGGCCGAATCGGGGCCGATGAGGCTGGGAGGCGAGACAGAGCAGCGGTTGCGGGAGGCGATCCGGAACATCCCGCGGAACACGATGAAACCCAAGGTGGTGGAGAGGGTTGTTGCCAGACTGGGGGAACATCCGTTCGGGAGTGAAATCGCCGAAATCATTAGCTCCGGCCGTTTCTCCCAGTCGCCGGGATTCAGAAATCTCGTTTCCACTCTGGGTTCCGGCAATCCACACCCGGTTCCTCGTGCCGTGGATCAGATCCGACTCGGCGAGCAGTTCTACAGAAGCGGCCTGCGTGACATCGCGTTCGAGCAGAAGGACGCAGCGATCAAGGCAGACGTGGACGTGCGCGTCGTGGACGAGGCGTCAGAGAGCTGGGGGTACCAGCTGAAGCGGCTGGACAACCCGAAGGACCCGTTTGAGAGCATCACGAAGGCTGACTACCTTGGTCAGCTGTCGAAGTCGGACATCGATCACCGCATCATGCTGGTGGATGGCCAGGGAACCGTTGCCGAGTGGCAGGCCAGAGGGATCCCGGAGGAACTTCTCCAGGTGCACCGTGGCGAGCATCCCGTCAAGAGCGACAAGGGACAGGGCATCCTGTTCGTGATCCGGCTGGAGGATGGAACGATCGTGATTCCACCGGGTTCCAAGGTCGATCCGCGAGGTGTTCTGTGATTACGACGAGGCCAGTCGGCAGCTGGTCCTGGGAGACCAAGACGGTGCAGCCGGACGATGACCCGGCCATGCGATGCGTGCAGCAGGTGCTCGCCCTGTGGGCGTCCATGCGAGCGTCGGGTCTTGCCGAGGGAGACGCTCAGGCAGACATCAGCGTTCGCGGCAAGAACGGCGGCGAGCTCCTGCTTGACCTGAAGCGGGTGCCTGTGGCTGCGGCTGCGACCGACTCCGAACTCTCGCAGCTGGTGCGGTCCGTGGACCCGGAACAGGTCCGACTCGTGACCATCGACCTTGCCACGCCTGGCGTCTGCCTCCGCGAGGGAAAGGCACGTCACGCTCAGAAGATGTTCATGATCTCAGTCGATGCCTGGGCCAGTGGTGCCGGAACGGTCACGCTCCGCACCTTCTCCGACGCCTGGCTGTCCCACGATCTGCGTGGTCACAGGCAGACCGGGGTCCAGCAGGAAAACGCTCCTCGCCTTGCTGCGGCACTCGCGGAGATCACGCGAATCACCGGAGCCCCGATCATTCCGTCGGACCCCACTTCGTACGCCACTCCGACCATGACTGGTTTCGAGGACCTCCCGGATGAGGACCCTGACCTGCTGGATTCCTGGTACATGTTCGAAGTGCCACGCCGGACCGACTGGTTTCTGGACCAGTTGCCACCGGGCTCTCTGCATTTCGAGACACAGGCCGAATCCCCAGTCACATTCGTCGAGGTGATGCTGGGCGGCCGGGTGATTGGTTACCTCTGGGTATCGGACAACGACGACGCCGCAGGATACGAGCCGCGTACCCCGGCTGGGGACATCGCCCTCGATGTCGGTAAGGAGTGGCTGACGCGTTTGAGCGACGCAAAACGGCGCGGTCTGTCTCCGTCCGAGGCGCTGCGTGAATTCTCGGCAAGGCGCGGTGACTCGCGGTCCGGATCGGTCGTCGCCGACTCGCCGCAGAGAGTGTCCTCCCTGGAGGATCTACAAGATCTGTCAGGGCGGGAGTAAGTGCCACACGAGGTCATGAGACCTGAGTCTCACGCCCTTGGATCTCCCTGCCTCTGACGGCCGACGGCCGCGTTAGGAAGCCCGTGACCCACGACGTCATCGCCCTCACTCCGAAGGCGCCGGACAACCAGACCTTGCTCGCGGGACTGTACGCGGGCGGACCCGATCTGCGGGTCGGCAGCCTCTCCGAGGGCGCGGCCATCCAGTTGCACACACCCGACGGCGTCCCCGTACTGAACGTCGAGGTTCCCGTGCTCGTCCAAGTGCCGGGCGAGGCACGCCGGTTGCTGGGTGACGATGTGCGGGCCGAGTCGCCGGTGTGGTGGACCGAGGTGCGGGCCACCACGGCCGTCGAGGCGGCCGACCGCCTGGCGGGCTCCGTGGCGGGCCGGCTGGCCGCCGTGCTGGACGGCACCACCTGGCCACCGCACGCCGCCCACACGGAAGTCGTCGCGGTCACCGGTCGGGGCGGTGAGCATCCCGCCCCCGCCCACCGCCCCGACGTCGACGTGCTCACCGACCGGGCAGCCGTCCTCTTCCAGGACCGCCCGGCCGTCGCGGCGACCACGTCACTGACCGACCTGCTCCAGCACAGCATCGAAGCGGGCCGCGAACTGCAGATCGTCACCCCGCCCACCACTCGGCTCACCTTCCCCGTCCGCAGCCTGCTGTCCACCCTTCCCGCCCGCTGGGTGGTCCGGGACGCCGACGGCGGCTTCTACGACGGTCTCAGAGGCGCCCAGCTGCACTGGCATGACGGGCACTTCACGCCCGTCCCCAGCGCAGGCGGCAGCCCGCGGCTCGCCCGCTCCTTCACGGCACCGGCTCGAGAAGCCACAGGTGAGCGCCACATGCTGCTCACCATCCGCACCACCCACCCCGCCGACGAGCACCTCCTGCTCGGCGGCGCCCTGGAAACCGGCTGGCAGCTCCTCACCGGCACACCACCGGCCGGATGGTCCACCGCCGAGCCCGTCAACCTTCCCTGGTCCACCAGGCAGTTGACGGAACTCGCCCGCACACGCGCGCAGAAGGCCGCCCCGACCTGGCTGGTGGCCGTCGGCACCCCCGGACGCCCTGCAATCGCCACCCTCCGGATCACCCACACCCCCGCAGGCGTCGAGGAACACATCACCTTCGCCGTCGGCTGCACCGCGGACCAGGCGCCGCCCCTCGACATCCTTCCCGAGCTGGCCGAGACCCTGGCCACGCGCCACCGTCTGACATCGATGCTCACCCACCTGCGTCAGGCGCGCGCCGATCTGACCACCCCGCCCCACCACGAACCGCCCCCGACGCCGGTCTCCTTCACCCTGGGCCCCGACGCGGCCCGCGCCCTCGGTCACACACCCGCGGCCCCCGCCCCGGGCACAAGCCTCACCCGCCTCGGCCCTGCGGGCCGCCCCACTCTGCACTACACCCTCGGCGACGGCACCGACCCCACCGCCTGGCGGCACCTCAAGCGACTGAACGACCAACTGAGAACCGGGCAGGCACCTCCCGGACCAGCCTCCAGGATCAGCCGTTAGGCCTCACCGCCCGCAGAGCCGGGGGAGGGCCGGCCGCCGCCAGTTCGCACCACACGTACTTCCCCCGGTTCCCGTGTCTGGACAGCGGGTGCCAGCCCCACAGGTCCGAGCAGGCCCGCACCAGCGCCAGCCCCCGCCCCTCCTCCAGCTCGCCCAACCGCTCCAACGGCACCGGCGGCTCCGGCGGTTCGGGGTCCGCGTCCCACGCCCCGATCCGCAAGGTGCCCGGCGGCGACCACCGCACCCGTAGAGCGGCGGGTCCCTTCGTATGCCGTACGGCGTTGGAGACCAGCTCCGTCGCCAGCAGCTCCGCCACGTCGGTGAGGCCGATCAGGCCGTGCATGGTCAGGATCAGCCGCAGGGTACGGCGGCTGACGGTGACGGCACGGAGGTCGTTGGGGAGGTGGAGGGAGTACTCCCAGGGTTCGTTCTCAGGCATGCGGCAACTCCGTTCGGTTCGCGGGATGGTCATGGGGTCCGGTGTCATTGCCGCAGCCGTCATGGCAGGACGGGGCGGTGCGCTTCCGGGAGCCCGGCGGTTCCGCAGCGTGTGCGTCGCGTCACTGACAGTAGACCTAACCTGTCATCCCGGACAAGCTGATCGCGTAATCTGACCCGAACGGGCCCGGGTGGCAGGCGCGTTGAAAGAGGAGAAGTCGATGGTTCTGAGGGCCGAGCCGACCGCCCGTCAAGCGCGTCTGGGGCTCGAACTGCGCAGGCTTCGTGAGGCAGCAGGTCTCACGGCCCGCGAGGCGGCGGCGCTACTGGGGACGGGCCGCGTCCAGATCAGCCACATCGAATCCGGCCTCACCGGCGTGAGCGAGCAGCGCCTCCGGCGCCTTGCCTCTCACTACGCCTGTACGGACGAGGAGTTCGTCGACGCTCTGGTCGCCATGGCCACCGACCGGACGCGCGGCTGGTGGGAGGAGTACCGCGGTTTGTTGCCCACGTCGTTCCTGGACATCTCCGAGCTGAACCACCACGCCGCGTTTCGTCGTGATGTGGCGATCCTGTACGTTCCGGGCCTGCTTCAGACGGAGAGCTACGCACGCGCCGTCTTCAGCAGCAGAGTTCCTGAACTCACGCAGGAGGAGCTCGAGATGCGAGTACGGCACCGGCTGGCCGGCCAGCAGATCACCATTCCGTACGAGTTGGTGATCCACGAGTCCGCCCTGCGCATCAGGGTCAGCGACCGTGCCGCTTCCCGGGCTCAACTCACCAAGCTCCTGGAACTCTCCGAAGCGGACAACATCACCGTGCGCGTCATCCCCTTCGACCTGGACGGCTTCGCCAGAGCCGCCAGCACCATGACGTACGTGGGCGGTCCCGTACCCAAACTGGACACGGTGGTGCGCGACGTGCCCCACGGCTCGGCCTTCATCGACTCCGAAGCACAACTCGGCGCCTTTCGAACTCGTTTCCGTAAGGTAGAAGCCGCATCGCTCGACCCCGAGCAGTCGCGCGACTGCATCAACCGGTTGACGAAGGAGCTGTGAGGCGCACCCATGGACAAGTGGCGCAAGTCGTCCTACTCGGGCCCCGACGACGGCAACGAGTGCGTAGAGATAGCAACCACCCCCACCCACGTCGCCGTCCGCGACACCAAGGCCCCCGCCCGGGCCACCCTCACCTTCCCGGCGGAATCCTTCACGGCCTTCCTCGACGCCCTGAAGCGTTTCCACCGCTCCTGAAAAGAGTCCTGCCATGCCCCTGCGTGCCCGTATGCGCCGCGCCCTCCCGGACGCCATGCGCGCCCGCGACAAGGCGGCCGTGAGCGCCCTGCGCTCCACGCTCGCCGCGCTGGACAACGCGGAGGCGGCCCCCGTCGGCGAAGCCGAACTGCGCGGCCTGGCCCTTGAGGAGTCGCCGGTCGGTGCCGGTGCCACCGAGGCGGCCCGGCGTGAGCTGAGCGAGGACGGCGTGCGGGACATCGTGCGGGCCGAGGCCGGCGAAAGGCTGGAAGCGGCGGCGCAGTTGACGGCACCCGCCCACGCCGAACGGGCCGCACAGCTCCGCGCGGAGGCCGCCGTCCTCCTCCGCTTCCTCGACGGCGACGGCGGCGGCGACGGTGGCAGCGGCGCGGACCTCGGTACACGTACTCCGTCCTGAGCGGCGCCGCCCCTGTCAGTGCCCACCGGTACCGTCGGATCATGTCCAACCACTCCGCCGCGGCGGCCCCCGGCGAGCGGCGGCTCGCCGTGCTCGAAGGTGTCCTGGAGCGGATCACGTACGCCAACGAGGAGAACGGCTACACGGTCGCCCGGGTCGACACCGGCAGAGGCGCCGGGGATCTGCTCACCGTCGTCGGCGCGCTGCTCGGCGCGCAGGTCGGCGAGTCCTTGCGCATGGAGGGACGCTGGGGGTCCCACCCGCAGTACGGGAAGCAATTCCTCGTCGAGAACTACACCACCGTGCTGCCGGCCACCGTCCAGGGCATCCGGCGCTATCTGGGCTCCGGCCTCGTCAAGGGCATCGGGCCGGTCTTCGCCGACCGCATCACGCAGCACTTCGGCACGGACACCCTCCGCGTCATCGAGGAGGAGCCCGAGCGGCTCATCGAGGTCCCCGGCCTCGGCCCCAAGCGCACCAAGAAGATCGCCGACGCCTGGGAGGAACAGAAGGCGATCAAGGAGGTCATGCTCTTCCTCCAGACCGTCGAGGTGTCCACGTCGATCGCCGTCCGGATCTACAAGAAGTACGGCGACGCGTCGATCTCGGTCGTCAGGAACCAGCCCTACCGGCTCGCCTCCGACGTCTGGGGCATCGGCTTCCTCACCGCCGACAAGATCGCCCAGTCCGTCGGCATCCCGCACGACAGCCCGGAGCGGGTGAAGGCCGGCCTGCAGTACGCCCTGTCCCAGTCCACCGACCAGGGCCACTGCTACCTCCCCGAGGAGCAGCTGATCAAGGACGCGGTGAAGCTGCTCCAGGTCGACACGGGGCTCGTCATCGAGTGCCTCGCCGAGCTGGCCGCGCCCCCCGAGGACGGCGCCGACCCCGGTGTCGTACGGGAGAAGGTCCCCGGCCCCGACGGGGGCGAACCCGTCACCGCCATCTACCTGGTGCCCTTCCACCGCGCCGAAGTGGCCCTGTCCGCCCAGCTCCTGCGGCTCCTGCGCACCGACGAGGACCGGATGCCCGGCTTCCGGGACGTGGCCTGGGACAAGGCGCTGGTCTGGCTGAAGGGCCGTACGGGCGCCGAGCTGGCCCCCGAGCAGGAGGCGGCCGTGAAGCTCGCCCTCACGGAGAAGGTCGCCGTCCTCACCGGCGGCCCCGGCTGCGGCAAGTCCTTCACGGTCCGCTCGATCGTGGAGCTGGCCCGCGCGAAGAAGGCCAAGGTGGTGCTCGCCGCCCCGACCGGCCGCGCCGCCAAGCGCCTGGCCGAGCTGACCGGAGCCGAGGCGTCCACCGTCCACCGCCTGCTGGAGCTCAAGCCGGGCGGTGACGCGGCCTACGACCGGGACCGTCCGCTGGACGCCGACCTGGTGGTGGTCGACGAGGCGTCCATGCTGGACCTGCTGCTGGCGAACAAGCTGGTCAAGGCGGTCCCGCCGGGTGCCCATCTGCTGTTCGTCGGGGACGTCGACCAGCTGCCCAGCGTCGGCGCGGGCGAGGTGCTCAGGGACCTGCTGGCCGACGGCAGCCCGGTGCCGGCCGTCCGCCTCACGCGCGTGTTCCGCCAGGCCCAGCAGTCCGGCGTGGTCACCAACGCGCACCGCATCAACGCCGGGCAGCATCCGCTGACCGACGGCATGAAGGACTTCTTCCTCTTCGTCGAGGACGACACGGAGGCGGCCGGGCGCCTCACGGTGGACGTGGCGGCGCGTCGTATTCCGGCCAAGTTCGGCCTCGACCCGCGTCGTGACGTGCAGGTGCTGGCGCCGATGCACCGGGGCCCCGCGGGCGCCGGCACGCTCAACGGGCTGCTCCAGCAGGCGGTGACCCCGGGCCGCCCCGACCTGCCGGAGAAGCGGTTCGGCGGCCGGGTCTTCCGCGTGGGCGACAAGGTCACCCAGATTCGCAACAATTACGAGAAAGGCAAGAACGGCGTCTTCAACGGCACCGTGGGCGTGGTCACCGCGCTCGACCCGGTCGAGCAGCGCCTGACGGTGCTGACGGACGAGGACGAGGAGGTGCCGTACGACTTCGACGAACTGGACGAGCTGGCCCACGCCTACGCCGTGACGATCCACCGCTCCCAGGGCAGTGAGTACCCGGCCGTGGTCATCCCGGTGACCACGGGCGCGTGGATGATGCTCCAGCGGAACCTGCTGTACACGGCGGTCACCCGGGCGAAGAGGCTCGTCGTCCTCGTGGGCTCGCGCAAGGCCGTCGGACAGGCGGTGCGCACGGTGTCGGCGGGCCGTCGCTGCACGGCCCTGGACCACCGTCTGTCGGGCTCACCGCGCCCTCTCGGCGACTGAGAGCGAAAAATGATCGATCAAATGAGTCGTAAAGGTCACACGGCACTTCCGGAACCGGAAAAGAGGGGGCAGGATGAGCAAGTTGGCGGCACTGAGTGCCGTCAGTAGGCCCGATGGTCGACCCCGAGTGCACTCTCCTGAGCCAAGTGGGGGATGGTAGAGACAGTCAGGGCACCTCGAAGATGAGGCACAACGTCGGTGAGGGAAGACGTGAGCGACAACTCTGTAGTACTGCGGTACGACGGCAACGAGTACACCTACCCGGTGATCGACAGCACCGTCGGCGACAAGGGCTTCGACATCGGCAAGCTCCGCGCCCAGACCGGTCTGGTCACGCTGGACAGCGGCTACGGAAACACCGCCGCCTACAAATCCGCCATTACCTACCTGGACGGCGAAGCCGGCATCCTCCGGTACCGCGGCTACCCGATCGAGCAGCTGGCCGAGCGCTCCACCTTCCTGGAGGTCGCCTACCTGCTGATCAACGGCGAGCTGCCGACGGTCGACCAGCTCACGGGGTTCAAGAACGACATCACGCAGCACACCCTGCTGCACGAGGACGTCAAGAACTTCTACCGTGGCTTCCCGCGCGACGCGCACCCGATGGCCATGCTGTCGTCGGTGGTCTCGGCGCTGTCGACGTTCTACCAGGACAGCCACAACCCGTTCGACGAGACGCAGCGCAACCTCTCCACCATCCGGCTGCTCGCCAAGCTCCCGACGATCGCGGCCTACGCGTACAAGAAGTCGATCGGCCACCCGTTCGTCTACCCGCGCAACGACCTCGGTTACGTCGAGAACTTCCTGCGGATGACCTTCTCGGTCCCGGCGCAGGAGTACGACCTGGACCCGATCGTGGTGTCCGCCCTCGACAAGCTGCTGATCCTGCACGCGGACCACGAGCAGAACTGTTCGACGTCCACGGTCCGCCTGGTCGGCTCCTCGCAGGCGAACATGTTCGCCTCGATCTCCGCCGGCATCAACGCCCTGTGGGGCCCGCTGCACGGCGGCGCCAACCAGTCCGTGCTGGAGATGCTGGAGGGCATCCGCGACTCCGGCGGCGACGTGGACTCCTTCATCCGCAAGGTGAAGAACAAGGAGGACGGCGTCCGCCTGATGGGCTTCGGCCACCGGGTCTACAAGAACTTCGACCCGCGCGCCAAGATCATCAAGGCCGCCGCGCACGACGTGCTGTCCGCCCTCGGCAAGTCCGACGAGCTGCTGGACATCGCGCTGAAGCTGGAGGAGCACGCGCTCTCCGACGACTACTTCGTCTCGCGCAGCCTCTACCCGAACGTGGACTTCTACACCGGCCTGATCTACCGGGCCATGGGCTTCCCGACCGAGATGTTCACGGTCCTGTTCGCCCTCGGCCGGCTGCCGGGCTGGATCGCCCAGTGGCACGAGATGATCAAGGAGCCGGGCTCCCGCATCGGCCGCCCGCGCCAGATCTACACGGGCGTCGTCGAGCGCGACTTCGTTCCCGTCGAGGAGCGCTGACCCGCGGCGTTCTCCGGGCCTCGCATCCGCTTCCGGGTGCGGGGCCCGCTGCGTGCCGGACAGGGCCCCGCCTGCCCGGCTGGGAAGCGGGCCGTGGAGCGCGCGTCGTGACGTACGGAAATGTGCCGCGCACAGCAGAAGGCGCCCCGGCGCCGGTCCCCCCACGGGCCGGCGTCCAGGGCGCCTTCCCATGTCCCGGTGCGGATTCCCCCCACGGGATCCGGCCGGGCGCTTGTGAGGACAGCGCCTGAATCGCTGTTGTGCGCGACGGGCGAACCCGCCGTTCATGGGTTGTACGGGTGGTGCTGGTGCGATCTGCCGGGACAGCGCACGCCCGGGAGGGCCGCTCAAAGCTTCCCGGTGTACGTGCCCCGGCAACGCATCTCCGGAGAAAGTCCCCCAAGACCATCCCCGGATGCCGGTGGGCGCCCCCCAAGACGCTCCCGACATCGCCAACTTAGACCTTCGAACCCCTTCGATGGTTACGTTCCTGTCACTGTGATCTGCGTCTCTTGCGTATGGCCGTTAGGTGCGCAAGAGCGCTGATCGCAGCGACGGGAACCTCAGCGTAGGGAAGATGCGTGAGCCTTGTGAAGAGCTTATGTGAGCCCGGCTCGGTACTCCAGGGGCGATGAGGTCCTGTCCTCAGGAAAATCGCCTCAGACGCAGGCTGTTCGTCACCACGAAAACCGACGAGAAGGCCATCGCGGCGCCCGCGATCATCGGGTTCAGCAGTCCGGCGGCGGCCAGTGGCAGCGCGGCCACGTTGTATCCGAAGGCCCACACCAGGTTCCCCTTGATCGTGGCCAGCGTCCGCCGCGACAGCCGTATCGCGTCGGCGGCCACCCGCAGGTCCCCGCGCACCAGCGTCAGATCGCCCGCCTCGATCGCCGCGTCCGTCCCGGTGCCCATCGCCAGCCCCAGGTCGGCGGCGGCGAGCGCGGCGGCGTCGTTGACCCCGTCGCCGACCATCGCCACGGTCCGCCCCTCGCCCTGCAGCCGCCGTACGACGTCGACCTTCTCCTCGGGCAGCACCTCGGCGATCACCTCGCCGATGCCCACGGCGCGCGCGACGGACTCGGCGACCGGACGGTTGTCCCCGGTCAGCAGGACCGGCGTGAGCCCGAGGGCGCGCAGCTCGCGCACCGCCTGCGCGCTGGTGTCCTTCACGGCGTCCGCGACGGCCAGCACGCCGTGCGCCGCGCCGTCCCAGCCGACGACGACCGCCGTACGGCCGTCACGCTCGGCCGCGTCACGCGCGCGTGCCAGCTCGTCGGGGAGGCCGGCGTACAGGCGGCGCCCGACGGCCACCTCGTGGCCCTCCACGCGTGCGCGTACGCCCCTGCCGGGCAGGTTCTGGAAGCCCTCGGCCTTTGGCAGCCGGCCGGACCGCTCGCGCGCACCTGCGGCGACGGCCCGGGCGACGGGATGCTCGGAGGCGTCCTCGACGGCGCCCGCGAGCCGCAGCACCTGCTTCTCGTCGGCGCCGTCCGCGACGTACACCTCCTGGAGGGTCATGCGGCCGGTGGTGACGGTGCCCGTCTTGTCCAGGACGACGGTGTCGACGCGGCGCGTGGACTCCAGGACCTCCGGGCCCTTGATGAGGATGCCGAGCTGCGCGCCGCGCCCGGTGCCCACCATCAGCGCGGTCGGTGTGGCCAGGCCCAGCGCGCACGGGCAGGCGATGATCAGGACCGCGACGGCCGCCGTGAACGCCGCTACGGTGTCGCCGGTGGCGCCGAGCCAGCCGCCGAAGGTGCCCGCCGCGACGAGCAGCACCACGGGCACGAACACCGCCGAGACGCGGTCGGCGAGCCGCTGCACCTCGGCCTTGCCGTTCTGCGCGTCCTCGACCAGCTTCGCCATCCGCGCGAGCTGCGTGCCGGAACCGACGCGGGTGGCCTCCACGACCAGCCGCCCGCCGGCGTTGACGGTGGCCCCCGCGACCGTGTCGCCGACGGTGACGTCCACCGGCACCGACTCGCCGGTCAGCATCGAGGCGTCCACGGCGGAGCTGCCTTCGACCACGGTGCCGTCGGTGGCGATCTTCTCGCCGGGCCGTACGACGAACCGGTCGCCGACCGCCAGCCGCCCGACCGGAATGCGGACCTCCGAGCCGCCCCGCAGTACGGCCACGTCCTTGGCGCCCAGCTCCATGAGCGCCCTGAGCGCCGCCCCCGCGCGCCGCCTGGAGCGGGCCTCCAGGTAGCGGCCGAGCAGGAGGAACGTGGTGACCCCGGCGGCCACCTCCAGGTAGATCGCGGAGGCGCCGTCCGAGCGGGAGACCGTCAGGGCGAAGCCGTGACGCATGCCGGGCATGCCCGCGTCGCCGAGGAACAGCGCCCACAGGGACCAGCCGAACGCGGCGAGCGTGCCGACCGAGACCAGCGTGTCCATGGTGGCCGCGCCGTGCCGGAGGTTCGTCCAGGCGGCGCGGTGGAACGGCAGGCCGCCCCAGACGACGACGGGCGCGGTGAGGGTGAGCGCGAGCCACTGCCAGTTGCCGAACTGCAGCGCCGGGATCATCGACAGCGCGACGACGGGCACGGCGAGGGCGGCGCAGACGGTGAGGCGCAGGCGCAGCGCGGCCGTCGCGGGGTCCTCGTCGGAGGCGGGGGCCTGCCGCTGTTCGGGTTCGGGCGGCGGCGGTTCCTCGGCGGTGTACCCGGTCTTGACGACCGTGGCGATCAGGTCGGCGACCTTGACGCCGGTCGGGTGGACGACCTTGGCCTTCGCCGTCGCGTAGTTCACCGTGGCGGTCACGCCGTCCATGCGGTTGAGCTTCTTCTCGACGCGGGCCGCGCAGGAGGCGCAGGTCATCCCGCCGATGCGCAGCTCGACCTCGGAGAGCGCCGGGGGCGTGCCGGTGCCCGCGGTGGTGCTCGGGGTTTTCGCGGTGGTGCTGGTCATGTCCGGACTCCAGACGGCGGCCCGGGCCGTGCCGCGCCAGTGTTGACCGGCCGGCGCGGCCCGGGCCGGGAGGGTGGTGCTGCCTGCGCGGTCTCTGCTGCGGGTACCTCCGCGCCGGCGGCTCAGGCCTTGCCGGCGAGTTCGTAGCCCGCCTCGTCCACGGCGGCACGGACCGCCTCGTCGTCCAGCGGGGCCTCGGAGACGACGGTGACCTCGCCGCTGGCGGCGACGGCCTTCACCGAGCGCACGCCGGGGATCTCGGAGAGCTCGGCGGAGACGGAGCCCTCGCAGTGTCCGCAGCTCATGCCGGTCACCTTGTAGACGGTGGTGACGGAATCCGGGGTGTCGGTCTGGGCGGTCATGTCGTTACTCCTCGTCAAGGCGTAGAGAGCGTGGGTCGTACGGGGTGGAGGGGGCTGACGGGGCCCGGAAGGAGCCGGGTGTCGCCCACGGCATCCACTGTATACCCCTAGGGGGTATGAATCAAAGACGCCTCGGGGTCGTCGGCGAGTGGCCGGAGGTAGCGCAGCAGGACGTTCTTCAACTCCTGTACGTACGCCTCCCGTTCGGCGCCCTCGTGGCTCAGGACGAGTTCCAGGCCGGCCTTGTAGATGCCGAGGCAGACGTGTGCGGTGCGTGTGACGTCGGCGGCGGGGGCGCCGGGCAGGAACGAGGAGATCAGCGCCTCTATGCGCGACACCAGCGTTCCGTGCAGGGCGTCGTGCTCCTCGGTGATGCGGCCCGGGATGTCGGGGCCGTGCATCAGCGCGAAGAACACCGGATGGCGGCAGTTGAAGTCGATGAACCGGTCGACCGCCGCGCCGACGGCCTCCTCCAGCGAGGTCGCGGGACCGACCGGGGCGAGCGCCTCGCCGTACGTCTCCCGCATCCGGTGCATGAGCCGCTCGCCCAGCTCGATCGCGATCGCTTCCTTGTTCGGGAAGAACTGGTAGAGCGTGCCCGGCGAGACGCCCGCCTCGCGGGCGATGGCGTTGGTGCTCGCGGCCGTGTACCCGGTCGTGCAGAAGACCGAGGCGGCGGCCTCGAGCAGTTGGGCGATACGGCGCTCGCCGCGGGCCTGGCGGCGGCGCGGCCTGTCCTCGGCCGACCGCTCCTCGCCGGGCCCCTCGGTGGTCGCGGGGTTCTCGGGGTTCTCGGGGTTCTCGGGCACGCGTCATCCCCAGGTCGTCGAACGCGATTGACAAACACGAGTGCTCGCTCGCATTCTAGGGAAACGCGAGCGATCTCTCGTGTTTGTCAGTGTATGGCAATGGCAGATCCATGCCGCCTGCCTGCGCGAAGGCGCCGGGCACGGACCGGTTCACGATGGATTTCACGGTGAAGGGGACACCGCAGGATGACCGAAGTCAACAAGCCGCCGCGCGTCGGAGGCTGGACCAGACTCGTGACCGCCCGCCCACGCCTGTCGTTGCTCGCGGCGCTCGTGCTCACGGTGCTCGCCGTGCTGGCCGGCAGCGGGGCCGCCGACCGCCTCGGCAGCGGTGGCTGGGAGGACCCGGCCGCCGAGTCCACGTACGCGACCAGAGCGCTGGAGCGCGACTTCCCCCACTCCCAGCCCAACCTCCTGCTCCTCGTCGACGCGGGCCGCGCCTCCGTCGACGACCCGGCCGTCGCCGCCGACGCCGGGCGGCTCGCCGCCCGGCTGGCCGAGGAGCCGGGCGTCACGGGCGTCGGCTCCTACTGGCACACCGGCGCGCCCGCCCTGCGCGCCAAGGACGGGCACGAGGCGCTGATAGCCGCCCGCATCACCGGCGACGAGAACACCATGGGCGAGACCCTCGACCGCATCGCCTCCCGCTACCGGGGCGCGCACGGCGCGGTCGAGGTCACGATCGGCGGCCCGGTCGCCGTGCGGCACGAGATGCAGACGATCATCCAGGAGGACCTGACCCGCGCCGAGCTCATCGCCCTGCCGGTCACCCTCGTGCTGCTGGTCATGGTCTTCGGCAGCGCGGTCGCCGCCCTGCTGCCGCTCGGCATCGGCATCGTGGCGATCCTCGGCACCAACGCACTGCTGCGCGGCCTCACCGAACTCACCGACGTGTCGGTCTTCGCCCTGAACCTGACGACCGCCCTCGGCCTCGGCCTCGCCATCGACTACGCCCTGTTCATCGTCCGCCGCTTCCGCGAGGAACTGTCCGGCGGCGCCGAGCCGCTGACCGCCGTGGGCACCACCCTGCGCACGGCGGGGCGCACGGTGCTGTTCTCCGCCCTCACGGTGGCGGTGTCCCTGGCGGCCATGCTGCTCTTCCCGCAGTACTTCCTGCGCTCCTTCGCCTACGCCGGGATCGCCGTGGTGCTGCTGGCCGCCGCGGCCGCGCTGATTCTCCTCCCGGCCGCGCTGATCCTGCTCGGCCACCGGGTCAACGCCTTGGACCTGCGCCGCCTGCTGCGCCGCGGCCGGCCCAAGCCGTCCGGCTCCGCCGAGGAGGGCAGGGCCTGGGCGCGCACGGCGACGCTCGTCATGCGCCGCGCCCCGTTCTTCGCGCTGGGCACCACCGCCGTGCTCGTCCTGCTCGGGCTGCCCTTCCTGGGCGTGAAGTTCGGCACCGCCGACGACCGCCAGCTCCCGGCGAGCGCCGAGTCGCACGTCGTGCAGCAGCACATCCGCGACCACTTCCCGGGCAACCCCGGCGGCGGCCTCGAAGTCCTCGCCGAGGGCCGCGCCACCGACGCGCAGTACGCCGCCTACAAGCAGCGGATAGCCGCCCTGCCCGACGTGCGGAGGGTGGAGGGCCCGCTGGTGAAGGGTGACTCGGCGTACTTCACCGTGCTGCCGAAGGGTGAGGCCGTCGACGAACCCGCCCAGAACCTGGTGGGCGCACTGCGCGCGGCGCAGGCCCCCTTCGAGACCCGGGTGACCGGCACGGCGGCCGTGCTGGTCGACTCCAAGGACGCCATCGGCGAGCGCCTCCCGTGGGCAGCCGTCTTCATCGCGATCGTCACCCTGCTGCTGGTCTTCCTCCTCACCGGCAGCGTGCTCATACCCGTCCAGGCGGTACTGCTCAACGCGCTCAGCCTGACGGCGATGTTCGGCGCCGTCGTCTGGGTCTTCCAGGACGGCCACCTCTCCGGTCTGCTCGGCTTCACCAGCCCCGGCTCCATAGAGACCACCCTCCCGGTCCTGATGTTCTGCGTGGCCTTCGGCCTCTCCATGGACTACGGCGTGTTCCTGCTGTCCCGCGTCAAGGAGGAGTACGACCACAGCGGCGACCACGAGCAGGCGGTCCGGCACGGCGTACAGCGCACGGGCGGGCTGATCACCGCGGCTGCCGTCATCCTCGCGGTGGTGATGGTCGCGATAGGCACCTCCCGCGTGACCAACACCAAGATGCTCGGCCTCGGCTCGCCCTGGCGGTGCTCATGGACGCGATGATCGTCCGCAGTCTCCTCGTCCCCGCGGTAATGCGGCTGACGGGCCGGGCGACGTGGTGGGCGCCGGCCCCACTCCGGCGCTTCCACCAACGGTTCGGGGTGAGCGAGGGGGAAGGGACCTCGGCGGCCACGGCAACGGAGTCGGTGGAGGAGCGGGGGAGGGAGGCGGCGGGGGTGTCGGGGTAGCGGTCCGGCGGAGGCGGTGGGGGACGCGGGGCCCTGGTCGGGGGTGCGGTCCGGGGTGCTGGGCTGGTGGTCCGTTGGGTTCGGCGGGGAGCCGGGGCGTGGGGTGCAGGGCTGCCGTTCGCCGCGGCTGACGGGGGTCCCGGGCCGGGGCACGGTGGGGGCGCCGAGCCGGCGTGCCGCCGCGCGGGAGATGATCGCCGGGGTACGGAGTGAAGGGTCCCGGCAGGGGGACCTTGGCGAGGCGGGCCGGGCAAGGGGCCTTGCCGGGAGGGCCGGGCACGGAGCCTTCTCCGGGAGGGCCGAACCAGGCGGCTCGGCCAGGAGGCACCGGGCGCGGGGCCTCGGCCAGGGGCCCCAACCACAAGGCCCGGGCGCATGCCCCTGAACACAAGGCCGGACGGCGGAAAGCGAGGCGGCGATGCGGGCGGTGCTGTTCGAGCGGTTCGGTGGACCGGTCGAGGTGCGGAGCGTCGCGGACCCCGCACCCGCGGAACACGGGGTGGTCGTGCGGGTCGAGGCCACCGGGCTGTGCCGCAGCGACTGGCACGGATGGCAGGGACACGACCCGGACATCACGCTGCCACATGTGCCGGGGCACGAACTCGCCGGAGTGGTCGAAGCGGTGGGCGCCCGGGTGACCGGTTGGCGAGCCGGTGACCGGGTCACCGTTCCGTTCGTCTGCGCCTGCGGGACCTGCCCGGCCTGCGCCGCAGGGGACCAGCAGGTGTGCGAGCGGCAGACCCAGCCCGGCTTCACCCACTGGGGCTCCTTCGCGCAGTACGTGGCGCTCGACCACGCCGACGTCAACCTCGTCGCCGTCCCCGAGGACATGTCTTTCGCCACGGCGGCCGGGCTCGGCTGCCGGTTCGCCACGGCGTTCCGCGCGGTCGTCCAGCAGGGCCGGGTCGCGGCGGGGGAGTGGGTCGCGGTGCACGGCTGCGGGGGTGTCGGCCTGTCCGCCGTGATGATCGCGGCGGCAGCGGGCGCGCGCGTCGTCGCCGTCGACGTGTCACCCGGGGCCCTGGAGCTGGCGCGGAAGTTCGGCGCGGCGCACTGCGTGGACGCCGCCCGGAGGGAGGAGACGGCCGTGGCGGTTCGGGAACTGACCGGCGGGGGCGCCCACCTGTCCCTCGACGCGCTGGGTTCGCCCGTCACCTGCGCCGCCTCCGTCAACGGCCTGCGCCGCCGCGGCCGGCACGTACAGGTCGGTCTGCTGCCCTCCCCGACCGGCACGACCCCCGTGCCCATGGCCCGCGCCGTCGCCCTGGAACTGGACATCCTCGGCAGTCACGGCATGGCCGCGCACACGTACCCGCCGATGCTGGAGCTGGTCCGGGCCGGAGTACTGCGCCCCGACCTCCTGGTCACGTCGAGGATCCCCCTGGACGAGGCCCCGGCCGCCCTGACGGCGATGGGGACGGGCGGGACGACGGCGGGGGTGACGGTGATCGAGCCGTGGAATTGAACGGCCGGGCGGCGCCGGGACAGCACCGCCCGCGCACCCGGCCGCTGCCGGACAGCACCAGCGCCCCTGCCCGCTGACGGCACGCCAATCGCGGACCCGCGCCCCCGGCCGCTGCCGGGCCATACCCGCACCCCCGCCCACTGACGGGCACGCCAGTGCACCCACCCGCGGACGGGGCACTGGCGTACATCACGGCCGGGCCGTCCGCCGACTAGGGGCGTGCCGCTCGGCGAGCGCCGGGCGCGTTCGCCGAGCACCAGGCGCGCACGCCCGGCGCCACGCACACCATCAGGTCTCCCCCCTGCCGCGATTGCGTGGCCGGGACGCCACCCAGGCCCGCACCGTGTCCGCGTACCAGAACGGCTTTCCGCCCTCGACCACGTCGGGCGGTGGCAGCAGCCCGTGCTTGCGGTACGACCGGACGGTGTCCGGCTGGACCCGGATGTGTGCGGCGATCTCCTTGTAGGACCAGAGTCGTTGGTCGGTCATTGAGTTGTACCTCCCCGCGCGCACCACGGCGGCGGCCCGGGTCGGCCGTCGGGGGAGCCGGATGCTGCGCTTGGCGACAGAGCCTGTACGGGGTGAACGACGCAGAGTGACGACCGGCCGGGTGCTGCGCACGGGTGTGACGGAAGACTCGCGCGGGCGGGACATGTGTGACACCACCGAGGTATTTGTGACACAAGCGAAGCAGAGGGGTTCGCCGGACTCACCGCATGGCGCGTTGACACCCGCACCGCAACCCGCACCCGTCCCCGACCGCGCCCCGCACCAGCACCAGCACCGCGACCCGCCCCCCACCACAGCCCGCACCCGCACCGCCCACCGCCGAACCCCAATGCCGGAACCTGCAACTCCCACCTCTCTCGTCCGAATGTCCGGACAAACTATTGACAGGGTCCCCGGAGCGGGACTACAACCGGTCGACAGCAGTCCGCACAGAACGCCTCCGGCGCGGGAGCCCGCTTTCGCCCTGGCAGGAGCGAAGCGCGAGCGACGACTCCCCGCCCGCCGCGGCCCCGCGCCGGAGGTTCCCTCCGATCGAGCGGTTCTGACCGCCCCACGCCGCCGCCGACCCCCACATGTGTCTACGTGAAGGGCCCAACGGCAGACACTGTGTCGGGCGCGCCTCCCGCTCGGGCCTGGTGGGATGTATCCGTGGCCGAGACCACGACCCGACCGTCGGTGGTCCAGGCGCATGAGCTGTACGCACGGCACGTCTCCACCCGACGCCGCCATCTGTGAAGGAGTTCCCCGGCATGACGAAGATCGTCAACCACTGGATCGGCGGCAAGACCGTCGAAGGCGCATCGGGCAACTACGGGCCGGTGACGAATCCGGCGACCGGCGAGGTCACCACGAAGGTCGCGTTCGCGTCGGCCGACGAGGTGGACGCGGCGGTCGCGGCGGCCAAGGAGGCCTTCGTGACGTGGGGCCAGTCGTCGCTGGCCCAGCGGACCTCGATCCTGTTCACGTTCCGCGCGCTGCTCGACGCCCACCGCGACGAGATCGCCGCGCTGATCACCGCCGAGCACGGCAAGGTGCACTCCGACGCGCTCGGCGAGGTCGCGCGTGGCCTGGAGATCGTCGACCTGGCCTGCGGCATCAGCGTCCAGCTCAAGGGTGAGCTGTCCACGCAGGTCGCCAGCCGCGTGGACGTGTCCTCGATCCGGCAGCCGCTCGGCGTCGTCGCGGGCATCACCCCGTTCAACTTCCCGGCGATGGTGCCGATGTGGATGTTCCCCATCGCCATCGCGTGCGGCAACACGTTCGTGCTGAAGCCGAGCGAGAAGGACCCGTCGGCGTCCGTGAAGCTCGCCGAGCTGCTCGCCGAGGCGGGTCTGCCCGATGGTGTCTTCAACATCGTCCACGGCGACAAGGTGGCCGTCGACCGCCTTCTGGAGCACCCGGACGTCAAGGCCGTGTCCTTCGTCGGCTCCACCCCGATCGCCCGCCACATCCACACCACCGCCTCCGCGAACGGCAAGCGCGTGCAGGCCCTCGGCGGCGCCAAGAACCACATGCTGGTCCTGCCGGACGCCGACCTGGACGCGGCGGCCGACGCGGCCGTGAGCGCCGCCTACGGCTCGGCCGGCGAGCGCTGCATGGCGATCTCGGCCGTGGTGGCTGTCGGCGCGATCGGCGACACGCTCGTGGAGAAGATCCGCGAGCGCGCCGAGAAGATCAAGATCGGCCCCGGCGACGACCCGGCGTCCGAGATGGGCCCGCTGATCACCAAGGCCCACCGCGACAAGGTGGCGACGTATGTGACGGGGGCGGCGGCGGACGGCGCGGAGGTCGTCCTGGACGGCACCGGCTACACCGTCGAAGGCCACGAGGGCGGCCACTGGATCGGCATCTCGCTGCTCGACAAGGTGCCGACCACGGCGAAGGCGTACCAGGACGAGATCTTCGGCCCGGTGCTGTGCGTGCTGCGCGCCGAGACCTACGAGGAGGGCGTGGCGCTCATCAACGCCTCGCCGTTCGGCAACGGCACCGCGATCTTCACCCGGGACGGCGGCGCCGCCCGCCGCTTCCAGTTGGAGATCGAGGCGGGCATGGTCGGCGTGAACGTGCCGATCCCGGTGCCCGTCGGCTACCACTCCTTCGGTGGCTGGAAGGACTCGCTCTTCGGCGACCACCACATCTACGGCAACGACGGCACGCACTTCTACACGCGCGGCAAGGTCGTCACGACCCGCTGGCCGGACCCGGCCGACGCCCCGTCCGGCGTGGACCTGGGCTTCCCCCGCAACCACTGAGCCCGGCTTCCCGCGCAACCAATGAGCCCGGCTCCCCGCGCGACCACGGAGCCCGGCTCCCCGGAGACCAGGTGTTCCGCGCAACCGAGCCGGCCCGGTTCCCCGCCCCGCCGCTCGACGCCGTACAGTGCCCCGCCTTCCCGTGGAGGGCGGGGCACCGCCGTGTTCAGCCCTGGCGGCCCTCCTGCTCGCCGGCCTTCCTCACCTCGTCGGTGAGGTCGCCGGTCCGGCCGGCGGGCGGGGCCTGTATCTCCCGCGCGGCGCCGAACTTGTCGAAGTCCATGCTCACCTTCATGGCGCCGAACTCCTGGACCATGCGCACCGGCAGGTCCTTGGGCCCCACCCAGACGTCCATGGTGACCGTGCCGGACCCGCCCGTCATCGAGTTGAACAGGGTGTCCTCGCCGTAGGCCTTCTGGAACCTGCCCAGGTCCTTCGGGCCGAGCACGGCCCGGTAGTGCGTCGTGGACTTGCCGTTGACGGTCTCCTCGCCGAGGTTCTCGACGTCGCTCGCGTACTTCAGGCCCTTCATGGAGGCCGACGGGCTGCCGGCACTGCCCGAGAGGGCGCTCGCGCCCTGCTCGCCGAAGATGGCCGAGCCGTCTATCTTCATCCACTCCTTGCCCTGGAGCGGGCCGGAGGGCTGCGGGTCGACGTCGTAGTAGTAGGCGCCGTCGACGAACAGCGTGCGCACCGTCGGCGAGTCCGTGAGCTCCTGCATCTGGGCGGCCTTGGCGTCCATCTCGACGTCGAACGCGTAGCCGTCGCCCCAGGAGTAGATGCCGTCCATGGAGACGGGGACACCCGAGCCCAGGTCGGTCGTCATCCTGACCTCGGCCGAACCGAGCTGCTCCGTGCGGTCCGTGGCGCGGGACAGCGCCGCCATGATCGTGTCGGCGTTGTTCACCGCTTCGGCGGCCGACTTGGTGCCGTCAGCGCCGCACGCGGACGTCGCCACCATCGCCGCGGCCGTCAGCCCCACCCAGGCCGCGGTGTGCCTCAGCTTCATGAGCCCCCACCCTTTTTCTGTGATTCAGCTGTTACCGCGACTGTAGCGGGCACCACCGACAACGTCCGGACGCCGGAAAGCCACAGGTATTTTCACCGCCCTGCCTGCGGTTCCCGCACCGCTCAACACCGTGGAACCGCCAGTAGAAATTGACGTATTCGAGGGCGAGAAGTGCTCGGATCAACGGATTCCGTAGGTGAACGACCATTGACGTGCTGGTTTTCGTTGGGATTCCATGCAGCGCCGGGAGCGGACGAGAAGTACGGACGACCAAGCCGCCGGAGGCGATGGCGCTCCCGCCCGAACCACGCCAGCACGAGTCGATCGGAACCGCCGCATGACCGACACGCTCCGCCCTGCCGAGACCCCCCTCGTCAGTACGCCGGACAGCAGTCAACGCACGCTCAAGCGTTCCATCGGAGTCGTCGGCGGGACCCTGCTGACGCTGTCCTGCGTGACGCCCGCCTCCACGCTGTTCGTGGTCGTCCCCGACCTGTTCGGCTCGCTCGGCACCGCCACCGCCCTCACCATCGCCATCGGCTCCCTGCTCTGCATCGCCGTGGCGTTCTGCTACTCCGAGCTGGGCACCCTCGTCCCGAGCGCGGGCGGCGAGTACGCCATGGTGTCGACGCTGGCCGGGCGGCTCGCGGGCTGGCTGGTGTTCGTGCTGTCCCTGCTGGTCGTCATGATCGTCCCGCCGGTGATCGCGATGGGCACCGCCGACTACCTCGCCCCGGTCGTCGACCTCGACCCGTCCATGGCCGGCGCCGGCGTCATGCTGCTCGCCACCCTCGCGGGACTGCTCGACCTGCGCGCCAACGCCTGGATCACCGGCGTCTTCCTGGTCCTGGAGGTCGTCGCGGCGGCCGTCGTGGCGGTCCTGGGCTTCGCGCACAGCGAGCGCGGCCCCGGCAGCCTCGCCTCGATGGAGGTGGCCGGCGCCGACGGCGGCCCCGACGCCGTGACCGCCATGCTGGTCGTCTCCGGCCTCGCCATCGCCCTCTTCGTCACGCAGGGCTTCTCCACCGCCGTCTACCTCTCCGAGGAACTGGAGAACCCGCGCCGCAACGTCGCCCGCACGGTGCTCACCACCCTCGCCATCTCCGCCGTGATCATCCTCGTCCCGGTCGTCGCCATCACCATGGGCGCCTCCGACCTGGCGGAACTGACCGGCGGCGACATCGGCGCCATGGTCACCGCCTGGTCCAGCTCCGCCGTCGGCACCTTCGTCAGCCTCTGCGTGGCCCTCGCCATCGTCAACGCCGGCATCGTGATGGTCATCCAGAACTCGCGCGTGCTGTTCGCCTCCGCCCGCGACAAGGCCTGGCCCGAGCCCGTCAACACGGTCTTCGCCAAGCTCGGCCGGTTCGGCTCCCCGTGGGTCTCCACGCTCGCCGTCGGCGTGCCCGGCGCGGCGCTGTGCTTCGTCAACCTGGACACGCTGTACGGCGTCACGGGCGTCTCCGTCACCGGCATGTACCTGCTCGTCGCGATCGCCGCCCTGCTCGCCCGGCGCGGCGCCCACCGGCACACGCCCGCGTGGCGCATGCCGCTGTGGCCCGCGATGCCCATCCTGCTGATCGTCGTCCTCGCCTACATCCTGAGCCGGCAGGAGACCACGCACCTGCTGTGGACCGGCGGCATCACGGCCGTCGCCACCCTCTACTGGGCGCTCTACCTCCGCCCGCACCGCGACACCCGCTGGCTGGTGTCGATCCCCGAGGACGCGCGGGCCTGAACGCCGGACCGCCGCGTACCGCGTCCGTGGTACGCGGCGGGTCCGCGCTACTCCCGGGGGAGGGCCGGGGGCTCCGTCCACAGGCTGCTCCCGCTGTCGGAGGCGGCCCGTACTGTTGACGGCATGGATCTTCGACTGCCCGCGCTCCGGGGATTGCTCCGGGGGCCCCGGCGGCTGCTGGCCGCCGGGGCCGCCGCCGTCGTGCTCGCCGGCGCCGGCACCTGGACGGCCGCCTCCGGCGAGGCGCCCGCGGTGCACCGCGCCGACCGGGTCATGAGCGTGGGCGACGGAGTGCGCATCGACACCTCGTACTTCACCTCGGGCAAGGCCGGCCGCCGCCCGGCCGTCCTGCTGGGGCACGGCTTCGGCGGCAGCAAGGCCGACGTCCGCGAGCAGGCCGAACAACTCGCCCGGGACGGGTACGCGGTGCTGACGTGGTCGGCGCGCGGCTTCGGCAGGTCCACGGGAAAGATCGGGCTGAACGACCCCGAGGGCGAGGTCGCGGACGTCTCACGGCTCATCGACTGGCTGGCCCGGCAGCCCCAGGTCCAGCTCGACGCGGCGGGCGACCCCCGCGTGGGCATGGCCGGCGGCTCCTACGGCGGCGCGATCGCCCTGCTCACCGCCGGGCACGACGACCGGGTGGACGCCCTCGCCCCGGCACTCACGTACTGGAACCTGGCGGACGCCCTCTTCCCGAACGGCGTCTTCAAAAAGCTGTGGGCGGGCCTCTTCGTCACCACCGGGGGCGGCTGCGACAAGTTCGAGCCCCGGCTGTGCCGGATGTACCAGCGTGTCGCCGAGTCCGGCACCCCCGACGCCGGGGCACGAGCCCTGCTGGAGCAGCGGTCGCCGTCCGCCGTCGGCGACCGCATCAAGGTGCCCACACTGCTGGTGCAGGGCCAGAGCGACTCCCTCTTCCCGCTCGGCCAGGCCGACGCCGCCGCGGCGGCGATCCGGGCCAACGGCGCCCCGGTCGACGTCGACTGGATCGCCGGCGGGCACGACGGCGGAGACCTGGAGACGGACCGCGTCCAGTCACGCGTGCGTGCCTGGTTCGACCGCCACCTGAAGGGCGACAAGGCCGCCGGCACCGGCCCCGCGTTCCGCGTCACCCGCACCGGAGGCGTCGACTCCACCGACGGGGCCGCCCTGCTCAGGGGCGCGAGCGACGACACCTACCCCGGCCTGGACAGCGGACGCCGGCCGATCGCCCTGCACGGCGGCGAGCAGACCTTCGACAACCCGCCGGGCGCCAACCCGCCCGCCGTGTCCGCCCTGCCCGGCCTCGGCGGCACCGGCGGCCTCGCCCAGCTGTCGTCCCTGGGCGTCGGCGTCTCCCTGGACTTCCCCGGCCAGCACGCCCGCTTCGAGTCCTCGCCCATGACGAGAGACCTGCGCATCACCGGATCGCCGACGGTCACCACGCGCGTGACGTCGACCGGCGGCGACGCGGTCCTCTTCGGCAAGGTCTACGACGTCGGCCCGGACGGCACCCGGCAGGTGCTGCCCGCCCAGCTCGTCACGCCCCTGCGTGTCGAGGACGCGAAGTCCGGCAAGGACGTCACGATCACGCTGCCCGCCGTCGACCACGAGGTGCAGAAGGGCCACCGCCTGCGCCTGGTCCTCGCCGCCACCGACCTCGGTTACGCGTCGCCCGCGGCCCCCGCCACGTACACCGTCGCCCTCAGGAGCGACCTGACGGTGCCGACGGCGCCCGGCGTGGAGACGGCCGCCGCGCCGCTGCCCGCCTGGGTGTGGTGGCTGCCGCTCACCGGCGTCGCCGCCGCCCTCGCCCTGCTGCTCACCGCCCGCCGCCGCACGGCCGCCCCGGCCCCCGACCCGGAACTGGCCGACGTACCGCTGGAGATCACCGGCCTGAGCAAGCGGTACGCGAAGTCCTCCGACCGGTACGCCGTGCGGGACCTGTCCTTCCGCGTCGAGCGCGGCCAGGTGCTGGGCCTGCTCGGCCCCAACGGCGCCGGCAAGACGACGACACTGCGCATGCTGATGGGCCTCATCACCCCGGACGCGGGTGAGATCCGCGTCTTCGGCCACGCCGTCCGCCCCGGCGCGCCGGTGCTGTCCCGCGTCGGCGCCTTCGTGGAGGGCGCCGGTTTCCTGCCGCACCTGTCCGGCCGGGAGAACCTGGAGCTGTACTGGCGGGCGACCGGCCGCCCCGCCGGGGACGCCCACCTGGACGAGGCGCTGGAGATCGCCGGCCTGGGCGACGCGCTCGCCCGCGCGGTACGCACCTACTCGCAGGGCATGCGCCAGCGCCTCGCCATCGCCCAGGCCATGCTCGGCCTGCCGGACCTGCTCATCCTGGACGAGCCGACCAACGGCCTCGACCCGCCCCAGATCCGCGAGATGCGCGAGGTGATGATCCGGTACGCGGCCGACGGCCGCACGGTGATCGTCTCCAGCCACCTGCTCGCGGAGGTCGAGCAGTCCTGCACCCACCTCGTCGTCATGGACCGCGGCCGGCTCGTCCAGGCGGGCCCGGTCGCCGACATCATCGGCTCCGGCGACACCCTGCTCGTCGGCACCGGCACGCCGGTCGAGGAGCCGGTCGCCGAGAAGGTCGCCGCCCTGCCGGGCGTGGCCTCCGCCGTGCGCACCGACGACGGGCTGCTGGTCCGGCTCGACACCGGCGGCAGCGCCCGGCAGCTGGTCGCCGAGCTGGTCCGGCTGGAGGTGCCCGTCGAGTCGGTGGGCCCGCACCGTCGCCTCGAAGACGCCTTCCTCACCCTGATCGGAGGCTCCGCATGAGCACGCTCGCCGAGCGGACAGCACCCGGTGGCCCCGGCGAGGTCGCCTCCGGCTACCGTCCGGGCCGCACCCTGCCGCTGCGGGTGGAGCTGGTCCGCCAGCTCAAGCGGCGCCGCACGCTGGTGATGGGCGCGATCCTCGCCGTCCTGCCGTTCGTGCTGGTCGTGGCCTTCGCGATCGGCGGCGAGCCGGAGGGACGCGGCGACCGCATCACCCTGATGGACACGGCGACGGCGTCGGGCGCCAACTTCGCCGCCGTGAACCTCTTCGTGTCCGCGAGCTTCCTGCTGGTCATCCCGGTCGCGCTGTTCTGCGGGGACACGGTCGCCTCGGAGGCCGGCTGGTCCTCCCTGCGCTACCTCCTCGCCGCCCCCGTGCCGCGCGCCCGGCTGCTGGCGTCGAAGCTCGCCGTCGGGCTCGGCCTCAGCCTGGCCGCGATGGTCCTGCTGCCCCTCGTGGCGTTCGCCGTCGGCACGGTCGCCTACGGCTGGGGCCCGCTGCGGATACCGACCGGCGGCGAACTGGCGCCGGGCACCGCGGCCCAGCGGCTCGTGGTGGTCGTGGCGTACATCTTCGTGTCCCAACTGGTCACGGCCGGGCTCGCGTTCTGGCTGTCGACCAGGACGGACGCCCCGCTCGGCGCGGTGGGCGGCGCGGTCGGCCTGACCATCGTCGGCAACGTCCTGGACGCCGTGACGGCCCTCGGCCACTGGCGCGACTTCCTGCCCGCGCACTGGCAGTTCGCCTGGGCCGACGCCGTACAGCCCCGCCTCGAGTGGTCCGGCATGATCCAGGGGACCGCGGTTTCCCTGACCTACGCGCTCGTGCTGTTCGCCCTGGCCTTCCGGGGTTTCGCCCGCAAGGACATCGTCTCCTAGCCCGACGGAGTCACCCACCGGTCCGGACGGGCCGTTTCCGCGCCCGCATCGAGACCCGCCCGCAACGCTCCGTGCCGCACTGCCCGCGCTCACGGCGGCGGGCGGCCTGCTGCTGACTGCCTCCCCGACGTCCCGCCCGTCGGCCAACTCGCCGCACCCGCCGCCCGGTTGGCGCACACCACCGAGGACGACGCGGGGCGCGACCTCGCCGACGCCGTCGAGCGGGCGGACCGGTACGGAGCCTGACCGAGCCCGCCCCGCTCCCCGGTCACCCGTCCTGCGCCACCCATTGACCTTTTCTTACGCATGAGTAAGTTGACTTGCGAGTAAGTACGGGTAGGCGGAGAACACCGCACGTCAGCTCACACCGCGACCGGGAGCCGTCATGGGCGTACGCAAGGATCTGAAGCGGGCGAAACGCCGCACCGACCTGCTGGAGCGGGTCCGGGTCGAGCTGCTCAGGGACGCCACCGGCACCGTCCGCGAGGCCCGCACCGCCCCGCTGGCACCGCGCCCCACCACCGGCAGCACCGCCGACATCCCGTACACCAACGCGGCCGAGGCTCCGGACGCCGTCGTCCTGCGCCGTGAACGCGACGGCGTCTGGCAGCCCGTGACGGCGGCGGCCTTCGCCCGCGAAGTGACGGCCGTCGCCAAGGGGCTGATCACCGCGGGCCTCCAGCCGGGCGGCCGGGTCGCGGTGATGTCCCGCACCCGCTACGAGTGGACCGTGCTGGACTTCGCGGTCTGGGCCGCGGGCGGCCAGACCGTCCCGGTGTACGCCACCTCCTCCGCCGAGCAGGTGGACTGGATCGTGCGCGACTCGGGCGCCCGGTACGTCGTCGCGGAGACCGCCGCGAACGCGGCCACCGTCCTGACCGGCACCGCCGGCCACCCCGAGCCGCCGCGCCTGTGGCAGCTCGACGCGGGCGCCCTCGACGACCTCACCGCCCTCGGCGCGAACGTCCCCGACGAGGAGGTCACCAAGCGCCGCACGGCCCTGACCCCCGACACCGTGGCGACCGTCTGCTACACCTCCGGCACCACCGGCCGCCCCAAGGGCTGCGTCCTCACCCACGCCAACCTGCACGCCGAGGCCGCCAACACGGTCGAGCTGCTGCACCCCATCTTCAAGGCGGTCACCTCCCGGGCCGCGTCCACCCTCCTGTTCCTCCCACTCGCCCACATCCTCGGCCGCACCCTCCAGATCGCCTGCCTCACGGCCCGCATCGAGATCGGCCACTGCCCGAGCATCAAGCCCGACGAACTCCGCCCGGCGCTCAAGGAGTTCCGCCCCACCTTCCTGGTCGGCGTCCCGTACCTCTTCGAGAAGATCCACGAGACCGGCCGCGCGACCGCCGAGAAGATCGGCCGCGGCGCCTCCTTCGACCGCGCGCACCGCGTCGGCGTCCGCTTCGGGGAGGCGTACCTGAACAAGTTCCTCGGCCGCGGCAAGGGCCCGGGACCCGGCCTGTACGCCGCGTGGGCGCTGTACGACCTGCTGGTCTACCGGCGCATCCGCAAGGAGATCGGCGGTCGCGTCCGCTACGCCATCAGCGGCGGCTCACCCCTGGACCGCGACCTCAACCTGTTCTTCTTCGCCGCGGGAATCATCGTCTACGAGGGTTACGGCCTGACCGAGACGACCGCCGCCGCGACCGTCGTCCCGCCGCTGCGGCCCCGCCCCGGCACCGTCGGCCGCCCGGTGCCCGGCACCGCCGTCCGTATCGCCGACGACGGCGAGGTCCTCGTCAAGGGCGGCATCGTCTTCGGCTCGTACTGGAACAACCCCGAGGCCACGGACGCCGTCCTCGACGACGGCTGGTTCGCGACCGGCGACCTCGGCGCCCTCGACGAGGACGGCTACCTCACCATCACCGGCCGCAAGAAGGACATCCTCGTCACCTCGGGCGGCAAGAACGTCTCCCCGGCCGTCCTGGAGGACCGGCTGCGCAGCCGCCCGCTGATCGGCCAGTGCGTCGTCGTCGGAGACAACCGGCCCTTCGTCGCCGCCCTGATCGCCCTCGACCCCGAGGCCCTCGCCCACTGGCTGTCGGTGCGCAAACTGCCCGCGGACACCCCGCTGTCGCAGCTCGTGAAGGACGAACGGCTGCGCGCCGACGTGCAGAAGGCCGTCGACTACGCCAACGAGGCCGTCTCCCGCGCCGAGTCGATCCGCGTCTTCGCCCTGATCGAGGGCGAGTTCACCGAGGACAACGGCATGCTCACGCCGTCTTTGAAGGTCAAGCGGCATGCGGCGACGGCGGCGTACGCGGCCCGGATCGAGGCGCTGTACGCGTCCGGACGCTGACGCACCGTCCGGACGCTGACGCACGACGAAGGCGGGCCCGGCGGTGTGCCCGCCGGACCCGCCTTCGCGCCGGTGTCAGCCCTCGGTGTTGGAGGACAGGATCGAGACGTCCTCCAGGAGGTGCGCCAGCGCGCCGTCGCGCTTGGTCTGGGTGGAGTTCTCGGCGCACTGCTGGTTCATGTCGTCCGACAGGATCGGGACGTCCTGGATCGGGACGATGTTGAGGACGGGGACGTTGATGTCCTCCAGCGCGATGCACGGCTTGTTGAAGGAGCCCTGGATGAGCGCCATCTGCGGGCTCATGTTCCCGTAGGTGGCCGAGTTGCCGTAGCTCTGGATCGCGCCGTTGCCGTTCACGGCGGTTGGACCACTGTCATCGCCGATCGCAAGCGCCTGGGGGGCCGCGACCGCGGAAGCACCCACGACGGAAGCGGCGAGGGCCGCGGTGGCAATAACCTTCTTGATCACTGGCCAGTCCTTTCTGAGGAAACCCCGTCCACCGGAGCCCTCTGATCAACTGCATGTAGTCGGTGTGGTTTCTCCTCTTCACCCATTCAGGGGATACCGGAATGTTGGTGTTTTCTTCTGCCGAAGTGATGATCCGAGGCCGGGTTCGGGTGCGGCCAATCGGGTGAACGCCCGCAACCAATCCCGGTGCACCGTGTTGATGAGGCCGTAGGACATGCGTCGCTACGACATGCGTCGCTACTAGGAAAGGAACGCGAAGTGTTCAAGAAGGCAATGGTCGCCGCGGCGGCCGCCGCTTCTGTCATTGGTATGTCGGTGGCGGCCGCTCCGCAGGCGCTTGCCATCGGCGACGACTCCGGGCCGTCCGTGGCCAACGGCAACGGTTCCTCGTCGGCGTTCGGCAACTCGTCCACCGACGGCCACATGAGCCCGCAGCTGTCGCTGGTCGACGGCACGCTCAACAAGCCGTGTGCCGCGCTGGAGGACATCAACGTCGCGGTCATCAACATCGTCCCGATCCAGGACGTCCCGATCCTCTCGGACGACCTCGCTCAGCAGTGCGCCGACAACTCCACCCAGGCCAAGCGGGACGGCGCGATTTCGCACGTGCTGGAGGACCTGTCGGTCCTGTCCGCCAACGGCCAGTCGGACTGACGCTCACGGGGCCGGCGCGGCGTGGTGCTTTCGTGCGCATTGCCCGGTGTCAAAGGTACGGCAGTTTCGTTTGCCGTCGATTTCCCTCTCAGGTCCACATGCCGGTGAACGCCGTCGGCAATTACGCGGACCGATGAATGACGGCGTAACGCACCAGCCGCCGGCTGCGGCACGGCCGGCCTCGGACGCTCAGTTCGCGCTCCGAGGCCGGCCTTTCCCATCTCTTCAAGCAGGAAGACCACGAGATTGCGACAGACCCTGAGCAGGGGAATGGTCGCGGCCGCCGCCGCGACGAGCATTCTGTCCCTGTGCGGCAGCCCCGCTCTCGCCGACTCGGACGCGAGCAGCACCGCCTCGGATTCGCCGGGCGCCCTGGCCGGCAACAACGTCCAGGCTCCCGTCGAGGTGCCGCTGAACCTGTGCGGCAACTCCCTCAACGTGGTGGCCGCGCTCAACCCCACGTTCGGCAACACCTGCGCCAACGAATCGCACTCGGACCACCACGGTCCGCACCACGGTTCCCACGACGGGTCCCACGACGGCGGCTCGCACGGCGGCTCCGACAGGGGCTCGCAGGGCGGCTCGGGTGAAGGCTCGTACGGCAGCCCCGGTGACACGTCCGGCCACGGCGGTGACACCTCCGGGCACGGTGACGACGCGTACGGCCACGGCGGTTACGGCGATTCCAGCAGCACCAGTGGCTCCGGCGGGGCCTCGGCCGAGGGCGGCGCGGTGGGCTCGCCCGGCGTCGGCTCCGGCAACCACGGGCAGGTCCCGGTGGACGTGCCGGTGAACGCCTGCGGCAACACGGTGAACATCATCGGCATCCTCAACCCGGTCTTCGGCAACGACTGCGAGACGTCGGGCTACGGGGACACCCCGCCGAGCAAGCCCCCCAAGACGCCGCCGCACGAACCGCCGGGGACGGGTCCCCACGAGCCGCCGGGCACAGGTCCCCACGAGCCGCCGAAGACCCCGCCCGCCCCGCCCGAGGACACCTCGCCGCACACCCCTCCGGTGACGCCGCCGGACCACGGTGCGCCGAACCCCCCGTCCACGGAGGGCGACCACAAGCCGCCCCAGCTGGCCGACACCGGCAGTGACTCCCTGCTGGGCGCCTCGGCCGCGAGCGCCGCGCTCATCCTGGGCGGTGCCATCCTCTACCGCAGGAGCCGTTCGGCTTCCCGCCGGTAGACCACCGGGTGCCGGACCACCACCCGTGGTCCGGCACTCTGCGTGCCCCCCCCGCGACCCGCACCTCAGCGGCTGCCCGCCCTCTCGTCGCCGGGCAGCCCGCTCGATTCCGACGGCGCCGTCGCCTGCCGTACGACACGCGGGCGTTCGTGGGCCGCGCCTCCCGCGCGCAGGCGGTGCCGCGCGCGGTCGAGCAGCCGGCCCGCCGCATGGCGGCCCCACAGCCCCCACATCGCCCAGCCCGGCGCCCGGTCGTCCCGCGCCCACCAGGCCCACTCCCGGCCGCCGTCCGGGGCGCGCCGCAGCGCGGTCAGGGGCGCGTAGTTCTCCACCACGAACATCCGCCCGGGCCGCGCCGCCCCGTCCGGCAGCGGCCGGTGCGTCAGGTCGAGATGCAGGGCGCGTACGACGTCCAGGCCGGCCGTGTCGGTGAACAGCCGGAACTGGGCGCCCGGCCGCGGGTTGAAGTCCAGCAGGTGACAGCGGCCCGTCGTGCCGCAGCGGCGGAAGTCCAGGTCGAAGACGCCCCGGTAGCCCAGCGCGCCCGTGATCCGCTCGGCGAGCGCCCGCACCTCGGGGTCGGGCGTCCAGCGGCCGACGGCTGTCAGGCCCGCGCCGCGCGGCCAGGCGGACAGCTTCACCCCCGAGCCGCCCGCGCGGACGACGCCGCCCCGGTCGGCGTACCCGTGGAAGAACCAGTCGCGCTCGGGGCCCGGCGGCAGGAACTCCTGGAGGAGCAGCCGGCTGCCCGCCTCCCCGGCGCGCAGATACAGTTCGCGCGCCTCCCGCGCCGAGCGCACCACCACCGTGCTGCGCAGCCCGCCGCCCGCGGGCAGCAGCCAGGGCCGGCTCCACTTCGCCACCACCGGCAGCCCCAGCCGCCACGCGGCGCGGGACGCCTCGGCCGGGCTGTCCGGGACCAGCGTCCTGGGGTGCGGCACATCCACGGTGGGGCACAGGGCGGCGAGTTCCGCCTTGTCCGCGACGCGCTGCGGCAGCGTGCCCGGCTGCTCGGGCAGCAGGAAGGCGGGCGTCAGCTCCGCGCGCATCCGGCCCACCGCGACGGCGCCCGCGTCGTCCATCGGGATCAGCACGGCGGGCCGCGCGAGCCGGGCGGCCACACCGCGCAGTACGGCCGCGATGTCGGCCGGGGAGGCGCCCGGCCGCGGCGGCGTGTGCAGTTCGGTCACGAAACGGGACGTCCGCACGGGGCTTTTCCCGGCGTCGGCGACGACGTGCACGTCCACGCCCGCTCTGCCGAGTGAACGCACGGCGCCCAGGGTGCCGTGATGAAAGGGATTCCGGTCGATCCGCAGCAGAACGGCGGGGACGCGGGTGTCGAACAGCGACACGGACTCATTCCCTTCTGTTGTCACCGGTGCGGACGAGCCAGGCACTCGAAAGCCGTAACGGCGGTGGCGTGATGGTCATTCATATGACTCAGTGTCAGTAACGACTTCCGAAAGAGGAGCGGGTATGACCCCACGAAAGCGAAGGGTGCGGACCCGGCGGCTCGCATGCGTCGCGGTGACGGCCGCCGCGACGGCCACCCTGGTGTCCGGCTCGGCCGCGGGGGCCGGACAGGACGACGGTCCTTCCCCCGCGGCCTCGTCCGCGCCCACCGCCACGACGACGCCACCGGCCGCGGGCAGCCCCGCCTTCGGCGCCTACCTCCACTACGGCGAGCCCGGCGTCGCCCGTATCGACGGGCTCAGCCGCTGGCTGGGCGGCGCCGACCTGCGGGTCGGCCACACGTATCTGCCGGGCGACCGCTGGAGCAACATCGAGGGCGCCCCGAACTTCCTGGAGGCCTGGGCCGACTGGCGCAACGCGCGGGAGGACCGCGTGTTCGTCCTGAACGTGCCCATGCTGGAGCGCAACGAGGCGGGCGTCCCGGACCACGAGGTCCGCCGGCTGCTGCGGCAGGGCGCGGCCGGGCAGTTCGACCACCACTTCCGCGCGCTGGCCGAGCGGCTGGTCGCGCTGAAGGTGCCGGACACCGTCCTCGTGCTCGGCTGGGAGATGAACGGCGTCACCTACACCCACCGCTGCGGGCCGGACCCGGAGGCCTGGAAGACGTACTGGCAGCGGATCGTCACCACGATGCGGTCGGTGCCCGGCCAGGAATTCCGGTTCGACTTCACGCCCAGCCGAGGCCGGGACGCCATTCCGTGGACGCAGTGCTATCCGGGTGACGACACGGTCGACATCATCGGCATGGATTCCTACGACCAGCCGCACGGAATGCCGTTCGACGAACAGGTGAGAGAACCGTACGGGCTTCAGGCGCACGTGGATTTCGCCAAGGCGCACGGAAAGCCGATCTCCTATCCCGAGTGGGGGCTGTTCCGCAACGGCGACAACGCCGAGTACATGCGGCGCATGCTCGCCTGGATGGACGAGCACAAGCCGCTCTACAACACCCTCACGGACTACTGCCCGCACGGCGTGTGGATGTGTTCCGCCAATCCCCGGGCCGCCGAGGTCTACCGGTCCGTCCTGTCCGGCCGCACCGGCGGCCCGGCCGAACCGCCCACCAGCCCCGACCCGACCCCTCCGGGTACTCAGCCGCCGGCGCACTGCTCGCCGCTGGACCTCGGCGACTGGGTCGAGTACTGGCTCGGCGGGAAGCTGTGCCTGCGTCTCGACTGGTGGTCGCGCACCCGGTAGGCGCCCCGTCCGGCGGCGGGCGGGATCAGGACCCGCCGCCACCGTGGCGCTCCCTGTACCGGCGCAGCAACTCCTTGGCCCGGCGCCGGGCGGCGACGTCGCACAGCACCGCCGACATCAGCGGGGCCGTGCGGCGCCGGGCCAGCAGCAGCCGCTGGTTCACGACGCGTTGCGGACGCCAGCGGTACTTGTACGGTTCGTCGCCGCGCAGCAGGCTCAACGTGTCGTGCGTGCCGTCCTTGAGGTGGGTGGTGGCCGCGTCGAGCAGCATCACCGCCACGTCCGCCTTCTGTTCCCGCAACCTCGGGTGGGCGCCGTAGAGGTAGCCGCCCGCGACCCGCGGTGACAGCAGGGTGAGGTCCACGGCCACCACGTCGCCGTCCATGCGGAACTCGGTGACCACCGCGTCCCCGGACCGGGTCATCGCCGCCACCGACCGCGTCAGATGCTCCCGGAACCGGTCGCGCAGGTGCTCGGACGTCACCTTGCGGTCCTGCCACTGCAACCGGTGCAGCTCCAGCAGCCGTGTCATCGCCGCGTCCGCCTCGTCCGGGCTCACCACGTGCCGTTCGACGCCGAGCGCGTCCAGCCTGCGCAGTTTGGCCCGCGCCCGCTGCTGGGACTTGCCCGCCGGGAGCCGCGTGACGAGCTGCGGCATCGGCACGGCCGGCAGCTCCAGGCACAGCGAGTCGTCCACCCGGCGGCGCGGGCCGCGCCAGTGGGCGTAGACCTGTTCGGCCGCGCCGCCCGGCCGTACCTCGCGCAGGTCGACGAGCGCGGTGCGGGCCGCGGCGGACAGGGCGTCGGTGAGCGCGGCGACCGCGCCCTCGCCGTGGTCACCGGCCACGAGCACGTCGCCGTAGTCGGAGATCGCCCCGCCGAGCGGCACCAGCGCCGGGACCGGCCGCCGCACCCGCATCAGCGGCGCCGCCGCCACCAGCTCGCCGTCCGGGCCGCCGTCGCGCACCAGCAGCAGCCGCAGCCGGCCGGGCGCGCCGTACGACAGCCACCAGGAGTGCAGCCAGGCGTGGCTCTGGAACGGGGTGGCGGACGGGCAGCGCCGGTACAGCCGCCCCCAGTCGGCGGCGAGCGCGGCGAAGTCCGTCTCGGCGGTGACGAGCCGGGTCGTGTACGTCACAGCTGACCGTGCACGTCGGCGGCGGTCGCCGGGCCCGGCACCGGGGCGGGGCGCCCGGGGTCGGCGGCCGTCCGGCGCGGCCGGGCCAGCAGCGCGAGCCCGCCGAGCAGGCCGCCCGCGCTCGCCCCCACCAGGCTCGTCAGCCCGGCGGAGGCCGACGACGGCTCGGTGGGGCTGGTGGCGCGGGCGAACTGCTGGAGTTCGACGCTGGTGTCGTCCTCGGCGTCGGCGGCGTGCCGGGTCAGGGCCCGGGAGACGGCGTTGGCCATGTCGGCCGCGAGGTCGGGCCGCGAGGAGGTGGCCGTGAGGGCGACCATCGGCGCGTCCGGCGAGGTCGCCGTGCGCACGCTGTCCCGCAGGGTGCTCACCGGCACGCCCGCCCACACCTGGGCGTCCCCGAGCACCGCGAGCTGGGTGGCGACGCGGCCGTAGGCCTGCGCGAAGCCGAGTGCGGTGGGCGGGTCGGACTTCTCGCCGGGCACGGCGACGACGTAACTGGTGGCCGTGTACGTGGGCGGTGTCACCAGGCCGTACCCGCCGCCGAGCAGGGCGCCGGCGAGGACGCCGGCCGCGAGCAGGGACCAGGGCGGCAGCGCCCGCGCGCGGGCCAGGAGGCTCGCCGGGCGGCGGAGGTGTGCGGTGTTGTCGGTCATGAGGTGCGGGCTTCCTGGAGGGAGGGGGACGATGAGCTGGACAGGGCCGTCGCGTACACGTCCATGAGCCGGCCGGCGCTGCGCGTGATGCAGTAGTGGCGGGCGGCCTCCGGCACCTCGCGCGGGCCCGGGCCCTGGCGCCGGACGTCCGCCAGGGCGCGGGCGAAGGCGTCGGGGCCGCCGGTGACGCGCCGGGCGGCGGGCGCGGTGTGCCGGGGCAGGTCCTCGAGCGCGGGGCAGGACGTGTACAGGACGGGCAGGCCGGACGCCAGCGCCTCGACGACCGCCAGCCCGAAGGCCTCCTCCGGCGACGGCGAGACCAGGACGTCCATGGCGGCGGCGAGCGCGGGCAGGCCGGGCCCGGGGGAACCGTCGGGCAGGCCGGGGCGTTCCCCGGTGAGCAGCACCCGGTCGGCGACGCCGGCCTCGTGGGCGACGCGCCGCAGCACGTTCTCCTCGGGGCCGCCGCCCACCAGCAGCAGCCAGCAGTCACCGGGCAGCCGGGCGAGGGCGCGCACGGCGGTGTCGAAGCGTTTGCCCGCGGTGAGCCGCCCGATCGAGCCGACGACGTACGCGTCCTCGGGCAGGCCGAGGCGCCGGCGGGTGCGGTGCCGCACGGCGGGGTCGAAGCGGAAGCGGTCCACGTCGATGCCGTTGGGGACGACCGCGATGCGCGGCGCGGGCACGCCCCAGCGGGTGAGGCGGGCGGCGACCGTGGGGGAGACGGCGACCGTGGTGCGGCCGAGGCGTTCACCCGCGAGGTAGAGGGCGCGGACGCCCGGAGTGAGGGGGCGGCCCTCCATCTGGGAGTCGCCGAGGGAGTGTTCGGTGGCGACGACCGCGCGGACGCCCGCGAGCCGGGCGGCGAGCCGGCCGTACAGGCAGGCCCGGTAGAGGTGGGTGTGCACGAGGTCGTAGCGGCCGGACCGGATCAGCCGGACCAGGCGGGGCAGCGCGGACAGGTCGCGGTTGCCGGACATGCCGAGGTGGACGACCCGCACGCCGTCCGCGGCCAGCCCGGCGGCGACCGGGCCGGGGTTGGTGAGCGTGACGACGTCGCACTCGACGGGCAGGTGCCGCAGCAGCAGGCGCAGTTGCTGCTCGGCGCCGCCGATGCCGAGGCCGGTGATGACGTGCAGCGCCTTCACCGCGGTGCCTTTGCCAGCGGGTCCCGCACGGGCCGGCGGCGCAGCCGGTGCAGCCGGTGCTTGAGGAACAGGCGCACCGCGGTGTCGTTCTGCCCGATGTGCACCCGGGGCAGCGCGTACCGCCCGCTGAGTTCGCCGGGGTCGATGGCGCACGCGTACGCGTACCCGGCGTCCCGCACGGCGTCGGCGGCGCGCCGGTCGACGGTGCCGTACGGGTAGCAGAACCCGGCGACCGGAGCACCCGTCAGCTCCGCGAGCAGCGCCCTGCTGTCGGCGGCCTCGGCCCGCAGCGCCGCGTCGTCCGCCTTCGTGAGGTCCACGTGGGTCAGGCCGTGCGAGCCGATCTCGATGCCCTCGGCCGCCGCGCGCCGGATGCCGTCCGCGGTGAGCAGGGGCTTGCGCGGGCCCAGCGGGTCCCAGGCGTTGTCGCCGCCGAGCCGGCCCGGCAGCACGAACAGGGTGGCGCCGCAGCCCCGGCGGCGCAGCACGGGCAGCGCGTTGCCGAGGAAGTCGGCGTACCCGTCGTCGAAGGTGAGGCCGACCAGGCCGTGGCCCTCGCCCCGGGCGCGCGCGGCGAGCAGGTCGGCCACGGACACGCCCCGCAGGCCCCACCGCGCGAGCAGGCCGAGCTGCGCGTCCAGGCGTTCGGGGGTGACGGTGATGCGGTACGGGTCGTCCGAGCAGTCGCCCACGGAGTGGTACATCGCCACCCACGGGACCGCCGGGGCGGTGCGGGCGGCCCGGGTGCGGAGGGAATCGACGGAAGCGGCCATGTGCGAGCCTTCGGGTCGGGGGTCGGGGGTCGGGGGCGTGGGGAACGGGATGCGGGTCGGGGGCTAGGGGGTGTCGTCCGGATCGCCGCGGACGGGTCCGCGGTGCCGGGGGCGGCGCAGCGCGCGGCGGAGCGCGACCCGCGCGCGGGGGGTGGCGGGCGTACTCCGGTGCCGCGGCGGCGCGGTGAGGTGCCGTGCCGGGTGCCGCGGACCCGGGGTGATCCGGACGGCACCCCTCAGGCCCTGCGCGCCGAGCACCCGGCCGGCCAGGACGAAGACGACGGTGACGGTGCACGCCCCGGCGGCGAGCCCCGGCAGCGGTGCGGCGACGTGCCGGGCGGCGAACGCGCCGGCCAGTGCCGCGGCCACCGCGGCGAGCAGCGCCCTGCCCAGCTCGGCCAGCACGTGGCGGGTGCGGACCGGGACGCTGCGCGGGCCCATGCCGTGCAGCAGGAGGGCGGCGGTGACGGTGATGCCCGCGGCGTTGGCGGTGGCGATGCCGGCGACGCCCCAGGGGCCGACCGCCCAGGTGCCCGCGCCCGCGGTCACGACGATGCCCGCGGCCATCGTGCCGAGCGGGTACCAGCTGGGGCGGCCCGCCGAGAAGTACGAGCGGACCAGCGCCCCGACCAGGGTCTGGGCGAGCAGCCCGAGCGCGTACACCCGCATCACGCCTGCCGTCGCGGCCGTGTCGCGGGCCGTGAACGCGCCGCGCTGGAAGAGGAGTTCGATGATCTGCGGGGCGCAGGCGACGACCGTGGCCGCGCCCAGCAGCACCACGCAGGCGGCCAGCGCCACGTCCCGCTCCACGCGGGTGCGGGCCCGCTCGGTGTCGCCCTCGGCCACGGCCCGCGCGACCAGCGGGAAGGTGACCGTGCACAGCATCAGCGACAGGGTCATGGGGATCTGGGCGACCTTCTGCGCGTAGTTCAGGTGCGAGATGGCGCCGGCCGGCAGGGACGAGGCGAGGAACCGCTCCACCAGCACCTGGGACTGCCGGCACAGCGCGAACAGCAGCACGGCGGCGAGGAGCGCGAACCCCATCGGCGACCCGCCCGCCCCGTCCCCCATCTCCGCCGGTGCGGACCGCCGCCGCAACTGCCGCCACAGCGCCGGCAGTTGTACGACGACCATCAGGCAGCCACCCGCCGCGACCCCGGCCGCCGCCGCGCGCACCCCCCACCGTCCGCCGAGGGCGACCATGGTGGCGATGATGCCGGTGTTGTACGCGATGTAGATGGCGGCGGGCGCGAGGAACCGGCGGTGGGCCCGCAGGGCGGCGCCGCAGTACCCGGCGAGGCCGAAGCTCAGCACGCAGGTCGCGGTGAGCCGGGTGCAGTCGACGGCGAGCCCCGGGTCGGGTAGGCCGGGCGCCAGGACCGCGACGAGCTGCGGCGCGGCGAGGACGATCAGCGCGGCGACGGCGGCGAACGCGAGCGCCAGCCGGGGCAGCGTGGCGGCGACCAGGGCGCGCACCGGGTCGCCGGGTGCACCCTGCGCGCGGCGGGCCAGGGCCAGGCTGAACACCGGGATCAGCGCGAAGGCCAGCCCGTCCTCGATCAGCAGCGTGGCCGCGAACTCCGGCACGGTCCACGCGACGAGGAACGCGTCCGTCGCACTCCCGGCCCCGAACAGCCGCGCCAGCGCCTGGTCCCGCCCCAGCCCCAGCACGGCCCCACCGACGGACAGCGCGGCGGTGAGGAACGTCGCTCTGGCGAGAAACTTGCCGGTGGCGGGGGTGAGTTCGTCGGTGGTGGCGGGAGGGCCGGCGGGGGCGGGGGTTCTGCCGGACGTGGTGGTGCCCGCGTCCGCGTCCGCGCCCGAGCCCACGCCCGCGGCGAAACCTCCGGCCGAACCGCTGCCCACCGGCGCGGCACCCCCCGCGCCCCCCACCACACCCGCACCCCCCACAACATCCGCGACCACGTCCACACGTCGTGGCGTCACCGCCTGCCCACCCCTTCCGCCATCCGTGCCGCGGCCTCTCCCGCATCCCCGTGCGCCGCCCCCGCGCACGCGTCCTCGGCCAGGGCCCACCGGGCCGCGAGGCCCAGGGACACGGCCGTCAGGACGGTCGAGGGGCCGCCGATGTCGGCGTACGCGAAGTCGGTCAGCAGCCAGACGAGGAGCCCGCAGGCGACCAGCCCGCAGTCCAGGCCCTGCCCGGAGCGCCGCGCGCGCGGCAGCCTGCGCAGCGCGCACACCAGCAGCGCCAGCCAGCCGCCCACCAGCGCCAGCAGGCCCAGCAGGCCCTGCTCGGCCAGCACCAGCAGGTACATGTTGTGCGGGGACAGCAGCGGCTGCTTGCGGAACGCGGCGCCCGCGCCCTCCGTGTCGCTGCCCGACGACAGGGCGAGTGAGGCGTGCGTGTCCCGGTACTCCGGGAAACCCTTCAGGCCCACGCCCGTCACCGGCTGCTCGCGCCACATGCCGACGGCCGCCGCCCACATCGTGTACCGGTCGGTGACCGACTGGTCGGGCGCCGCGGTGACCCGCGTGATGCTGCTGATCCTTTCCTGGAGCATCGCCGTGCCGGCCCCGAACCCGCCGACCAGCACCACGCACGCTGCGGCCACGGCGGCGCCCGCCGTCAGCGCCCGCCGCACCCCGGCGAGCAGCAGTTGCGCCGCGCAGGTCAGGGCCGTCGCGATCCACGCCCCGCGGCTGAAGGACACCGCGAGCGGCACGACCAGCAGCAGCGCGCACCCGGCGGCCACCGCCCGGTGCCGTACGGAGTCCCGGCCCAGCGCGAGACCCACCGCGCACACCAGGCCGAGGGACACGACGGTCGCCATGCCCATCACGTCCTGCGCCCCGAACGTGCCGACGGCCCGGACCTGCTCGCCCTGGTACGAGGCGCCGGTTCCGGTGAGGTACTGGTGCGTGCCGATCACCCCCTGCCACCCCGCCAGCGCCACGAACGCCCAGGCCAGCAGCCGGACGTCACGCCGGTCGCGGACCAGCAGCAGCACCGCCGCCGGGACCAGCGCGAAGACCTGCGCATAGCGGCCGAGCCCGGTGATCCCGGCCCCGGGGGACACGGCCCCCAGCGCCGCGATGCCGGCCGCGGCCACGGGCAGCGCGAACAGCACGGCCGCCGTACGTGGCAGGGGGCGCCGCCGGTCCCGTACGGCACGGATCGCGCAGTACACCACCAGCAGCGCGGAGGCCGCGTCGGCGGGACCCGCGCCGCCGTCGCCGCCCGCGCCGTGCGGCAGGGCGAGCAGCGCGACGACCCCGACCACCGGCAAGGCCGGCGGCGGTGACCCGGCGCGGGGCGGTGCGAGGCGCATCCGGTCAGCTCCCCGTCGGCCGCAGCAGCGCGGCGGCGGTGCGCAGCAGGATGCAGACGTCCTGCCACAGCGACCAGTTGTCGATGTAGGCGTTGTCGAACCGGGCCCGGTCCTCGATGGAGGTGTCGCCGCGCAACCCGTTGACCTGGGCGAGGCCGGTGATGCCGGCGCGCATGCGGTGCCGGGCCGCGTAGCCGGGGTAGGTCTGGCTGAACCTGGCGACGAAGTACGGCCGTTCGGGACGCGGGCCGACCAGGCTCATGTCGCCCCGGAAGACGTTCCACAGCTGGAGCAGCTCGTCCAGCGAGGTGCGGCGCAGGAAACGGCAGAACCACGGCATCCGGTGCTCGTCGGCGACGGACCACCGGGTCGCCGACTCGTGCTCGTCGACCGGGCGGTGGGTGCGGAACTTCAGCAGCGTGAAGGGCCTGCCGTCCTTGCCGATGCGCTCCTGCCGGAACACCACCCCCGGCCCGTCGGCAAGCCGCAGCGCCACCGCGCACACCAGCAGCAGCGGGCTGACGGCGACCAGCAGCACCCCGGACACCACCGCGTCCAGCACCCGCTTGCCGGCGCCGCCGTCCCGCCCGCCGCCCAGGTCGAGGCGCCGGCAGGAGAACCCGGCGATCCGGTCCCGGCTCTCGTACGACGGTGAGTCCGCGTCGACCTCCCACACCGCACAGCCCGACTCGGCGAGCGCCCGCAGCAGCGGCCCCTGCTCGGTGCGGACCGCCGGGTGCACGGTGAGCACCTCGCGCACCCCGTTCTGGATGAGCGCCCGCTCGACCTCCTCACCCGTGGTCAGCACCGGCAGCCCTTCGATGCCGTCGGGGCGTTCGGCGACCACGCCGACCGGCCGCACCCCGCACCGGGGGTGGCGCAGCACGGCGGCGGCCACGCGCTGCGCGGTCGCGGCCGGTCCGACGACGAGAGCGGCGCGCGGCCGGCGCAGCAGGGCCGCGCGCCGCCGCCAGTGGACGGCGCCGCGGCCCGCGCAGCCCGCCGCCGACTGCACGGCGAACCCGAGCAGCAGGGTGCGGGCGGACAGCGCGTGGTGCGGCGCGTACGCGGCGACGGCACTCGCCACGGCCAGCCAGGCCACGGCGATCCGGCCGCAGACGGCGGGCAGTTCGTCCAGCACGGCCGGCATCCGGCGGCTGACGTGCGGGCGCAGCAGCAGCGACGCCGCCACCAGCGACGCGACGAGCAGCGGCCGGCGCTGGGCGCCGGTCAGCGCCAGCGCGCCCAGCACCGCGGCCACGCCGTCGGCGGCGATCAGCGGGAGCGGCGACGCGGCGCGCGCGGGCGGCCGGGCGGCGGGGAACCGGAAGCCCGCGTCGCCGCGCGGCGGCAGCACGCCGAGCGGCGGCAGTCCGAGGTCCCGCGGCTGCCCGGCGGGGGTGGGGACGGTGCTTTCCGCGGTCACGAGTGGATCGACTCCCTGTACTCGGAGGACGCGACGCGCTCCGCCGGCCGGTCCGGCGCGGCGGCCCCTCCGGCGAGCAGGTCGCGGTAGACGTCCGCGACGGCCGCGGCCGTGAGGCGTACGTCGTGCGTGGACAGGACATGCCGGCGCCCCAGGCGTCCCAGGGACGCGCGCAGCGGCGGGTCGAGCAGCAGCCCGGTGACGGCCCGGGCCAGCGCCGCGGGGTCCTCCGGCGGCACCAGGCAGGACGCGGCGAGCGCGCCCGGCAGGCTCTCCCGGGCGCCGTCCACGTCCGTCACGACCACGGGCCGTTCGCAGGCCATCGCCTCCAGCGGGGCCAGCGCCATGCCCTCCCAGCGGGACGGCAGGACGACCAGATCGGCGGCCCGGTACCAGGGCGCGGCATCGGCGACCGCCCCCGCGAACAGCACGGACCGCGGCGCGCGGGCCGCCAGCCGGGCACGGTCGGGCCCGTCGCCGACCAGCACCAGCCGCGCCCCGGGCACCCGCCGCAGCACCGGGCGCCAGGCCCGCAGCAGGACGTCCTGGCCCTTCTGCCGGCACAGCCGCCCCACGCACACCACGAGCGGCGCCCGCGGATCGAGCCCCGCCACCAGCGGCAGGCGCCCCCGCGCCGACTGCGCCGGTTCGGGGCAGAAACCCGCGGGGTCGATGCCGTTCGGGACGACGCTCCACCGGCCCCCGACCCCGGCGCGCACCCCGCGCAGCCGCTCCGCCTCGCTCACGCACACCACCCGCCCGGCCCACCGCGCGCCCCACCGCTCCCAGCCGAGCGCGAGTGCGCCGGTGACCCCGCCGACCGCCTCGAACGACCAGGCGTGCGGCTGGAACACCGTTGCGGTCCGCCCCCGCACCGCGAGCCGCCCGGCCAGCCCGGCCTTCGCGCTGTGCGCGTGCACCACGTCGGGCCGTACGTCCGCGACGACCCGGGCCAGCCGCCGCACCTCCCCGGCCAGCGCCGGGCCCGGCGAACGCGTCGCCTCCCAGCGCCGTACGTCCGCGCCCAGCGCCCGCAGTCCGGTGGCGAGCGGTCCCTCGGGGCAGGCCACGGCGACGCGCAGTCCGGCGGCGAGCTGAACCCGCGTCAGGTCCGTCACGACGCGTGCGACACCGCCGTCCACGGGCTGGGTGACGTGCAGGACCCTCGGCGCGGGGTCGGTCGGTGACGGGTGCATGCGCGGCTTCCTCGCTCACGGGTGGCGCTCGGGAGGTGGACCTGGGCGGTGACATGGGGCCGGCGTCGAGGGCGTGCCAGGGGCGCGTGCCGTACGGGTGTCGGGTGAGCCGCCACACTAGTCGTCAAGCGGACTAAATCGGCGAAACCGCCCAAGTGTGTCGGAATGGTGAAAAACTCTCTTGTCGTGGAATCACCCTCCCGGCGGCACAACCTGAGGGTGTGTCACGCGTTGACACAGCGCCGGGCATCCGCCCGGATGTTTGTGTCAACCCCAAGGAGCACCTCTCCATGTCGCGTATCGCGAAGGGCCTGGTCCTGACCTCCGTCGCCGCCGCCGCGGTTGCGGGCAACGCCGGCGTCGCCACCGCAGACAGCAACGCCAAGGCCGTCGCCGCCCACTCCCCGGGTGTCATCTCGGGCAACGTCGTCCAGGTGCCGATCCACATCCCGGTCAACTTCTGCGGCAACACCATCAACGTCATCGCCTTCCTGAACCCGGCGTTCGGCAACACCTGCGTCAACGACTGACGTCCGCACGCAGCCCTGTCACCGGCCGCCCTCCCGTGGTTCTCTCCCGGGAGGGCGGCCGGTTTCGCTTGCCCCGAATGGGGCCAGGGGCGCCGCCACGGACGGCGGGCCGTGACGCGCCCCCTCACCTGCTGCGACGCGGAGATGGCGGACAGCGCCCGCTCGCCGGGTGTGTACGTACGGTTGCAGAGCGCAGTGGCCGCTTCCACGGTGGGCTCAAGATCCGACGCACATCGAAAGGAACCCCCATGCGCCTGCCCGCACGGCGACTCGCGACCACCACGCTCACCGCCTTCCTCCTGATCGGGGTCACCGGGCCCGCCGCCATGGCGGCCGGCAGCGACTCGTCCCGGGGGCACACCGCCGCGGTCGCCCAGGCACCCGTCGCCGACGCCAAGGCCCTCCTCGCCCAGGCCAAGAGCCTCGGCGACCTCAGCAGCACGCTGAAGCCGGCCACCGAACTGCTGACCGCCGTGCTCAAGGCGGACAACGGACGGCTCACGCCCCAGGAGTCGGCCCAGCACGCCGCCGCCGTCAAGGACGCCATCGCCAGAATCGGCGTCGCCCCGGCCACCACCCTGCCCGCCCCGGCGTCCGCGCCCGCGCCCGACGTGCGGGCCGACGCGCTGGTCGCGCTCCAGGCGTCCGTGGACACCCTGCTCAAGGTCTCCGCCACCGGCGACGCCGGGCAGGTCCAGCCCGCCGCCACCAACCTGCTGACCGGCCTCGTCAACGTCGTCGCCGCGACACTGCTCGGCGGCGGGCTGCCCGCCCCCGACCTCGCGGGCCTGCCCGCCCTGCCGAACCTGCCGGCGTCGCAGCGGCCGTCCGCCTCCCAGCAGTCCACCGCCCAGCTGCCCGCGTCCCAGCAGCTGCCGACGCAGAACCTCCAGACGGGCGGCCTGCCGACGGGCAACCTGATGTCGGGTCTGCTGTCGGGACTCCTGCCCACCGCCTGACCCGGGCGCCGCCCGGGCCCCCGTGCCGCTGCGCCGGTCGCACCGACCGGCGCAGCGGCATTTCATATGGCCGCAGAAACGTCCGGGCGCCGGAGTTTCCGCACCGCACGGGGATCGTTGTGCACGGCGTCAGAACCCTTCCGGATTCCCTCCGGATGCCACGGATCTCCTCCGGCGACCCGAGTCGCCGAAGAAAGGACCCCGATGAAGTCCCTGAAGGCCGCCGCCGTCGCCGCCGGTTCCCTGGCCCTCGCGGGTGCCGCCGCGCCCGCGTTCGCCACCGAGACCGCCGACCTCACGCCCACCAGCCTCAACGGCGCCGTGAACACGCTGACCGCCCGGGCTCCCGGCATCGTCAACGAGGTGGCCGCGCAGGGTCCCGGCGACCTGATGCCGCTGCAGAGCCAGTCCCGCGCCCTCGACACCGGGAACGCGGACTCCCCGCTCAGCACCGTCGACAGCGCCACCAGGACGCTCAACGCCCCGGGCGGGCTGCTCGGCGGCCTCCCGCTGAAGGGCTGACGCGCGTTCCGCCGCCGCCGGTGGCACTGTTCGAGGACCGTCCCTCGTTCGTGTGGACGCGACGAGGGCCTTCCCCCGGTCGGGTGACGACGCGGCCGGGTGTGTTCACGTACGCCGATAAGGTCGCGCGGTGACCTCAACCACCGGCGCACCGCGTCCTTCTCGGCCCGCCGACCCGGGCACGCTCGTCGTGATGTCCTGGAGCGGCGAAGCCCCCGGCGGCGACATGCCCTACCTCCTCGCCTACACCCTCGGGGACGCCCCCGCCGGCCCCGAGGCCGCCTCCGCCGCCCTCCGGGACCTGCTGGAGCAGGGCGGCCTGCCCGTCGGCGGCGACCTCGTCGACGGCAACGCCCGGCCGGACCTCTCGGTCAGCATGCACATCGACTCCGGCCAGGCCGTCGTCAGCATGCCGGGCTTCGACGCCCGGTGCACCCCGCCGCCGGAGTGGCTCGCGGCGGTCGGGGCCCGCGGCTTCGCCTACTTCGTGTTCACCACCCGGCCCTGGCCCGAGGCCGTGCCCGGCAAGCCGATCGACCCCGAGGCGCTCGCCGCGTTCGCCGGCGCCGACGAGACCCTGAACGCCGCGGCGCACATCGTCCTGCCCGCCCGGGACCCGCGCGGCTGATGTCCGGTTCCACGGCACAGCACGCGCGCCGGGGGCGCCGGGCATCGGGCGCCGGACGCGGACTCGCCCTGCTGCTGGTGGTCACCGGGGCGGCGGGGCTGCTGGCCTCCTGGGTCATCACGCTCGACAAGTTCAAGCTGCTCCAGGACCCGGACTTCACGCCGGGCTGCAGCCTGAACCCGGTGGTGTCCTGCGGCAGCGTCATGGAGAGCGACCAGGCCGCCGCGTTCGGCTTCCCCAACCCGATGCTCGGCCTGGTCGCCTACGCCGTCGTGATCTGCGTCGGCGTGAGCCTGCTGGCCGGCGCCCGGTTCCCCGGCTGGTACTGGCTCACGTTCGCCGCCGGATGCCTCTTCGGCGTCGGGTTCGTGTCCTGGCTGCAGTACGAGTCGCTGTACCGGATCAACGCCCTGTGCCTGTGGTGCTGCCTGGCATGGGTCGCCACCATCCTCATGTTCTGGTACGTCACGTCCTACGGCGTCCTGCACGGCTTCCTGCCCGCGCCCCGCTGGCTGGCCGCGTTCTTCGGCGAGTTCACCTGGCTGCCGCCGGCCCTGCACCTCGGAATCGTCGGCATGCTGGTCCTCACCCGCTGGTGGGACTTCTGGACGAGCTGACGGTATGTCCGTCGTACTACTGGGGCACACGGGGGATTCTTGCGCTGGTGCCCGGTCCCGGATCGTTACGCGGTACGGACTCCCCGCCATCCAATCCTGAAAGGGACCGTGCCTGACATGAAGCCGACCACCCGAGGAACCCTTGCCGCCGTCATCACCGGCGTCGCCGCCGCGATCGGTGCCGCGACCCCCGCAGTGGCGACCGGCGCGGTCCCCGTGCCCGTACCCCTGGAGGGCGCAGAGAACTCCCTCGGCATGGAACTGCCCGAGATCGGCGCCGACGTGCCGCTCCTGAAGCCGGGCACGCCCAACGGGCCCCGCTACGCCGAGGGTCGCCTCCTCCCCGACCGCACCGTGCCGCAGCTGCCGGTCCGCGGCGGGCTGCCCGGCCTGAGCGTGCGCCAGCCGCTGCCGCAGCTCCTCGGGGACGGCTTCGACCACGCGGGCGTCGAGGTGCCCGCCGCCGACCTGCGCACCCTGTCGCCCGGCCTGGACGTGGACACCCCGCTGACCGCCCCGGGCTCCCGCAGCTTCGGCCTGCCCGGCGCCAAGCTGCCCGAGGCGGGCGTACTGGCCCCGGTCGTGCAGGCGGTGCCGGCCGCGCACCTGGGCCTCGGCGCCGGACTGTAACCGGGCCGCGCCGCCGGTTCGCACGGGTGACGCGGCGGCGGGCGGCACGGGTGACGCGTCGGGGCCGCACAGGTGACGGAGCGGCGGACGGCACGCCCGGGCCGTCGGCCGTCCGGGGCATGTCTCTCACCGCTTCGGCCCCGCCGCGGTGACCGTGCGGCCCGCGCCGCGGTTACCGCTGCGACAACCGAACCGGACGAGGAGCACACCATGGTCGTCAGCGACGGCGCAGCGGCGGACAACGCGGGGCACGGGCCGGAAGACCCGGGCGGAACGGAGCCCGGACGGGGCGGAGGCGGTACACGCCGGGGTGTGGTGCGCGGGCTGCTCGCCTCCGCGGTCGCCGCGGCACTGACCCCGGTCCTCGCCGCCTCCCGCCCGCCCGCCACGGCGGCAGAGGACCACGGTGGCCCGTGGGACACGGCGTTCGACGAGATGTACCGCGGGCGCCGCATCCGCGGCGTACGCAGCCTCGAGGGCCGGCTCGCCGGGGCCGGCGTGTGGCGGGTCACCGTGGACGGCCGGCCGCTGCACCTGATGCGCCGCGCCGACGGCACCTGGCTGACCATGGTCGACCACTATCGCTCCTACCCCACCCCGCTGGAGGCGGCCCGCGCGGCCGTCGACGAGATGGGGCCGGGCCGCCGGCTGCGCGACACCGGGACCGGCCACGGGCACGAGGGGGGACACCATGGCGTACACCCGTAAGGACGTCAGCACGCTCACACGCGGCGAGCGGCGCCGGTTCGTGAAGGCGCTGCTGGAGATCAAACGGCGCGGCGAGTACGACGAGTTCGTGCGCACGCACATCGAGTTCTACACCTCGGACGGCGAGAAAGGCCTGCGGACGGCCCACATGGCGCCGTCCTTCCTGCCGTGGCACCGCCAGTTCCTGCTGGAGCTGGAGCGTGCCCTGCGCCGGGTCGACTCGTCGGTGACCGTGCCGTACTGGGACTGGACCAAGAACCGCAGGGCGACCTCGGTGCCCTGGACGGACGACCTCCTCGGCGGCACCGGGCGGCGCTCCGACCGCCGGGTCACGACCGGGCCCTTCGCCTACGCCGAGGGCAACTGGATCCTCAGGGAGAACCTGACCGACGAGGAGTTCCTCACCCGGGACCTCGGCCGTCCGCGCGACCCGATCGAGCTGCCCACCGGGGGCGACCTGGAGTGGGCGCTGAACGACCCCGTCTACGACACGTCACCCTGGGACTCCACGTCCCGCAAGGGCTTCCGCAACAAGCTGGAGGGCTGGGGCTCCGGCCGGGGCAGCAGCTCGTGGCGCAACCACAACCGCGTGCACCGCTGGGTCGGCGGGGCCATGGTCGGCGGCGCCTCCGTCAACGACCCGGTGTTCTGGATGGTGCACTCCTTCATCGACCTGCAGTGGACGCGGTGGCAGCGCCGCCACGGCGCCCGCTATCTGCCGGCCAGGCCGCCCGCCCCCGGCCACCCGCAGCGCGGGCGGGTCGTCGCGCGGCACCAGAAACTGCCGCCCTGGGACGTGACACCGGACCAGCTGGAAGACGTGAGCCGCATCTACCGGTACGCCTGAGCCCTGGCCGGTTGTCACGGACAGGTGTCACGGACAGGGGGAGAGCCCCGGTGCTCGTCGCCGAGTCACCGGGGCTCTCTCCGCGTAGGTGCGCGCGGATCTCTCCGCGAGCGTTTCCGCGGACGGACGGTCAGTGACCGTAGCCGTGGTGGCTCTTCTTGTAGTGGTGGTGGCTGGTCTTCTTGTAGTCGTCGCCGCCCTTGTTGATGCAGGTGTTGCCGAACGCCGGGTTCAGCAGAGCGATGACGTTGACGGTGTTGCCGCAGATGTTGATCGGGATGTGGATCGGCACCTGGATGACGTTGCCCGACAGGACGCCCGGGGAGTTGGTGGCAATGGCCTTGGCGTCCGCGTCCGCCATGGCCAGGCCGGCGCTGCTGATCACCATGGCACCCGTGCCGAGGGCGACTCCAGCAGCCTTCGCGATGCGAGACATCACGTTCTCCTTTTGACTCGGTAAGTGTGACAGCAGGACGAGCCGTCGCACTTACCCTTCAACGCGGCAGCTGCGGACCGGTCACGGCATTCCGGCATGGATCCCGCTTTTTAAACACGAACGCCGCACACGCGGTACGGGAAAGGGCTGCTCTACGGCGTCATCGGCAGCTCTGCGAGCGGCGGGACGCCCCCGGTAGCGGCCGGGATGCGCTCCAGGACGCCGCCCGCGAACACGTCGTACAGCGGCAGGGTCTCCAGGTGGACGTAGCCGATGTGGCAGTCGCACACGGCGAGCGGGCAGGGGCGCGGGCGCAGGGCCCGCCGGTAGGAGCCGTCGTAGAGGTTGCCCAGCTCCGACCGGACGAAGTGGCAGCGGCGCACCGTGCCCTCGCCGTCCACCGAGATGACGGACTCTCCCGTCCGGCAGGGCAGGCCCGCGCTGCGGTGCGGGTGGCGGCTGTAGGGGAACAGCGGGTCGAGGGCGGTCCAGTCGCCGGCCTCGGCGTCCGTGTAGGTGTGCCCCTCGGCGGCGTTGACCCACAGGTACACGCGGGAGGGCAGGTCGGCGCGCAGGCGGCGCGCCTGCTCCAGGTGTCCGGGAAGGCCGACCACGCCGACGCTGTGGCGCACGCCCCGGGCCGCCAGGTCGTGGCACTTGGCGAGGAAACGGTCGTACGGCGTCTGACCCGGGTGGAAGGTGCACCACAGGGCGAGCGTGTCCAGGTCCGCGCCGGCCGTCCAGTCCGTGCGGCAGCTGAGATTGGTCTGGATGGCGACCCGGCGGATGTGCGGCAGCCGGCTCAGCTCCGTGAGCGCGCGCCGGTACCAGGAGCGCACCAGGCCCTCGCCCCACGGGGTGAACAGCAGGGACAGGCGGTCCTCCCGCTGCCCGGCCGCCCATGCGGCGAAGCGCTCCAGGGCGGCCCGGTCGGCGGCCAGCTGGGCGGGGGTGTCCCGGCGCTTGGCGAACGGGCAGTACGGGCAGTCGTAGTCGCACGACGCCAGCGGGCCGCGGTACAGGATCGTCAGGTCCATGGCGCTCTCGGGCTCCGTCACTTCGGCTCGTACGCGGCCATGCGGGCGCGCACGGCGGCGGAGAACAGCTCGGGGCCCAGCGCGTCGGAGTGCGCGAGCCCTTCGGGGGAGAGCCGCAGCAGGTCCGGTCCGGCCGAGTCGTCCAGCCAGCCCCGCTCGCCGAACCGGGCGAGCTCGGCGGCGAAGTCGTCGCCGGGCGCCGTGCCGAAGCGGGCCCGGTAGTCCGCCACGGGCATGCCCTCGGCCTGGAGCAGCGACTGGAGCAGATGGCGGCGCCTGGCCTCCTCGCCGTTCATCCGCCAGCCGAAGTCGGCGCGGCCGAACTCCTCGGTGCCGCGGGCGGTGTAGTCGTCGATGATGCCGCGTATCCGGTGCATGTCGACGGCGTAGTCGAACGAGTAGTGCAGCTCGGACGTGTACGAGCGGGCGCCGCAGCCGAGGCCGACCATGCCGTCGGTCTGGCAGGCGTGGTCCCCGCCGCCGTCCGCGGGGGTGTCCGCGCGGCGGAACATGCGCATCGACACCTGCTCGTAGCCCCGCGCGAGCAGGTGGTCGCGGCCGTGGCGGTACAGCCGCAGCCGCTGGGCGTCCCACTCGGCCTCGCCGGACACGGGGCCGCCCCGCCGGTCGAGGCCGGTGCGCGGGCGCACGTACAGCGGGTAGAGGTACAGCTCCTCCGGCCGCCAGGCGAGCGCGGCGTCGAGGGACCGGCGCCAGGACGCCTCGGTCTGGCCGTCGATGCCGTAGATCAGGTCGATGTTCAGGACGGGGACGGCGGTGTCGCGGATCCGGGCCAGGGCCGCCTCGACGTCCGCGCGGCGCTGCGGGCGTACGGCCGTGCGCGCCTCGGCGTCGAGGAAGCTCTGCACGCCCAGGCTCAGCCGTGTGGTGCCGCGCGCCGCCAGCACGGCCAGCCGGTCGGCGGTCACCGTGGCGGGCGAGGCCTCCACGGACAGCGGTACGGCGGCCAGGTCGGCGCCGAGCCCCCGCTCGGCGATGTCGCACAGCCGCTCCAGCTCGGCTGCCTCCAGGAATGTCGGAGTGCCCCCGCCGAAGGCCGCGTTGGCGAACCGCGTGCCCTCGCCCAGGGCGTCGCGGGCGGCTGCCGCCTGGCGTTCCAGCGCGTCCAGATAGGCGGTCGTCAGGCCGTCCGGCGCCCCGATCCTGGTGAAGAGGTTGCAGAAGCCGCAGCGCACCTCGCAGAACGGGATGTGGAAGTACAGCGAGAGGGCGTCCTTCGGCTCCCCCGCCCACAGCTCGCGCAGCGACGCCTGCCCGGGGGGCAGCGGGCGGTACGCGGTCTTGTGCGGATACGCGTAGACGTAGTGCTGGTAGGGGCGGACGGCCGGTGGGGCCGTCGCGGTGGTGGTGCTCATCGGGCCTCGTCGAGGAAGAAGTGGGCGTAGGGAACCGTCCAGACGACGTCGTGGCCGATGCGATGGCCGGTGTAGCCGTCCTCGCCGTAGGCGGTGCCGTGGTCGGAGCAGACGATGGCGAAGCACGGCCCGCGGCCCGCGGCGGCGTCGAACAGCCGCCCGATGTGCCGGTCCACGTACTCCAGGGCCGCGGCGTGGGTGGCCCGGGTGTCACCCGCCTCGCGGGTCGCGCCGGGCAGGTGGAACCAGTTGGGCTGGTGCAGCGCCGACACGTTCACGAAGAGGAACAGGCGCTGCCGCGGCGGGAGCCCCGCGACCACCTTCTCGGCGCACGCCACCTGCGCCTCGAACGACGTGGGGGACGCCACCCCGAATCCGGGCTCCCAGTGGCTCTCCTGGAACAGCCCCGGCAGCACCGAGCCCAGCGGTCCCTGCTTGTTGAAGAAGCCCACCCCGCCGATGCAGACGGTGCGGTAGCCGACGGCGGCCAGACCCGACACCAGGTCCGGCGTGTCGTGGACGAAGGTGCCGTCGGCGGTGGTCTCGCTGCCCGCGAAACGCGCGGCGAACAGCCGGGGGTGCGGGCCCGGAGCGGCCGGCGTCGGCAGGAAACCCGCGAACATCGCCTGGTGGGAGGCGTAGGTGAAGCTGCCGGGGGCGTGCCGGCGCTCCCAGCCGCCGTCGGGCAGGTGCCGGGCCAGGTGGGGGATGCGGCCGGCCGCGGCCAGCTCCTGCGCCACGTCGTAGCGGAGCGTGTCCAGGGTGACCAGCAGCAGGTCGTGGCTGCCCACGACCTCGTTCATGTCAGGCCGTGGCGTCATGGTGGTGCTCCTCGCGGTGTCCGCGCGGGACGGTGGCGGGTTCGGTGGGGCGGCCGGAAGCCTCTTTCGTGCGGGACGGTGGGCTCTTCGGTGCGGGGGCCGGGGGCTTGTGCGTGCGTGTGCGGGCGGCGGCGCGGGGCGGTTGTTCGTGCTGGGTGGCTTCGCCGGGTGTGCGTCCGCTTGCGGCGCGGGGCGTGTGCGCGCGCTGTACGGCGGTGACCTGGGCGGCGTACGTGTCCAGTCCCTCGGCGCCGCTGCCGGGCAGGCCGGTCAGGCGGGGCAGGAGGTCACCGAAGGCGTTCACCTCGCCGACGGCGAAGCGGCGCCATCCGGTGGTCGGCAGGATGTCCACGCCGACGCACAGTGTGTCCGGGAAGCACGCGGCAGCCCGTTCGGCCGTGTCCAGCACGTCCTCGAAGCGGGCGCCCGCCGCGCGGATCGCCTCGCGGGCCGCGCCCAGGTCGCCGCGGACACCGCCGAGGTGCAGGTTCGTCATGGGATGCCGGCTGGTCCGTACGACGGCGTGCGTGGCGCGTCCGGTGACCACGACCACCCTGAGGTCGGCGGCCCGGCCGCCCTGCGAGGCCTTGGGCAGCCACCGCTCGACGTGCAGCCCGTCGGGGGCGAGCGCGTCGACCAGGGCGGCGACCTCCCGTTCCGACGTGTAGTGGCGCACCCGCAGGGAGTTGAACAGGCGGCCGTCCGGGGCGGTTTCCACGGACGTCGTCGCCTTGACCCGGCCGGGGCCCGCCGTCGCGAGGGCCACGACGCCGGAGGCCGACGAACCGTGGGCCGGCTTCACGAACGCGCGCGAGATCCCGGCCTCCGTCAACCGGCTCCTGAGCTCGTCCCAGCCGCCGACCGGGCCCGTCAGCGCCGGCGGCACCGGGACGCCCGCGGCGGCGAGCCGGGCGTGGCAGCGCCGCTTGTCGAACATCACGGCGACGTCCTCCGGGCCGGTGGACGGCACCGCGCCCGCGCGCCGCGCCGCCTCCGTCACACCCTGGACGGCGGCGGTGAACCGGCGGTACCAGACGGCCGTGCCCTCGACCCGGGTGGGATCGTCGCTGTCCCGCAGCAGCCGGTCCACCTCGGCGTTCTCACCGGGGGAGTCGATACGGACCCGTTCACCCGGCGTGAAGGCGTACTGCCCGCGCAGCACGTCCCGCCACGCGAGCACGCGCGGCGCACGGTGGCCGGCCGCGCGGACGGCGTCGGCGAACATCGTCGTCCGCCGGTTCTCCGGGTTGCCGACGACGGCGAACCGCAGCCCGCTGCCGGGCCCCGGACAGTCCGGAGAAGGCCGCGTGTCACTCCGAGACAGCGACATAGCGCCACTCCCCGTCCAGCCGGCGGCACTGCGACAGGTCCACCTCGGTCCCCGCGGAACCGAAGGCCGCGCGGACCCGGTCGGCCACGGCCTCACTCAGGAAGTGGTGGTGCAGGTCGAGGTGCCGCAGGTGGGTCAGCGGCTGGCCGCCCAGCAGGGCCTCGGCGCCGGTGTCGGTGAGGGTGCCCATGGCCAGGCCCAGCGACTCCAGCTGGGCGACGACCGGTGCCGAGGCGACCGCCGCCGCGATCTCGTCCTGCAGCTCGCTGTTCATCAGGCCGAGATGGCGCAGCGCCGGGAAGCGACCGCCGGCCAGGAGCGGCGCGAGGTCGGCGACCGTCGCGTCACCGCCGTACCGGGACACGCCGAGCCACAGCTCCAGCCGCTTCAGGGCGGGCAGTTCGCACGCGGTGACCGCGCGCACCACCTGTCCGGGCAGGCCGCCCGACTCGAACCGCAGCGCGCGCAGCGCCTCGTGGCGTACCGGGCGCAACGACAGGGGCTCCTCACCGAGCCCTTGGGAGTCGCCGCCGCGGACGCCGAACTCCTCCAGCAGGGGGAAGGCCTCCAGGACGGGCGTGACGTCGGTGAGCTGCAGCCAGGAGATCTCGCATTCCTCGCCGGTGACGTCGGCGAGGAACAGCGCGCGCAGCTCCGGGAAGCGGTGGGCGTCGGCCACGATCTGCTCGAGCGCCGGGCGCAGGCCGGTGTACTCGTCGTCCCACCAGGAGCCGAGGACCAGGGCGCGTACGTCCTTGCCCGGCACCCGGTCGGTGAAGCTCTGCCACAGCTCGGGGAACGGTATTTCTCCCGCCTGGTAGCAGTCCAGGCGCCAGGCGACGCCTGCGGCGTCCGGGAGTTCGTCCGCGCGCGAGCCGTCCTCGGGCGGCTCGGGCAGGGTGAAGACAGGCAGGCCGTGGAAGGTTTCGAGGTGTTCGCCGACGGTCATGACGGCCTCATTCCGAGACGGCGGTGAATCGGTGGACCGTGCCGTCGTCGTCCCACTCCTCGCCCCGCTCGGACAGGTCGACCTCCACGCCGGAGGGCTCCAGCGCCGCCCGGAGCCGCTGGGCCACCGGCTCGCTGACGAAGTTGTGGTGGAGGTCGAGCCAGGTCAGGTGGGTGAGCGGCTGGCCGTCGAGCAGCGCCGTCGCCCCCTCGTCGGTGAGCGTGCCGAGGGACAGGTCGAGCGACTTCAGCTGGGCGACGACGGGCGCCGAGGCGACCGCCGCCGCGATCTCGTCCTGGATCTCGCTGTTGCGCAGCCCCAGATGGCGCAGCGCGGGGAAGCGCCCGCCCGCCAGCAGCGGCGCGAGGTCGGCGACCGTCGCGTCGCCGCCGTAGCCCTCGACGCCGAGCCACAGCTCCAGGTACTCCAGCGCGGGCAGCTCGCTGGCGACGACACCGCGCACGACCTCGCCCGGCAGTCCGCCGGCCTCGAAGCTCAGCGTGCGCAGGTGCGCGTGCCGGACCGCGGGGAAGCGCAGCCCGGTGCCGCCGCGTACGCCGAACTCCTCCAGCAGCGGGTAGGCGTCGAGCACCGGCGTGACGTCGGACTGCTCGATCCAGGAGATCTCCGCCTCCTCCATCTCCAGGTCCCCGATGAACACGGCCCGCAGCGCGGTCAGCCGGTCCCGGGCGTCCACCAGGTGCCGCACGATCACGCCGGAGTCGTTGTCGTACGGCTCGCCCCACTGGCCCACGACGATCGCCTGGACGCCGGCGGGGTCCACGGTGTCGAGGAAGCGGGCCCACAGGCCGTGGACATCCTCCTCCGGGGAGTCCCCGTAGGGGTCGACGGACAGCCGCCAGGCCACGGCGTCCGCGGCGGGCAGCTTCGACTCCGATCCGGGTGCGGGGAAGTCGAAGGCCGGGAGGCCGTGCAGTTCCTGCAGATGCTCGACGTGGGACATGCCGTGGGTCTCCGGTCTCCTGGGCGGACGGACGCTGCTCGTGCGGGCAGTTGTACCAAGCGGCACTGACAGCGGCGCCGACGGGCTGTGCGGGGCGGGGCCGCGCGGCTCGCGGCGCTGCGCGGGGAGGCCGTCCGGGGCCTGGTCCGCCGAGCGGTGCCCGGGGGCGTTGTCAGACCCCCGTCGTAGCGTCGTGGACATGGGTCGGCGAGGTGCCGACGGCGAGGGGAGACGTGCATGTACCGGCAAGGGGATGTCCTTATCGTGCCCGTGGCGGAGACCGCCGTGCCACCGGACACGGACGCGCTGCCGCGGCAGCCGAGGGACGCGCGGGGCAGGCTCGTGCTGGCTCTCGGCGAGGTCACCGGGCATGCCCATGCGGTGGTCGGGCCGGGGACGCTGGTGCGGGAGCCGGGGCCGTTCGGTTCCTCCTGGCTCCACCTCCCGGACGGCGGACGCGTGGTGCACGAGGAGCACGCGGCGATACCGCTGCCCAAGGGCTGGTACCGCGTGGTGCGACAGCGCGAGTACGCGCCGGGCGCGGTACGCGTGGTGGCGGACTGAGCGCCAGGCGGGGGAGAGGCATGGCGAACGAGGCCACCGCGATCACGAGCGATGCGACTGTGATCACGAACGGCGCGAATGCGATCAGGGGGGAACGGCGGATGACGACACAGGCACAGACACGGGCACAGACACAGGCAGAGAGGCCGGCGCGGACGCAGACAGGGGCGCAGGCCGGGCCGGGGGACGTGACGGCGATATGGCGTGAGGTGGCCGCGGGGACCGGCCCCGCGGACCGTACGGCCGCCGAGGACGGCGTGCGCCTCGCCTACCGGCTGGCGGGCCTGCCCGGACCCGAGCGCATCCTCTGGGCGGGCTCGCCCCGCGAGGGTGCGGAACTGGCGGCGCGGCTCACCGCGGACGGCACGACGGGCCGCAGCGTCCGCGACGCGGTGCGCACCCGGCCGTGGGCCGCCGCGCGCGAACGCCTCGTCGACCGGCTCGGGCCGGCCGGCTGGGCCGCGCACTGGGCGTTGACGGGGGCGCAGCTGTGGGACACCACGGCCCTGCTGGCCGAGCGGCTGCGCACGGGCGTGGTCGAGGCCTCGGCCGGTGCGCCGGGCGGGGAGCGCGCGGTCCGGCTCGTGCTGCTGGACGCCGTGCTGGGCCAGCACGACGCCGCCTGGCTGGCGGCCTTCGACGGCCAGGACGGCGCCGGGGCCCTCGCGGGCGTCGCCGCGGTGGCCCGCGCCGCGGGCTGGTGGTGGCCGTACGAGAAGACCGCGATCGTCTGTGAACGTCCCGTGGAACTGCACCGGGACGAGGCGGGCCGGCTCGACCGCGGGGACGGCCCGGCGCTCGCCTTCCCCGACGGATTCGCGCTGTACGCCTGGCGGGGCATGCCGGTCCCCGCCGAATTCCTCGACGGGCTCGCCGGGCTGACGCCGCGGCGGATACGCGAGGAGGAGAACGCGGAGCTGCGCCGCGTGATGCTGGAGCACTACGGCTACGAGCGCTACCTGGCGGAGTCCGGGGCCGAGCCGGTGCAGCGGGACGAGGCGGGCGTGCTGTGGCGGATCGAACTGGAGGGGGACGAGCCGCTGGTGATGGTCGAAGTGGTCAACTCCACACCGGAGCCGGACGGCACGCACCGCACGTACTGGCTGCGGGTGCCGCCGCGGACACGGACCGCCCGGGAGGGCGTCGCCTGGACCTTCGGACTGGACGAGGCCGATTACGCGCCGCGGAGGGAAACCTGAACCGGGGGTGTCTCCACAGGTCAGGCCGCGTTCCGCGCCCTGGGCCGGAAAGGGCGCCCCCGGCAGGACTCGAACCTGCGGCCAAGCGCTCAGAAGGTGGCAGGGGCTAAACGCTCAGAAGGTGGCAGGGGTTGAGCGATGTGCTCACCTGCGTCCTCGCTGGTCGCTCGCGCACGAATACCGTCACAGCGCTTGCTGTCATTTCCGGGGGCCTTTGGCTGATGACCGCCCCTCGTGCCTGCGCCCTGGCTCATGGGGACGGGGCGAAGGCACGTTCGCGGCCCCTCAGTCGATGCAGAACTCGTTGCCCTCGATGTCCAGCATCGGGATGCACGAATCATTGCCGTCGTACAGCGTGCGCACGTGCACCGCACCGAGCGGGACCAGTCGTGCGCATTCCGCCTCAAGGGCGGCGAGGCGCTCTTCCCCCACGAGTCCGGTGCCGACCCGCACATCAAGATGCAGCCGGTTCTTGGCGGCCTTCCCCTCGGGGACACGCTGGAAGTACAGCCGCGGGCCCACCCCTGAGGGGTCGACGCAGGCGAACCAGGAATCCCGCTGCTCAGGTGGCTGCGAGCGCTTGAAATCGTCCCAAGTGGCAAACCCCGCCGGTGGCGGCGGTATGACGTACCCCAGCACCTCGCACCAGAAACGGGCGAGCCGCTCGGGTTCTGCGCAGTCGAAGGTCACTTGGAACTTCTTGATCGGCGTCATCGGGCAACTGTACGGGCGCGTGCCGGCACCGAGGCTCCGGGCGCCATCTCCGCGCGGATCGAGGTCTCGCGTGACGTGAGTCGGTGTCGGGCGGTGGTGCCGGCGACCGGGAGTGGAACCACCCTGGCTTCCGGCGCAGGGCGGGACCGACGGGGTGCTACCGGTCGTGCCGGGTCTCGGGCCGGGTGACGGGCACGATGGTGATCAAGTCGTCGAGGCCCTTGAAGTCGTCGGGGTCGGTGGTGAACAGGGGGAGACCCTCGGCGGCCGCGACGGCGGCGATCATCAGGTCGGTCACACGGCGACGGGGCTTACGGCCTGTGGAGACGACGGCGGCGCAGATTCTGCCGTGGATGCGGGTCGCCAACTCGGCGCGGGGAACGAAGCGGCGACGGCGGCGGAGCGGGATCAGCTCGCCGACACGATGCCCGTCGCGGGTGGCGGTGAACGCCTGTCCGCCCTGGACGGCGTCCGTGATCTCTTTGGAGCGGGTGCGCAGATCGCGCTGAGTGATCTCCGGCTGCGCTGTCATGCCGTCCGCGATAGCGAAGGTGTGCTACCCGGTGCGACACCGTTACCCGCGGCGGCGGCGGACAGGCGAAGGCGCCTGCTCCCGAGCGGTGTGCATGCGGACACGAAAGAGTCTCTCACGCGTTTCCGCAGGTGAGAGGCTGTATGCGCCCCCGGCAGGACTCGAACCTGCGGCCAAGCGCTTAGAAGGCGCCTGCTCTATCCACTGAGCTACGGGGGCCTGGTGTGGTGGCCTCGATCGTGATGCCCGGCTGTGGCCGGTACCTGACGTTGCCGGGGACAAGGATAGGGCTCTCGCGTCCCTGCCCCTGTTGCCTCGCCTCCGTGACTCGATGTGGAGGTTCGGTGAAGCGGTCCCGATAATCGCAGGCGGGTGCGAATCGTGCACCGTTTTTGGCCGCTCGGGCCTCGGGTGTTGTCCACTCGTTATGCCCGGAGTGTGCCTGCTCCCCGCTCGTCCCTTCCATCCCTTGTGTCCGGTCGGCGCGCAGACATGCTCATATGCTTCAGAATTCCCCTAAAATTGGGCATTCTTCGCATGTGGTGACCTTGGACGTACGGCCTCAGCTGCTCGACGCACTCTCCGCCCTGCGCGACCGTGTCGCCGCCGCACGCTTCCCGCTGCCCCTGGCGGGGGCCCCACGCGCGCGTGCCAACCGCGACGAACTGCTCGCGCAGCTCGACGACTACCTGGTGCCCCGCCTCAGAGAGCCCGAGGCGCCCCTTCTGGCCGTCGTGGGGGGCTCCACCGGGGCCGGGAAGTCGACGCTCGTGAACTCCCTCGTGGGACGGCGGGTCAGCGAGGCGGGCGTGCTGCGGCCGACGACACGCACACCGGTGCTGGTCTGCCATCCGGAGGACCATCACTGGTTCAGCGGCATGCGCGTGCTGCCCGGCCTCACGCGCGTGTGGGCCCCCCAGCGCGCCCCGGACGACGACCCGTTGCTCCCGGGAGAGGACCCCGCGCGCGTGCTGCGCATCGAGACCGCCGACACCCTGCCGCGCGGCCTCGCCCTCCTCGACGCCCCCGACATCGACTCGTTGCTCTCCGACAACCGGGTCCTCGCCGCCGAGCTGCTGTGCGCCGCCGACATCTGGGTGATGGTCACCACGGCGTCCCGCTACGCCGACGCCGTGCCCTGGCACCTGCTGCGCACCGCCAAGGAGTACGACGTCACCCTCGTCACCGTCCTCGACCGGGTGCCGCACCAGGTCGTCTCCGAGGTGTCCCGGCAGTACGGCGCCCTGCTCACCAAGGCCGGGCTCGGCGACGTGCCGCGCTTCACGGTGCCCGAGCTGCCCGAGTCGGCCTGGGGCGGCGGCCTGCTGCCCGGCACTGCCGTGGCCGCGCTGCGCACCTGGCTCGTCCACCAGGCGCAGGACCCGGCGGCCCGTCAGCACACCATGGCCCGCACCGCGTACGGCGTCCTCGGCTCCCTCAAGTCCCGCATGCCCGAGCTGGCGAGCGCCGCCGCCGCGCAGTACGCCGCCGCCCTGCGGCTCACCTCCGCCGTCGACTCGGCGTACGACAGCGAGCACACGCGCGTGCGGAGCCGGCTGCAGGCCGGCGCGGTCCTCGCCGGGGACGCCCTGAAGCGCTGGCGGGCCTTCCCCCTCGACTGCACCGCGGGAGAGCTGCTGGACGCCCTCGTGGAGAGCCTCGGCGCGCTCCTGCTGTGCGCCGTCACCGCCGCCGACGAGCGCGTGGACGACGCCTGGCGGCGCGAACCCGCCGCGGCCGGGCTGACCGAGCGGGACCCCGCGGCGGAGAGCGCCGAGCACCGCATCGGGCTCGCCGTACGGCGCTGGCGGCGCGAACTCGAGGAGTACGCCGAGGAGGAGGTCGGCGAGCTCGACCGGAACGTCGCCCCCGACTCCGAGGTCGTCGCCGCCCTCGCCGCCACGGTGCTGCTCGGCGGACGCCGGGCGCGGTCCGCCGGTGAGGGCATCGCCGAGCGGATCGGCGCGCACGGGGCGCTGCGGCTGCGCGACCGGGGCGGGCGGCTGCTCGTCGAGCACGTGGACCGCGTCCTCAACGCCGAACGCGAACGCCGCCTCGCCCCGCTCCACGCCCTGGACGTCCAGCCGGAGCCGCAGGCCGAACTCATCGCCGCCCTGTCCGTACTGCAGAAGGAGAGGTGACCGGTGACCGCCGTCACTGATCAGGACCACACCGACCGCGCCGACCGCCCGGAGGGCAACGGATCCGGCAGCGGCCGGTCGTCCGCTTCCGACGGCCGGACGTCCGGCCGCGACGACCGCGGTACGCGTGCGCGGCCCGGCGAGGCGGGCGAGCGGGGGGATGCCGCCGAGCGGCGGGGCGCCGGGGAGGGACGTTCCGGAGAGGGGTCCGACGACACCCGCCGTGCCGGCGGCAACCGGGGCGACGACGCCGGCGCGGACGACCCCGAGGGCGCCTGGGACGACGGGCTGATCGCCCGCCGCGTGAACGAGAGCGCCCCCGCGCAGCGGTTCACCGTCGTGGAGAGGCAGCCGCCCGCCGTGCGGGCCGCGGCGCCACTGGCGTACGACGGGCCGCTGCGGTCGCGGCTGGACGCCCTGCGGGAACTCGTCGGGCTCTCCCGCGCGCGGCTCGACAGCCGGACGCTCACCGAGGCGGGCCGGGTCCTGGACGAGGCCGCCGCGCGGCGCAGGCTGTCCGGGCAGCACACCGTCGTCGCCATCGCGGGCGCCACCGGCAGCGGCAAGTCGCAGCTGTTCAACGCGCTCGCCGGAGTGACGATCTCCGAGACCGGCGTGCGCCGGCCGACCACTGCCGCGCCCATCGCGTGCAGCTGGAGCGACGGCGCCGCCACCCTCATCGACCGCCTCGGCATCCCCGGCAGGCTGCGGCGCCGCCCGCTGCACGGCGGGGACGCCGACCCGCAGCTGCGCGGGCTCGTCCTGATCGACCTGCCCGACCACGACTCGGCCGCCGTGCAGCACCGCGAACAGGTCGACCGCATCCTCGCGCTGGTCGACGCGGTGGTGTGGGTGGTGGACCCCGAGAAGTACGCCGACGCCATCCTCCACGAGCGGTACCTGCGGCCCATGGCCGGGCACGCCGAGGTGATGTTCGTCGTCCTCAACCAGATCGACCGGCTGCCCGGCGAGGCCGCCGAACAGGTCCTCGACGACCTGCGCCGGCTGCTCGACGAGGACGGCATCGCCCTGGGCGAGTACGGCGAACCGGGCGCCACCGTGCTCGCGCTGTCCGCGCTGACCGGGGAAGGCGTCGGCGAACTGCGCGACGCGCTCGGCCAGTTCGTGACCGAGCGGGGCGCACCCGCGCGCCGCATCGCGGCCGACGTGGACGCCGCCGCGTGGCGCCTGCGGCCCGTCTACGTCACCGGTCAGCGGACGGGGCTCAGCGAGGAGGCGCGGGAGGAGTTCTCGGCCCGGCTCGCGGACGCGGTGGGCGCCACGGCGGCGGGCGAGGCGGCGGAACGCGCGTGGCTGCGCAACGCCAACCGCGCGTGCGGCACGCCCTGGCTGCGGCTGTGGCGCTGGTACCACGACCGGCGCGAACCTCCCACCGGACGGCTGCCCCTGCGCGCCCCGGCGGACGCGGAGGCCACGGCGCGCCAGCGCGTCGAGCACGCGGTGCGCACGCTGTCCGACCGGGCCTCGGCCGGGTTGCCGGCGCCGTGGGCGCAGGCGGTGCGCGAGGCGGCCGTACGCGGCTCGCAGGGGCTGCCGGAGGCGCTGGACGAACTGGTGGCGCGGTCGGCACTGCCGCCCGGGCGGCCGCCCCGCCCCGGGTGGTGGCCGGTGGCCGTGCTCGCGCAGGCGTCCATGACGATCCTGCAAGTCGTCGGCGGGCTCTGGCTGCTGGGGCAGATCATCGGGTTCATGTCCCCGAACCTGGGGGTGCCGGTGCTGCTCATGGTGGCGGGCATCGTGGGCGGTCCGCTCATCGAGTGGAGCTGCCGGATGGCGGCGCGGGGACCGGCCCGGCGGTACGGGCAGGAGGCGGAGCGCCGATTGCGGGAGGCGGCGGCCGGGTGCGGCAGGGCCCGGGTGCTGGATCCGGTGGCGGCGGAGCTGCTGCGGTACCGGGAGGTGCGGGAGCAGTACGGCAAGGTCCTGGGGGTGGGGGCGGGCTGAGCCCTTCGCCCCCGGGGCCCTGTCACCCGTTCGGGTGGCGGAGTTTTCCACAGGCGGGCGGTGGTCCACAGCGCTCGGCGGGCCCGGCCCGGCGGCGGCAGTCTGGCATCGCGGCGATCGCGCCCGGCAGGACGGGCGGGGCCGTCGCGGCGCGGGCGGCGGACGAGGATGTTCGCGCCCGGCGCGGCAGACGCAGCCGTACGGGACGGGCCCGTACGCGCATCCGCCCGGCGTTCGGCGGCCGGGCCAGGGAGGGGTTCACTGTGAACGAGACGATGGTCTGCGCGGTGGGGAACGTGGCGACGCAGCCGGTGTACCGGGAGCTGGCGTCCGGCCCGTCGGCACGGTTCCGGCTGGCGGTCACCTCGCGCTACTGGGACCGGGAGAAGGGCACATGGGCGGACGGGCACACCAACTTCTTCACGGTGTGGGCCAACCGGCAGCTCGCCACGAACGTGGCGGCGTCGCTGTCGGTGGGCGATCCGGTCATCGTGCAAGGGCGGCTGAAAGTGCGTTCGGAGGTGCGTGACGGGCAGAGCCGGACGTCGGCGGACATCGACGCCGTCGCGGTCGGCCACGACCTCGCCCGGGGCACGGCGGCCTTCCGGCGCGCCGGCAAACCGGAACCGGCCACCACATCACCCCGGCCCGAGCCCAACTGGGAGACGCCACCGACGGTCACGACACCCCCGGACGCTGCGGGGACGGATGCCCAACAGGAGGCGCGGGAGCCGGTCTTGGTGACATGACGGCAGGTCAGAAACCGGGCCGCCGCCCTGTTGACGCGCGGCGGCCCGAACTGCGGCTTATCCATGCATGCGTACCGAACAAAACCCGGGGATTTGTCGATAACTCCTGCTCAGGGGTGGTCTCCGCGGTAACGATTCCGAGTCGGATACGTCGCCGGACGGTACCGCCGCGAGGCGCGGTCGGCGGCCTCCTTAGGATGCCGGGCATAGCTCTCGGGGCTTTCCGATTTCTGCTGGTGGGGCCGTTCCCCCACGTCAACGGGTCCTGCTCGAAGGGGATGTGCGTGTTTGCTTCGTTCTCTGGCCTGTCCGCGCGGCGGCGAGGGGCGGCCCGCGTCGCCGCCGCGACGCTGCTGTCCGGGCTCGTCGCCGCCGGTGCGCTGACCGGCGCCGGCCCGGCCGCCGCCGACGAGACGGCACAGAACCAGGGCGGGGCGACCGCCACCATAAACGGGCTGAAGACCTTCGGCACCGCGGTGATACACGGCGACACCGGCGACCAGCAGGTGTCGGCGGGTCTGTTCGAGATGTCCGTCGAGGGCGGCGGCACCCTGCAGACGTACTGCGTCGACATCCACAACCCTACGCAGAAGGACGCCAAGTACCACGAGACACCGTGGAGCGGCACGTCGCTCGACGCCAACGAGGACGCGGGGCGCATCCACTGGATCCTGCAGAACTCCTACCCGCAGGTGAACGACCTCGCGGCGCTCGCGGCGAAGGCCGGCGTCAAGGGCGGCCTCACCGAGCAGGACGCCGCGGCCGGCACGCAGGTGGCCATCTGGCGCTACTCGGACGGCGCGGAGGTCGACGCCGCCGACCCGGAGGCCGAGAAGCTCGCCGACTACCTGCACAAGAACGCCCGGCACATGCCGGAGCCCCAAGCGTCTCTGACCCTCGACCCTCCCGCCGTCTCCGGTCGCCCCGGTGAGCGGCTCGGGCCGGTCACGGTGCGGACCGACGCCGGTGGCGCGACGGTGACGCCGCCCGCGGACGCCGCCGTGAGCGGGGTGCGCGTCGTCGGCGAGGACGGCAAGGAGATCACGTCCGCGGCCGACGGCAGCCAGGTCTTCTTCCAGGTGCCCGACGACGCCGCCGACGGCACGGCGACGCTGACCGTGCAGGCCTCGACGACCGTGCCGGTCGGCCGGGCCTTCACCTCCGAGAGCCGCAGCCAGACACAGATCCTGGCCGGCTCCAGCGAATCGACGGTCTCCGCGACGGCGAGCGCGACCTGGGCCGGGACCGGCGCCATCCCCGCCCTGTCCGCGGCCAAGAACTGCGCCAAGGGCGGCGTGGACATCACCGCGGACAACAAAGGCGACGAGCCGTTCACCTTCGAGCTGATGGGCATCCACCACACGATCCCGGCGGGCACCTCCCGGACGGTGACGATCCCGCTGAGCGAGGACCAGGCGTACGACTTCACGATCCAGGGGCCGGGCGGCTTCGAGAAGCGGTTCACGGGCGTACTGGACTGCCGGACCCGGGCCGGCGAGGCCGGCGACGCCACCCAGACCCTGACCGAACCCAGCCCGGCGACGGTGGGCGGCACGGCCGCGGACACGAACCTCGCCGAAACGGGCTCGTCCGACATGACCCCGCTGATAGCGGGCCTGGCGGTGGCCCTGGTACTGCTGGGCGGCACGGCCCTGACGATCACGCGGCGCGGGCAGAGCGGGCGGAAGGGCTGACGGGGGCGTCGGCTGCGGCCTGTGCGCAGGCGTGGCGGCAGCCCTGGCGTCGGCTCGTCCTCGGGCGCGATCGGAGGCCGGCCCGTGTGGAGCCGCCGCCTTCGATCCACCCGGCCCGGCCTGCCCGGCCCGGTCCGCGCGGTCGGTCTGACCCGGCGTGCCTGGCCCGGCCCGCCCGGCCTGCCCGTCTGGCCTGGCCCGCCTGACCCGCCTGGCCTAGCCCGCCCGGCCCGCCCGGTCGGCCTCCGACCGGGAGCATGATCACCTGATCGCCCGCACTCACGCCCCACCCCGTTTCCGGCCGCCGATGGGAGGTACACGACAACACGGGGTGGAAACCATGAAACGCAACCCGAAGCGCTCGCTGTGGCGCCTGATGTTCGCCAACCCGGCCTCGGCGGTCTACCTCGGCGTGGTCGGCATCGCCATCGGCGTCGCCGTGATCCAGCCGCTGTTCACGGACAACGGCATGGAATCCCTGATCTGGGTGTGGCCGGCACTGCTCACCCTCCCGACGTTCGCCCTGGTCGCGCTGGCCGGGGAGGCCCTGTTCGGCGCGGACGCGGCGACGTGGTACCTGATCACCGGGGTGGTCGTCTCGGCACTGATCCAGTCCCTGGCCCTGGGAGCCATCTGGCACACGCTGCGCAGCCCGCGCCGCCGCCTGCACACATCGCGGGGCTGACACCCGAGGCCCGCAGGCGCTCACACGCACCTGCGCCGCCTTCGCTCCCGAAACGCCACGCGACGCCGTCCGGCAGCAACCGGCAGCGGCACTGAACCCACCGCCCCGACCGGAGAAACCGCAGGTCACAGTCCCCCGACCGAGCGGGTTAACACCCGAGGGTGGACCTCGGGCAAGATGGGGTGTATCTGCCCACTGCCAGATTTCAAGCTGCCGGACGGTTTCTCTTGGCTGAGTACATCTACACCATGCGCAAGGCGCGGAAGGCGCACGGCGACAAGGTGATCCTCGACGACGTCACCCTGAACTTCCTTCCGGGTGCGAAGATCGGCGTCGTCGGCCCGAACGGTGCCGGTAAGTCGACGGTTCTGAAGATCATGGCGGGGCTGGAGCAGCCGTCGAACGGCGATGCGTTCCTGGCGCCCGGCTACACGGTCGGCATCCTGCTCCAGGAGCCCCCGCTGAGCGAGGACAAGACCGTCCTGGAGAACGTCCAGGAGGGTGTCGCCGAGGTCAAGGGCAAGCTCGACCGTTTCAACGAGATCGCCGAGCTGATGGCGACCGACTACTCGGACGCGCTGCTGGAGGAGATGGGCAAGCTCCAGGAAGAGCTCGACCACGCGAACGCCTGGGACCTCGACGCCCAGCTCGAGCAGGCCATGGACGCCCTCGGCTGCCCGCCCGGCGACTGGCCCGTCACCAACCTCTCCGGTGGTGAGCGCCGCCGCGTCGCACTGTGCAAGCTGCTGCTCGAGCAGCCCGACCTGCTGCTGCTCGACGAGCCCACCAACCACCTCGACGCCGAGTCCGTGAACTGGCTGGAGCAGCACCTCGCCAAGTACGAGGGCACTGTCGTCGCCGTCACCCACGACCGGTACTTCCTGGACAACGTGGCCGGCTGGATCTGCGAGGTCGACCGCGGCCGGCTGCACGGCTACGAGGGCAACTACTCCAAGTACCTGGAGACCAAGGCCACCCGCCTCAAGGTCGAGGGGCAGAAGGACGCCAAACGTCAAAAGCGCCTCAAGGACGAGCTGGAGTGGGTGCGGTCGAACGCCAAGGGGCGCCAGGCCAAGTCCAAGGCGCGTCTGGCCCGCTACGAGGAGATGGCCGCCGAGGCCGAGAAGATGCGGAAGCTGGACTTCGAGGAGATCCAGATCCCGCCGGGCCCGCGTCTGGGCAACGTCGTCGTGGAGGTCAACAACCTCAGCAAGGCGTTCGGGGACAAGGTCCTCATCGACGACCTCAGCTTCACCCTCCCGCGCAACGGCATCGTCGGCGTCATCGGCCCGAACGGCGCCGGCAAGACCACGCTGTTCAAGATGATCCAGGGCATCGAGCAGCCCGACTCCGGGACGATCAAGGTCGGCGACACGGTCAAGATCTCCTACGTCGACCAGAGCCGCGAGAACATCGACCCCAAGAAGACCCTGTGGGCCGTCGTCTCCGACGAACTCGACTACATCAACGTGGGCCAGGTGGAGATGCCCTCGCGGGCCTACGTCTCCGCCTTCGGCTTCAAGGGCCCGGACCAGCAGAAGCCGGCCGGCATCCTCTCCGGCGGTGAGCGCAACCGGCTGAACCTGGCGCTCACCCTCAAGCAGGGCGGCAACCTGCTGCTCCTCGACGAGCCGACCAACGACCTCGACGTCGAGACCCTCAGCAGCCTGGAGAACGCGCTCCTCGAATTCCCCGGGTGCGCCGTGGTCGTCTCCCACGACCGGTGGTTCCTGGACCGCGTCGCCACGCACATCCTCGCGTACGAGGGCAACTCCAAGTGGTTCTGGTTCGAGGGCAACTTCGAGTCGTACGAGAAGAACAAGATCGAGCGACTCGGTCCGGACGCCGCCCGTCCGCACCGCGCCACCTACAAGAAGCTGACCCGGGGCTGATCTCTTGCGGCACATCTACCGCTGCCCGCTGCGCTGGGCGGACATGGACGCGTACGGCCACGTCAACAACGTGGTCTTCCTCCGCTACCTGGAGGAAGCCCGTATCGACTTCCTGTTCCGGCCCGACAAGGACTTCCAGCAGGGGTCCGTGGTGGCGCGCCACGAGATCGACTACAAGCAGCAGCTCGTCCACCGGCACGAGCCGGTGGGCATCGAGCTGTGGGTCACGGAAATACGTGCCGCCTCCTTCACCCTCACCTACGAGGTGAAGGACGGTGACCGGATCTACGTCCGCGCGTCGACGGTGATCGTGCCGTTCGACTTCGAGCACCAGCGGCCGCGCCGGATCACCGAGGAGGAACGCGAGTTCCTCGAGGAGTACATGGACAAGGACCCGGAGGCCGTCGCCGCATGACGGTGCTCCACCTCGCCGACGAGGGGGAGGCGGCGGATCTCGCGGCCTTCCTCTCCCGGCTGCTCCACTACGACCGTGGAGCCGCGGTGCGCCTCCAGGGGGCGGGCACCGCACTCGCCGTCTTCGGCCGGCCGCCCTCCTTCGAGGTGCTGGCGATCCGCGCGGTGCGGCTCGCGAAGCCCTACGAGGACGGGCTCGACGTCACGCTCGACATGACGGTGTCCGCCGGTGAGCTGCTGGAGTCGGTGGACGAACGGGCCGCCACGGCCGTCGTGCCGGGCGAGGTGACCGGCCCGCCGTGGGCGGGCCTGCTGCCGCCGCGCGGTGGCTGGCAGCCCGTGCCCGGGTTGCCGGCGCCGGACGCGCTGCGCGCGACGGTCGCCGCCGCCGTGGCCGAATTCCGCTCCCGCGCGGAGGAACTGCCGCCCGAGCGGCGCACCCGCGCCGAACGGGACCGCATCGGGCGGGACATCTGGTCCCGCACGGTCGGGGACACCGGCCTGCCCGTCCGCGCGGTACACGCCGCCCAGTCCCTCGGCTTCCTCCGCCCCACCACCTCACCCGCCGGCGCGCCGGGCCTGTTCTCCTCGGGCACGTGGCTGCGCCTGCGCACGCCGTACGGCTCGATCGCCGTACGCCGCTCAGGACTCGGCCCCCTGAACCTCAGCGTCCGCTGACCGCCCGCCCTCGCTCCAGCACGCGGCGGGGGCGGCGCTCTCAGTCCGGTGTGTTCACCATTGAGGCTGCCGCGTACGTCAGGTAGTTCCACAGGGTGTGTTCGTGTTCCTCGGACAGGCCGAGTTCGTCCACCGCGGTGCGCATGTGCGTCAGCCAGGCGTCGTGGGCCGCGCGGTTGACGGCGAAGGGGGCGTGGCGCATGCGCAGGCGGGGGTGGCCGCGGTTCTCGCTGTACGTCGTGGGGCCGCCCCAGTACTGGATCAGGAACAGCGTGAGCCGTTCCTCGGCCGGGCCCAGGTCCTCCTCGGGGTACATGGGCCGCAGGATCGGGTCCTCGGCGACTCCCTCGTAGAAACGGTGGACGAGCCGGCGGAAGGTCTCCTCCCCGCCGACCTGCTCGTAGAAGGTCTGCTCCTGAAGCGTGCCGCGCCGTATCTCTTTCACGTCCCCATGCTCTCAGACGGGGGGACCGAGGACTCAAGACGTAGGACCGTCACCGGTCTGCCGGGCGACCGGGAGGGGCCGTGCGTGCGGCCCCTCCCGGACCCGTGGTTCAGCCGCGCCGGACCGTGATCGTCGTCCATGCCCCGACGTGCACCCGGTCGCCGTCCTGCAACGGCACCGGCACGAACGGCTGGATCGGCTCGTCCGAGCCGTTGACCGTCGTACCGTTCGTCGAGTTCTGGTCGACCACGGCCCAGCTGCCGTCCGGCTGCTGCACCAGCACCGCGTGCTGGTGCGAGACGCCCGGGTCCTCCGGCGGCACCGACAGGTCGATGTCGGGGGTCTCGCCGGTGGAGTGGCGGCGGCGGCCGATGGTGACCTGGTTGCCGGTGAGCGTGCGCTGCTGCTCCTGGGAGTACGCGGGCAGGTTCAGGCCCGCGGCCTCGGGGCCGGAGCGCTGCATCATCGCCATGAAGTACTCGCGGTCCGGGCCGATGGTCGCCCGCCACGTCGCCGGGCCCTGGCTGAACGCCGGGCCGCCGGACGAGGGCTGGTTCGCGCCGGGGTGCGGGTAGCCGTAACCGCCGCCGCCCTGCGGGCCACCGGGGCCCGTCGACGGAGGAGGCAGCATCCAGTCGTCCTCGCCGCCGCCCGCCTGGCCGCCCGGCTGCTGCCGGTGCGTCTCCTGCGGGTACGCGGGCGGGGCCGGAGGGCCGGACTGCTGGAACGCCTGGGGGGCGCCACCGGGGCCGCCAGGACCACTCCCCGGACCGCCACCGGGCCCGCCGGGGCCCGCGGTCGGGGTCGGGCCGGGCGGGGGTGGCGCCGGGCGTGACGGGTCGCCGAAGGGGGGCGGGCCTCCCGGACCACCTGCGCCCCCCTGGCCGCCGGGGCCTTGCCGGCCACCGGGGCCGTCCGGACCGCCGAAAGCGGACGGGGCGCCGGGGCCACCGGGACCGCCCGGCCCGTCGCCGAAGCCGGAGGGACCACCGAAACCGGAGGGACCACCGAAGCCGGAGGGATCGCCGAAAGCGGAGGGGCCGTCAGGGCCGCCGTGCCCACCTGGGCCGCCCTGCTGCCCGACAGGACCGCCCTGCGGGCCACCCATACCGCCCGGACCGCCCGGACCCCCGGGACCACCCGGACGCGCCGGTCCGCCCGGGCCACCGGGCCCGCCCGGATGCACAGGTCCACCGGGTCCACCAGGACCGCCGGGACCGCCAGGGCCCATGGGGCCACCCGGGCCGGACGGGCCACCCGGGCCGCTCGGACCACCCGGACCGCTCGGACCACCGGGATGCCCGGGACCACCTGGGCCGGACGGACCACCGGGGCCACCCGGGCCGGGCGAGCCACCAGGACCACTGGGACCACCAGGCCTGCCCTGGCCCCCATGACCCCCGTGCCCCCCATGCCCGCCGTGCCCCGACTGGTCGCCGCCGAAAGGCGGGCCCGGAGGGATCGGCTCGGCCGGGCGGTTCACCTGGGACGGGCGGGAGCCCTGGTAGTCGAACGCGTCGTGGCCGCCGTACGACGGGCCGGGCGGCTGCTGCTGGAAGCGCACGCCCGGGCCGGGCGGGGGCGGAGCGGCTGGAGTGTACGAGGTCGCCGTGTTGGTGAGGAAGTTCCACCGGCACTCCTCGCAGAACGGCGCGCCGCCCTCACGGGGCGTGCGGCACTGCGGGCAGAGCTGCGGCTCGTGCTGGCTACCCGGGCCACCTGGACCACCAGGGCCACCGTGGCTGCCGTGACCGCCGGGGCCACCAGGACCACCGTGACCAACCGGGCCGCCGTGACCTCCGGGGCCGCCCGGTCCTCCGGGGCCGCCGGGCGGCGGGAAGCCGTAGCCGCCGCCGGGCGGGGGCGGAGGGGGCGGGGGCGGAGGTACGGCACCGGCCATGCGGTGACCGCAGACCTCGCACCAGTCGTCGGAACCCGACTGGTGTCCGTTCGGGCAGGTCGGCATGTCGGCGCTTCCCCCTCTCCTTTTCCGGCCGCTCGGCCGGATTTCTCCAACCCCAAGGGGTCAGGCTCGCTGTGTTCTCATGTCACTGTTCTTGTGTCACTTCTTCACGCGAACAGTCTTGGTCGACCGAGTCTCGAGCGTCATCTCGTCGGCCTCCTCGACCTTCGCCTTCAGTCGCACAGTACCTGTCGCGGCATCCACCACGTCCACCACCTTCGCAAGCAGTTTCGCAGTGTCCGCGTTGCCGGAGGCGCTCGCGAGCTGAACGGCGCGGCCCAGTTTGGCCGTTGCCCCGTCCCTGTCGCCCACTTTGCGAAGGTCCAGCCCCTGCTGGATGGCCTGGGCCAGTTCCGCCTGCCCGGTGTAGTGGGCGACCTTGGGGTTGATCGCCGTGGACGCCACCAGGTCGTCCGTCCAGACGGCCCGTACGAGACCCTGCGCGCCGAGTTGGTGGGCGCTTCCGTCGGGCTGCGGGATCACCAGCGAGACGCGGGCCGCGAGCATCTCCTGGCCGAGGCCGGCCGGCGGGACCTCCACGCAGATGTGGTAGTCGCGGGACTCGTCGCCCCAGGAGCCGGTGGGGTAGTCACCGGCCCGCGGCCCCGCCTCGGTGCGGCGGCCGGTCAGATCCTCCATGGTGGGCGCGGCCTGCTTGACGAACTTCACGGTCGTACCGACCGGGGTCCACAGCCGCAGCGCGACGTCCGCGACCTCCTTGCCCATCGCCGTCTCCATCATCCGCGTGAAGTCGGCGGCGAGCCCGGCCGGGTCGGCGACGATGTCCGCGCTGCCGAGCAGGGCGGAGGCGATCCCTGTGACTTCTTTCACTTCCCAGTCCGTGCCCACGCCCCGGGCGTCGCACGTGAACCGCCCGGCACACGCGTCCAGTGCCGCGCGGAGATCCTGGGGCGACTCGTGTTCGTTGCGGCCGTCGGTGAGCAGGATGCCGTGCCGGATCGCGACGTCCGCCGAGGACAGCAGGCGGTCGGCGAGCCGCAGCCACGTGCCGATCGCCGTGCCGCCGCCCGCGCCGAGGCTGCGCAGCGCCTGCTTGGCCTGCTCGCGGGTGGTGGCGTCGGCGACCGCGAGGCGGCCGTCGGCCGGGTAGACCTCCTTGGCGACGTGCGTGCCGCCGATGACGGCGAAGTGCACGCCGTCGCGCAGGGTGTCGATCGCGGCGGCCGTCGCGTCGCGGGCGTTGCGCATCTTGGCCGACGGGTAGTCCATCGAACCCGAGCAGTCGACCATGATCGCCACGGCCGCGGAGGGGCCCTGGCCGGACGCGTACAGGTGCGGCGCGGTGACCGCGCCGCCGACCGTGCCGCCGCCGGTCGCGGTCACGGTGACGACGGCGTTGACCTCGCGGCCGCCTTCCGGCAGGTGCTCGTTCTGGTAGACGTCCACCGAGAACTGCGGCACCTTCGGCTTCGAGAAACTGGCCATGCCTACTCTGCTCCCCCTAGGACGCCCCACCGGGGTGGGGCGACGGCTGTCGACGGGACCGGTCCCCTCCGGTCCCTCTGCCACCGCTTCTGTCTGGAATCCGGAACCCGGAATGTGCCGTCCGGAAGCAGTGGGCTCAGGCCGATCCTGCCCCCTGCCGCACGGCCGGGAACGGCACGACGGCCACTGTTACGTTGTCGTGGCCCCCGCAGTCCAGGGCGTGACCGACCAGAACCCGGGCACTGTGCAGCGGGCGCTGCGCGGCGTCGTGGGGGACCACGCGGGCCATCTCCTCGGCGGCCTCCGCGTAGTTCCACAGGCCGTCCGTGCAGACCACCACGACACCCGGCCGGTCCGGCTTGAAGGCCGCGGTGTGCGGCTCCAGTTCGTACGCGTCGGCGCCCAGCCAGCCCGTGATCGCGTGGGCGCGCTCGTCGGCGTAGGCCTCGGCCTCGTTCATCAGGCCGGCGGAGACCATCTGCGCGGCCCACGAGTCGTCCTCGGTGAGGCGGGCGGGGGGTGCGCCGCGGTCCACCGGCACCCAGTAGGCGCGGCTGTCGCCGACCCAGCCGACGACGAGGAGGCCGGGCGTCACCACGGCGCCGACCAGGGTGCAGGCGGGGGCGTTCTGGTGCGGGCCCTGCTCCAGGGCCGTCGCGGGTTCGGCGGCGAGGGAGTTGACGGCGTGTGAGGCCGCGAGGATCGCCTCGTGCATGGCCTGCTGCGGGTGCGTGCCCCGCGGCAGGGCAGTGAGCAGCGCGTCGCTCGCGGCGCGGGACGCGGCGAGCGAGGCGTCGTCGGGGCGGGTCGCCGAGGAGACGCCGTCGCAGACGATCGCCACGGTGGCGGCGGAGCCGTCGGGCAGCGCGGTGCGGGCGACCGCGAACGCGTCCTCGTTGCGAGGGTGGCGCAGGCCCCGGTCGCTGACGGCGGCGACCGTGCCGGCGTCCTGCTCCATGTGGTCGCGCTCGCGGGGCTGGGCGTGCCCGCAGTTCTCGCAGTAGCCGTCACTGTCGACCCGCCCGGCCCGGCAGGCCACGCAGACCTTGGCGGCCGGGGCCTGCGCGGTGTGCGTGGCGTGCTCGCCGGCGATCCGGGGATCGGGTGCCTGCAGCGCGTACTCGTCGGGGGCGGAGGAGGCCAAAGGGGCCGACGGGGCGTCCGCTTCGCCGGCCCCGGCGTACGGCGTGCCTTCCGCGTCGCCTGTCCCGGCGTACGGCGTGCCTTCCTGCCCGGACGCCGACGGTCCGAACCCGTCACCGCCGGACTGGGACCGGTCGAAACGGACACCGCTGGCGGGCGCGGGAGCGGCCGGGGGCGGCGCGGGCGCCGGGGGCGCGGGAGTACCCGGCGCCGTTGCCACACCCGCACCCGGCGGCGAAGCCGCAGACGCCGCACCCGGGGGCGCGGTTGCCGCAACCCCGCCGTTCAACGTCACCGTCGGCTGGTCCTCCGGCCGCACCGGAACAGCGGACAAGTCGTATCCGCACGCACCGCAGAAACGGTCGCCCGACTCAAGGGGTTCCTCGCAGCTCGGGCACGCGGACAACTGGGGCATCTGCGACATCAACTACACCCACGTCCGGGGGCGGTAACGGTTGGCTCGTTCCACCAGGTCGATCCTCTCCTCGCCGCCTCGCGCGAGCCGGGCCAGCATGCGGTACGAACGCTCCAGGCCGAAGCGCAGGCCCCGCTCGTCCAGCTCGCTGCCGAGCAGCACCCGCCGCGCGGCCGGGGCGGAACCCTGGCCATCGGAGAGTACCCAGTCCAGGGCGCAGCCGAGGACTTCCACCGACAACTGCTCGCGCCGCGCCGGGTCGAGCCCGTACGCGTCCAGCGCCTCGACCTGCCCGGCGGCGGCCGACAGGTCGTCCAGGAACGGTACGTCACCGGCGGCGGCCGTCCGCTGCCGCAGCCGGGCCCGCACGGCCGCCACGCGGGCCGCCGTGTAGTGGATGGACGACTCCGGCACCGACTCCAGCGTCCGTACGGCGCCGCTCCGGTCCCCGGCCGCGAGCTGCACGCGCGCGAGGCCGAACGCGGCGCTGACACAGCTCGGGTCGGTCGCCCACACCAGGCGGTAGTACTCGGCGGCGTTGTCCAGCTGCCCCAGCACCTCCGCGCACAGGCCGAGGGCGAGCTTGGGCGCGGGCTCGCCAGGGAAGGCGTCGTACACCGCGTCGAAGGCGAGCGCGGCGCCCTCGTGGTCGCCGGTGACCAGCGAGGCCACGCCGCGGTACCAGACGACCCGCCAGTCGTCGGGCCGTTCCTCCTCCACGTGCCGCAGGGCCTCCAGCGCGGTGTAGGAGTCGCCGTTCTCCAGCCAGGCGCGGATCTGCCGCAGCCGGGTCTCGACGGACGGCGACGGTGCCGCCGCCAGCGCGCCGAGCAGCTCGCCCGGCGCGGACGTCATCAGGCCCGCCACGAACCCCGCGTTGGGGTCGGACGGGTCGACCCGCGGCACGGGCAGCGCGAGCCCAGCGGCGGGCGTGGCGACGGGCTTGACGAGACTGGCGGTACGGGCGGGCGCGGGCACCACGCCCCCGCCGGCCGGCAGGGCGGACGCCGCGGTTCCGCCTCCACCTCCGTCTCTGCCTCTCCCCCCGACGCCGCCTCTGCCACCCGTCGGCCGTGCCCCCAGCCGGGACACCTCCCCGTCCAGCTTCGGGAACAACTCCGTGTCGGCCACCCTCAGTTCGGGACCGAACAGCGTCGACAGCGCGGGCCGGGCGCGGCCTGTCTGCAGCGACACGACCTCCCGCAGCACACCCGTCAGCTGCTCGGCCATCTCCTGCGCGGAGGCGAACCGGCGCGCCGGATCGGGGTCCGTGGCCCGCACCAGCAGCCGGTAGAACGACTCGTACTGCCGGAAGACCTCGATGTGGTCCGGGTCGGGCAGCGAGTCCACGTAGACGTTCGTGTAGCCCTGGAAGTCGAAGGCGAGGACGGCGAGCGTGCGGCCCACCGTGTACAGGTCGGACGCCACCGACGGGCCGACCTCGGCGACCTCGGGCGCCTGGTAGCCCACCGTGCCGTAGATGGCCGACTCCTCGTCGTCCATCCTGCGCACCGCGCCCATGTCGATCAGCTTCAGCTGGTCCTCGGTCTGGATGGCGTTGTCGACCTTGAAGTCGCAGTACAGCAGGTTGCGGCTGTGCAGGTGGCCGAGCGCCTCCAGGGCCTCGATGCCGTACGCGCAGGCCTGCTCCACGGGCAGCGGGTCCCGCCGGCCCTGCGGGGTGCGGCGGGCGTTCGCTATCTCCTTCAGCGACTTGCCGCCGACGTACTCCATGACGATGTAGCCGTCGAGGGAGCCGGTGCGCTGGTCGAGGTGCTCCACGAAGTTGTAGATCCGCACGATGTTGGCGTGCTCGATCTCCGCGAGGAACCGCCGCTCGGAGATCGCCGCCGCCATGGCGTCCTGGTCGCCGGTGTCGAGCAGGCCCTTGAGGACCACCCACCGGTCGGAGACCGCGCGGTCCACGGCGAGGTAGACCCAGCCGAGCCCGCCGTGCGCGAGGCAGCCCGCCACCTCGTACTGGCCGTGCACCACGTCACCGGCCCGCAGCTTCGGCACGAACGAGTACGGGTGGCCGCACTTGGTGCAGAAGCCCTCCGTGCGCCCCGGCCGGTCGCCGCGGGCCCGCCCGACCGGCGCCCCGCAGTCCGAACGCGAGCAGAAGCGCTTGCGCTCGGGCACCTCGGGGCGGTCCAGCACCATCGCGCGCGGGTCGGGCCGCGGGATCGGCGGCACCTGCACCAGACCCGCGCCGAGCCGCCCGCGCGAGGACGAACCGGCCGCGGAACCGGAGCTGCGCACCGACACCGAACGGCTCGTGGCCCGCCCCGACGCCGCACGCGACAGCCGGCCAGACACCGAGCGCCGCGACCGCGACGACTGCGACGACGTACGGGAGCCGCGGCTGCCGGAGCGCGCACTGCCGCTGCGCGACGAGCCCGTGGAGCCGCGCGCGGCGACCGTGATCCCGGTCGCCGCCGAGCCCACCAGGCCGGTCGAGGAGACCACCGGCGCGAGACCGCAGGTGTCGCAGTACAGCTCGCCACCGCCCACGTCCTCGTACGCGCCCTCACAGCCGGGCCGCTGACAGCTCCGCCCGGCCGGGCCCCCCGCCCCGTTCTCCGTCCGGCTCATCCCGCCGCCTCCCCCTCGTCGCTCACGCGCCCGGCCCCCCGCGGTCCTCGGGGCCGCTCTGGCCGGGCACCCGCGCGGCACCGCCGAGCAGCTCGGCCGCCGCGTGCTGGTAGCGCAGCACCGCCTGCTCGGCGACCCGCAGGTCGCAGGGCGCGCTCCACAGCATGCGGCGCGCCCTCTCGTACTTCTCGACCAGCTCGGGGTCCTCCGCCAGGCCGTGCCGGGCGACCTTCGCCTTGTACGCGTCGAGCCGGCCGCGCAGCTCGGCCCGGACGGCCAGGGGCGCGGTGACGGCGGTCAGCGACTCGCGGGCGCGCAGCAGTTCGTCCTCCGCCTTGCGCTCCAGCGCCTCCAGGAGCGGCGACAGGCGGTGCCACTGGGCGCTCCTGCGGTACTCGGCGGCCGTCGCCAACTGCTCCTGGAGCACCGTCGGCGGGCCGCTCACCACCGGCACCTCCGTCGCGGCGATCTTCGCCAGCACCTCGCCGCGCGCGGTGCGGGCCTCGGCGAGCGTGCGGTCCGCGCGGGACAGCAGGTCCCGCAGCTTCACGATCCGCGCCTCGGCGTCCTTGCGGACCTCCAGCACGGCGTCGATCTCGCGGCGCACGTCCTCCAGCGCGCGTGCCTCACGGTCGTACACCGTGGTGTCCGGCCTGCCGCCGCCCGGCGCCGAACTGCCCTCGGTGGGCTTCCAGAACGCCAGCGGGTCCGACACCACCTGCTCGCGCAGCCGCGTCAGCGTGCGCGTGATGCGCTCCAGGTCGTCGCCCGCCGGATGCTCGCCGGGGCGCACGCCCACGGAGTGCGCGAGCTGCCGGGTGCGCTGGAGCTCCGCGGCGAGTAAGTCGATACGGGCGGGCAGCGCCGACCAGACCGCGTCGGCGGCGACGACCATGTCGAGCGAGCGCGCGTACAGATCGTTCATGCGGTCCACGAGCGTGGTGAGCGAGTACCGCTCGGTGAGCCGGCCCGGACCGCCGTCCGGCGTGGGCGCCCCGGCGGCCGCCGTGGCGCTGCCCGGTACCGTGACGGACTCGCCGCTCAGCAACTCGGTCAGCTCCGCCAGGTCCTCCCGGCTGGACCAGCGGCGGCGGGCGCGGATCTCACGGGCGGTGCGCAGCGCGCCCGCGTACGCGTCGAAGTACGTCCACAGCAGCGTGATCGCCGCCTCCGTGGCCGCCCACCGCTCCTTGGTGACGCCGGTGAGGTCGGCTCCTTCGAGGAGTCTGCGGCCCGCGTGGTCCTGGAGGGCGAGCAGCGAGGTCTCGATCGCCTCGTGCTCCGCGCCGAGCCGCGCCAGCGCACGGTCCACCTCGTCCCGGTCCATCACCGGCCCGGTGGGTCCCGTGACGCCCATCGATCACCTCTCACTGCTGCTGTTGTCCGACTGTTGTCCGGCCGCTGGTCGTTCCGCTGTCCGCCCGCGTGCCGTCAGCCCGTACGCCGGTACTCCGGGGCCGGGGGTTGCGACTTCGCCGGGTCCTTGCCCAGTGTGGCCGACAGCCATCTGCCGTACGACGCCTGCCATCCGTTCGTGGTGTCCTTGCGGTAGTCCACCAGGATCCGGTTGACGCGGCGGACCAGATCGTCGGCGTCCTTCTTCATCGCGACGCCGTAGTACTCCTCGGTGAACGCGTCGCCCTTCAGCTGCACCGTCGGGTCCTGCGCCGCCTGGCTCGCCGCGAGCGCGCCGTCGGTCACCACGGCGTCGGCCTCGCCGAGTTGCAGCCGCACCAGGCAGTCCAGCTGGTTGGGGACGGTCCCGGAGATGTCCGCGGAGGCCGGCAGCTCGCCCGCCTTCCTGGCCGCCTCCAGCGTCGAGTGGGCGGTGGAGCCCGTCGCCGTGCAGATCCGCTTGCCCGCGAGCGAGCCGTCGTAGCCGGTGACCGGTGACGACCTGGGCGCCAGGACCTGCTGGCCGGTCTTGAAGTACGGCGCGGAGAAGGCCACGTCCTTCACGCGCTCGCAGTTGATGGTCATGGTCCGTACGACCATGTCGACGCGGCCGTCCTGGATCGCCGGGATGCGCTGGTCCGTCGGTATCGCCTTGAACTGCACCGCGTTCGCGTCGCCGAGGATGTCCTGCGCGATGCGGTGCACCAGGTCGATGTCGAAGCCCTCCAGGTCACCGGAGGCGCCGCGGTTGGGGTTGCGGTAGCCCCAGCGGTAGCTGTTCTGGTCGACGCCGACGATCAGCTTGCGCTTCTCGCCCTGCCGCTTCTTGATCGCCTCTGTCGCCGGGCCGTCCTCGCCGGACGGGGACAGCGTCTGCTTCTCCGGGTCCGTGCAGTCGTCCGCCGCCCGGATGCGGGCGGCGTCGGCCACGCCCGGGCCGCCGGTGCCCGCCGCGCCGCCGTCGCCGGTCCGCCCCACGTGCGGCAGCAGCAGCGCGAAGACGACCGTCAGGGCGCAGACGACCGCCATCGCCCCCACACCGCCCCAGCCCCTCAGGCCGGCCCGCAGACGTCGCGCACTCATCGTCACGCCCCCTCTCACCGGTACTCCGACAGCCTGCGGCCGATGCCCAGCACGGCCCCCGCCGCGCCCAGTACGGCGAGCAGGCCTGCGCCCACCGGCAGGCCCGCCGTCGCGTCCAGGCCGTCCCCGGCCGCCGACCTGAACTCCTGCGTCTCGTGGCGCAGCGCCCGGGCGAGGCTGTCGTCCACGCCGTCGAAGCACTCGCCGGTCGCGCCCTTCGCGCCGATCACCTTGTCCAGCGCGGCGTCGTAGTTGCCGTTCTCGTCCTGCTCGCGGGCCGCGGCGTGGCGCTTCTTCCACTCCGCCATGTAGCCCACGGCGGCGGCGACCGGCCGCTCGCCCGGCCGGTCGTCGGCGAGGCGCCGCGCCTCGGCGAGGCCCTTGCCGAGGACGGCCATCTCCCTCTGGAAGTCGTGGTCGTAGGCGTCGAACGTCTCCGCGCCGACCCTGACCGTCTCCGCGCCGCGCGCCACCAGCGTCAGGTTCTCGTTGCCGCGGGCCTTGAGGGAGGCGATGCGGGCGTCGTGCAGCACGTTCAGGGAGCGCACGCCGTGGTCGTAGGAGTCGTCGAGGGACGCGCGTGCGACGGTGTGGCCGACGGTCAGCCACAGCAGGACGACCGTCGCGGTGGCCGTCGCCGCGACCAGGCCGTGGTTCAGGACGCGGTTGGTGCGGCGGTAGGTGCGGTGCTGGGCCCAGGCGAGGGCGGCCAGCGTGGCCACGCCGAGCGCGATGGCCGCCCAGGGGTAGGGGGTGGCGTTGGCGTAGTCCGCGCGCAGCCGCTGGTTCTCGTTCTTGTACAGCGCCTCCGCCGCCGGGAGCATCTGCTGGTGCATCTTCTCGTCGGCGTACCGCAGGTAGGCGCCGCCGACCGGGAAGCCCTGGCGGTTGTACGTCCTGGCCCGCTCCACGAGGCCCTTGTACTCGGGCAGCAGGCGGTTGAGGCGGGTGATGGTGCGCGCGGAGGGCGAGCCGGGCTCGGAGTTGGCCGCGGCGTTGACGAGTTTGTCGGCGGCCGTGCGGATGTCCTGCTCGTAGCGGTCGCGGGAGGCCTTGGTCTCCTGGCCGCCGGCGAGGAAGCCGCTGGAGGCGGCGGTGTTGGCGTCGGCGAGGGAGCGGTAGATGTCGGCCGCGTCGGAGCTGAGGGGCTGGCTGCGGTGGAGGACGGCGTCGGCGGCGGCGGCGCGGTGCTCGGTCTGCCAGGCGGTGACCGCGCCGAAGGCGACGACGAGGGCGGCGAGCACGGCGCCGATAACGCGCAGCCGGCCCGGTTCGGTGGTCGCGGCCGTGCGCAGGCGCTCCGCGCCCTCGGCGAAGGCGCCGCGGCGGGGGACGGCGGGGGTGCGGCGGACCGCGGGGGCGGTGCGCTGGGGCGGGACGGCGGGCAGGGTGGCCATGCCCGCGGGCGCGCTGTCCGGGGAGTTCCGGCCCGGTGGCGCCGTGCTGTTCGTCGGCGGCTGCGTCACTGCTGACCTCCCCCATGGTCATCCGTCGCGGCAAGTATCGCTGCCGTCACCGACATCCGCACCGGGCTTCACCGGATCTTGAGGGGACCGGGGTGCGGTTTCCCCGTGGAGTGCCTGGGGGTTCCCCTCATGAATACGTCCGTGGAAACCGTTCGGTTCCCCCGGAACGGGCAGGCGCCGACGGCGGACGCGGCCGTCGGCGCCCGCCCGGCCCGGGAGTTCCGGGTGGGCTCTCACGGGCTCCGGTAGGTCGCGGTCGCCCTCGCGTGGGCCGAGCCGGGCGCTCCCACGTCGTCCAGGCCCAGGAGGATCGCGCCCAGGACCGGCGGTTCGGTGACGACCCTCGCGGTGGCCTGCGGGGCGCGTGCCGCCAGGCGGGCCCTTACGCCGTCGTCCAGTTGGGGGTGGCGGGCGGCCAGGACGCTGCCGCCGAGGAGGACCGGCGTCTGCTCGTCCAGGAGGTCCAGGCGGGTCAGGGCCACCGCGGCCATCGTCACCACCTCGTCGGCCAGGCGGTCCACCAGCGCGCGGGCCACCTCGTCGCCGTCCGCCGCCGTGGCGAACACCACCGGCGTCAGCTCGTGGCGGCGGGCGGCGGGGATGCGGCGCAGGTGCAGCGCCTCCACCAGCGCGTACACGGACGGCAGGTGGAAGTGGGCCGGGAGGGTCTCGGCCAGGCGGGTCGGCCCGCCCCTGCCGTCCTGCGCCCTGGAGGCGTGCCACAGGGCCTCCTCCGTGAGGCCCCAACCCCCGCCCCAGTCGCCGGAGATGCGGCCCAGCGCCGGGAAACGGGCCGTGCGGCCGTCGGGGCGCATGCCGACGCAGTTGATGCCCGCGCCGCAGACCACCGCCACGCCCCGGGGTTCGGGGACGCCGGCGCGCAGGACGGCGAACGTGTCGTTGCGGACCGTCACCGTGCCGGCCCACGCGCGTGCGTGCAGCGCCGCGGTGAGGTCCTCCTCCTCGGCCGGGAAGTCCGCGTTGGCCAGGCAGGCCGACACGTGGTCGGCGCGCCGGACACCCGCGGCGGCCAGCGCGCTCGCCACGGGCGCGGCCAGTGCGTCGACCGCCCTCCCGGTCCCCACGGCCGGCGGGCGGAAGCCGCCGCCGCGCGCGGTCGCCAGCACGGTGCCGTCCGCCCCGGCCACCGCCACGTCCGTCTTGCTGTTGCCCGCGTCGATCGCCAGGACCGTCACGCCCACGGCAGGTACTCCCGGTTGTGGGCGATCAGCCGGTCCGTCAGGGTCTGCGCGTACGCGTACTGGCCGATCAGCGGGTGGGCCAGCAGCGCGCGGAACACCCGGTCCCGGCCGCCCCGCAGGGCTGCCTCCAGGGCCAGGTCCTCGTAGGCGGTGACGTTCGCCATCAGGCCCGCGTACAGCGGGTCCACCGCCCTGACGGGCAGCGGCGTCGCTCCGGTGCGGTCCACCGCGGCCTGGACCTCGATCACCGCGTCGTCCGGGAGGAAGGGCAGCGTGCCACGGTTGTCCGTGTTGACCACCTGGTACGGGGATCCGCCGCCGCCGAGCAGCGCGGCGGCCAGGTCCACCGCCGCCTCCGAGTAGTAGGCGCCGCCCCGCTCGGCGAGCAGCGCGGGCTTCTCGCTCAGGGCCGGGTCGGCGTAGAGCGCCAGCAGTTCCTTCTCCATCGCGGCGACTTGGGACGCCCTCGACGGCCCGGCCTTCTGTTCCTCCACCGCTTCGTCGTGCGCGTAGTAGTAGCGCAGGTAGTAGGAGGGGACCGTGTTCAGGCGCTCCAGCAGCGCGCGCGGCAGGTGGAGGTCCCGGGCGATCGTGTCGCCGTGTTCCGCGAGCAGTCCCGGCAGGACGTCCTCGCCGTCCGGGCCGCCGAGGCGGACGCCGGTCTCCCAGGTGAGGTGGTTCAGGCCCACGTGGTCGAGGTGCACGTCGGCGGGGTCGGTGCCCAGCAGGGCGGCGAACTTGCGCTGGAAGCCGATCGCCACGTTGCACAGGCCCACCGCCTTGTGCCCGGCGCCGAGGAGGGCGCGGGTGACGATGCCGACCGGGTTGGTGAAGTCGACGATCCAGGCGTCCGGGTTGCGGCGGCGCACCCGCTCGGCGATGTCGAGGACCACCGGGACCGTGCGCAGCGCCTTCGCCAGACCGCCCGCGCCGGTCGTCTCCTGGCCCACACAGCCGCACTCCAGGGGCCAGGTCTCGTCCTGCCGGCGGGCCGCCTGGCCGCCCACGCGGAGCTGGAGGAGCACCGCGTCCGCGCCGTCGACCGCCGCGTCGAGGTCGGCGGTGGTGGTGACCCTGGCCGGGTGGTCCTGGTGGGCCAGGATGCGGCGGGCGAAGGCGCCGACGAGGTCCAGGCGGTCCGTCGCCGGGTCGGTCAGGACCAGCTCCGCCACGGGCAGCGTGTCCCTCAGCCGGGCGAAGCCGTCGACCAGTTCGGGGGTGTAGGTCGAGCCTGCGCCGACCACGGTGAGTTTCATGTCGTTGGCCTTCCGGGCGTCGGGGTCTCCCCGGGACAGGGGCGGTGCGGGGTCAGCGGGAGGTGTCGAAGACCTCGTCGCGGGTGGCGGCCAGCGCGCTCTCCAGCGCGCCGCGCAGCACGGGGTCCTCGGCGACGCCGCCGACGACCAGCCGGGGGCGGGCGGCGGCCAGCTCCGCCAGCTCGGCCGATACCAGGTCGCGCAGCGTCTCGCCGCCCGCGGTCAGGCAGGCGCCGCCGAGGACGACCAGCTCGGGGTCGAGGACGCAGACCAGGGCGGCGAGGCCGGTGGCGAGCCTGGTGGCGTACCTGCGCAGCAGGTGCCGGTGCGGCTCGTCGTCCCGTTCGGCGGCCCGTCCCACGAGGGCGGCGGCGACCTCGGCGTACGGGCCCTCGGGGATGTCCTGGACGCCGAGTTCGCGGGCCAGCGCCGGGACGGCCTGCGCGCCGGCCAGCTCCTGGTAGCCGCCGCTGTTGGCCCGCGCGACCTGGCGGACCAGGGGGGCGCCGGGCACGGGCAGGAAGCCGACCTCGCCGGCGCCGCCGGTCCAGCCGCGGTGCAGCCGGCCGCCGAGGACGAGGGCGGCGCCGAGGCCCTCCTGGTTCCACAGCAGGACGAAGTCGGGGTGGCCGCGGGCCGCGCCGAGGCGCTGCTCGGCGACGGCGGCGAGGTTCACGTCGTTCTCGTACTCCACCGGCATCGGCAGCGCGGCGGCGAGTTCGCCGAGCAGTGTGGGGGAGTGCCAGCCCGGCAGGTGCGAGGCGTAGCGCAGCCGCGCTGTGCTCGGGTCGAAGGCGCCGGGGGTGCCGATGACGAGCCGGTGGACGTGGTCCCGGGTCAGCCCGGCCGCCTTGACGGCGCCGTCCAGGGCGTCGGTGACCTGCCGGACGACGGGTGTGCCGGTGCGCCGGCCGGGGGTGGGCAGCTCGTGGCGGCCGACCGTGCGGCCGGTGAGGTCGGCGACGGCGGCGACGATGCGCCCGGGGGTGACGTCGAGTCCGGCGGCGTAGGCGGCGGCCGGGTTCACCTCGTACAGCTGGGCGCCGGGGCCCGGGCGGCCCTCGCTCGTGCCGGACGCGAGAACGAGCCCGGCGGCCTGCAAGCGGGCGAGGAGCTGGGAGGCGGTCGGCTTGGACAGGCCGGTGAGCTTGCCGAGCCTGGTGCGGGAGAGCGGGCCGTGCTCCAGGAGGAGGTCCAGGGCGGCGCGGTCGTTCATGGCGCGCAGGAGGCGGGGGGTGCCTGGCGTGCCGGCGGTTCCTGCCAAGCGGCTGCCCCCCTGGTGGCACTCTGTCAGGAAACTTTCCTGTCGATTCTGGACCGTAGGCCGGCGGCGAGTCGGCCGTCAAGGGAAGGGAGACCGGCCGTCAAGGGGAAAGGGGGAGTGGCCGCTGGCAGGGCCGCCTACTTCGTCGTGCTCGGCGGGGCCAGCGGGGACGCCGCCACCGACTGCGGGGAGGTGGTGCTCGCGTAGGCCGACGGGGCGGCCATCCCGGCCGTCGGGTCGGCCGCCGCGGGCGCGTCCTCGGCCGCGGTGGCGCCGCCGACGATGCGGATGCCGTCCGCGTCGAACGCCCGCTTGATGCGCCAGCGCAGCTCGCGCTCCACCGTCAGGGCCTTGCCCGGCATGGTCTTCGCGGAGACCCGGACCACCATCGAGTCCAGCAGCACGCTGTCCAGGCCGAGGACCTCGACGGGGCCCCACAGCATCTCGTTCCAGGGCTCCTCCCTGGCGAGCTTCTCGCCGACCGAGTTCAGCGCGGCCTTCACCCGGTCCAGGTCCTCGTCGGCGCGGACGGTCACGTCGACGCCGGCCGTGGCCCAGCCCTGCGACAGGTTGCCGATGCGCTTGACCTCGCCGTTGCGGACGTACCAGATCTCGCCGTTCTCGCCGCGCAGCTTCGTCACCCGCAGGCCCACCTCGATCACCTCGCCGGAGGCGACGCCCGCGTCGATGGAGTCGCCGACGCCGTACTGGTCCTCCAGGATCATGAAGACGCCGGAGAGGAAGTCCGTGACGAGGTTCCGGGCGCCGAAACCGATCGCCACACCCGCCACGCCCGCCGACGCCAGCAGCGGCGCGAGGTTGATCTGGAACGTGCCCAGCACCATCAGCGCGGCCGTACCCATGATCACGAAGCTGGCGACCGAGCGCAGTACGGAGCCGATGGCCTGCGAGCGCTGGCGGCGCCGCTCGGCGTTCACCAGCAGGCCGCCCAGCGCCGTGCCGTCCACCGCCTGCACCGTGCGGTTCATGCGGTCTATCAGCTTGGTGATCGCGCGCCGCACCATCACGCGCAGCGCCGCCGCGATCGCCAGGACCAGCACCACCCGCAACCCGATCGCCAGCCAGGTCGACCAGTTCTGCTCGACCCAGCTCGCGGCGTTCGTCGCGCTCTCCTGGGCGTCCCGGAGCGAGGGCACCACCGGGGTCGGGCTCCCGGACGGCGACGGGGACGGCGACGGACCGGCGGCGGGCAGGACGGCGGTCAGAACGGCGGACAAGGACACGGCAGGTACCTCCAGGTGCAGCGGACTGCCCCCGGCCCGGGGGCGCGGTGGTCCAGGTCACGGGAAGGTCACCGAAAGGGCAGCTCCACCACACTAACGGGGCATCGTGTGCGGATCGCCGTGATGTCCCGGGGACGATCTGTGGCCATTCGCGGGATGAACAGGCTGGATGAAGGCGGCGTGATCCGGGGGAGAAATCAGGTGTGGTCGAAAACACTCCCAGCCCGTTACCGGGACATGGTGGCGCTTCCACCAGGCATGAGGGGAGACTGACTACGGATCGTCCCGGCGCGAGCCACGCGCCGCCGGCGTACAAGGAGGCATCCGTGCCGCATGTCCTGGTCCTCAACGCGTCGTACGAGCCGCTCGGCGTCGTACCGCTCCGCCGCGCGCTCGTCCTCGTCCTCGAGAACAAGGCCGTATGCCTCGAGGAGTCCGGCGCCTTCATGCACAGCGCGACCGTCACAGTCCCCGCACCCAGCGTGGTCCGGCTCAAGCGATTCGTCCGGGTTCCCTACCGGGGGCCCGTTCCTCTGACCCGCCGGGCGCTGTTCGCCCGCGACGGGGGCCGGTGCATGTACTGCGGTGGCGTCGCAACCAGCGTCGACCACGTCATCCCGCGCAGCCGCGGGGGCAAACACGTCTGGGACAACGTGGTGGCGTCCTGCCGCCGCTGCAACCACGTGAAGGCCGACCGCCACCTGTTCGAGCTGGGCTGGCGGCTGCGCCACAAGCCCGCCCCGCCGACGGGCCTGGCCTGGCGCATCATCGGAACGGGCCACAGGGACCCGCGCTGGCTGCCGTACTTGCAGCCGTTCGGCGCGGACGACGCCCTGGCCCGGATCGACGGCATTTCCGCCTGACGACGATCCGGGCCTTCGCATTGCCGTGCGGTGCGCGCGGCGGCCCCGGGAGCCCTCCCGCGCCCCGGGGCCGCGCCGTCACGCCCTCACACGTAGCGCAGTTCCCCGGGGCGCACCGACCGGCGCAGCAGGGGCAGCGCGGTCGCCGCGGTCAGCAGACAGCCGGCGTACACCGCGACCGGGACCAGCAGCGCCGTCCACGGCACCGGCCAGTCGCCGCGCCCGAGCGTCGCCCAGCCGGTGCCGATCGCCATGCCCCCGGCGCCCGCCACCAGGACGGCGGGCGCCAGCGGCAGCGCCGTCTCCAGCAGCAGCGCCCGGCCCAGCACCGCGTGCGGCACCCCGGCGGCGACCTGCGCGGCCAGGGCCCGGCGGCGGGCGGCCAGGGACTCGGCGGCGCCGACCGCGAGCGCGGACAGCACGATCACGAGGGCGACGGCGATGGCCGCGGCCGTCAGATCGATGCCGGTGGTGTAGAAGGACAGGTTGCCCGGACGGTCCCTGCCGGTGTGCAGCGCCGCGAGGAACGCCTCCCGGATGCCGGCGAAACCGGTCCCGGTGACCGTCACCAGCAGCACCGCCGCGTGCGCGCGGGCCGCCGCCCACGGGTCGTCGCGCAGCCGCTCCGCCGCGATCAGCACCGCCGCACTCCCCGTCCGGGGGGCCAGCACCGTGCCGGTCAGCCGGGCCGCCACGCCCACCAGCCACAGGGCGACCGCCCCCGTCACGACCACCACGGCGAGGATCAGCGCCGGCGCGGACGCGGGACCGCGCCGCGGCGGCCCGTCGTGCGTCACGGCGTACGAGACCGCTGCCAGGCCGAGGAGCAGCACCACGGCCGGCAGGAACGTCCGGCCGGGACGCCGGGGCCCCGTCCGGCGCACCCGGCCCAGCGGCGAGGCGACCACCCGGCGCAGCGCCAGGACGCTCACCAGCGCCCCGAGCACCGGCACCGCCACCAGCACCGCCGTGAACCCGGCCCACGCGGTGACGGGCGCCCGGTCCCAGTGGAGCAGCGCGAGGACCGCACAGCACACCGTCGCGGCGGCCGAGCCCGCCAGGCACGTCAGGCCCGCCTCGGCGGCGGAGATCCGCCGCACCTGCCAGGGCGTGGCACCCGCCAGCCGCAGCGCGGCCAGCCGCCGGTCCCGGTGGACGGCCCCGATCCGGGCGCACTGGCCGAGGAAACCGAGCACCGGCAGCAGCAGGAGCAGCAGCGCCAGGACCACGCCCCGCCGCTCGCCCGGCTGGTCCAGCAGGCCGTGCGCGAACGGCACGTGCTGCTGCCCGCGCAGCGCGGCCACCGCCACGGCCGCCAGCGCGAGCCCCGACGCGATCAGCGCACCCACCGCCGTGAGCGTGACGCGCCACCACTCGCGCCGGTCCGAGCCGCGCACGAGCCGCCAGGCGAGCCGCAGATCCGCCGTCACCGGGTCACCCCCGGCAGCGCCGCGTCCTCGGCCACGACCGTGCCGTCGCGCAGCGACACCTCACGGTCCGCGTACGCCGCCACCTGCGCGTCGTGCGTGATCAGCAGCACCGCGGTGCCCGCCTCGCGGGCGGTGCGCACCAGGGCCGTCATCACCTGCTCGCCCGCCAGTGAGTCCAGCGCGCCCGTCGGCTCGTCCGCGAACACCACCCGCGCGCCGGTGACCAGGGCCCGCGCCAGCGCCGCCCGCTGCGCCTGGCCGCCGCTCATCCCGCCCGGCCGCAGGTCCCCCTGGTCGCGCACCCCGAAGCGTTCCAGCCACTCACCGGCCCGCTCCCGCGCCCGCGCGCGGGAGACGCCGGCCAGCATCAGCGGCAGCGCCACGTTGTCCAGCGCGGTCAGCTCGGGGATGAGCTGCCCGAACTGGAAGACCACCCCGAACTCGGTGCGGCGCAGCTCGCTCAGCCGCTTCTCCGGCAGCCGGTCCAGGCGCTGCCCGTCGTAGGTCACCGAGCCGCCGTCCGGGCGGACGATGCCCGCGAGGCAGTGCAGCAGCGTGGACTTCCCGCTGCCGCTGGCCCCGGTGACGGCGAGGATCTCGCCCGCCCGCAGGCCGACCCGGACGCCGCGCAGGGCCTGCGTCCTGCCGTACGTCTTGACCAGGTCCCGGGCCGCGAGGAGCGGCTCGGTGGTGTCCCGGTGATTCATGCTGCGTCGACCTCCGCGGTCAGGGTGGACAGCCGGGCCGCCGTGGTGTTCATCCAGCGGAGGTCGGCGTCGAGGTGGTTGAGGGCGTAGTCCGCCGACAGGACGGTCGCCAGGTCGGCGCCGCTCGCGGTCTTCACCGCCGTGAGCTCGCGCATCCGCGCCAGGTGGGCGGTGCGCTGGGCCCTCAGATAGGCGGCGGGGTCACCGCCGCCCAGGATGGCGACGACGACCTTCGTGAAGATCTCGTTCGTCACGAAGGGCGCGGGCGGCGCGATCTCGGCGGCCCAGCGGGCGAGTTCGCGGTCGCCGTCGGGCGTCGAGCGGTACACGGTCCGTTCCGGGCCGCCGTCCGCGTCGGTGCCGCCGACCTCGGCGAGGCCGTCCCGGACCAGGCGTTGCAGGGTCGTGTAGACCTGCCCGTAGGCCAGCGGGCGGGCCTGCGGGAAACGTTCGTCGTGCCGTCGCTTCAGGTCGTAGCCATGGCTCGGCCCCGAGGCGAGCAGCCCCAGCAGGATGTGGCGGGTGCTCATGAAGATCAGTATGTACCGAGTATATGTACTGAGTGAATAGCTGGCGGTGAGGGAGTTTCCGTGGCGCCGGGGCCGGGCCTCACTCGTCCGCCGGCTGCTCCGCCACCGCGTACGCCTCCACCGACCACAGCGAATACCCGTACCGGGTCGCCCGCCGGTCGCCCTGCACGCGCACGTACCGCACGTCCCGCTCGTCCATCCGGACCGACTCCCGGCCGCCCCGGCCGTCCCGTACGGTCGCCGCCGTGCGCCAGCGGTGGCCGTCGGCGGACACCTGGACGCGGTACGCGGCGGCGTAGGCGTCCTGCCAGTGCAGCACGACCCGGCCCAGCCGCACCGGACGGGACAGCTCCAGCTGCCACCAGGCGCCGTCGTCGGCCGGGGACGACCAGCGCGTCCCGGCGTCGCCGTCGTTGGCCGCGGACGCCGGGAAGTCGGGCGTCTCGTCGCCCGACGAACGCGCCGTCCCGGTACGCGCCAGGTCGGGTCCCCCGGTGCGCGGGAACGCGCGCACGGTGAGCGTGCGGGTCACCCCGCCGAACCCGATCCGGACGTCGTACGACCGGGCCGGCGTCCCCGCCGCCACGCTCACCTCGACCGGGACGTCGACGGTCGTGCCGCGCGGCAGCGTCAGCGCGTCCTTCGCGGGCCGCACCCGCACACCCTTGGGCGCGTCGGCGGTGAACCGGCCGCGCACGTCGCCCGGGCGCAGCGATGCCAGGCGCGCCGTCAGCCGCTCCCCGCCGCCGATCTCCACGTCCGCCCGCTCCCGCGTCAGGTCCAGCGACACGCCGGGGGAGTCGCCGAACCACGGCACCACGTGCCGTACGCCCCCGGTGCCGGTGACCCGCACGGCGTCGGCGCGCACCCGTGCGGACGCCTCCGTGGCGCCCGCCCCGTCCAGCCGGCCCACCCGGCGCCAGCCCTCGCCCGGGACATGGATCTCGACATGGCCCTCGGTACCCGGCTCGGCCAGCACCGTCACGGCCGACAGGGACCGGGGCTGCGGAAAACGCACCGTGCGGGCGTCCGCCGCGTCGCCCGCGGCCGTCACCGGCTCGTGGTCGATGCCCGTCCAGGTCCGGTACGCCTGCTCCGCCCGGCCGAGGAACGGGTCGAGCACGCCCTTGCCGACCGTCACGCGGGCCGCCGCCAGCCGCTCCCGCTGCCCGCCGAGCCTCCGGTACGCCGCCCAGGCCGCCGCCGCGTCCCCGGAGCGCTGCGCCCGCAGCATGTCCAGCGCCGTCGTGCCGGCCTCGCCGTACCGGGCCAGCTGCCCGGCCCACGGCGCGACCTCCCGGCCGAGCGCCGTGCCGGACAGCCGCCGCGGCAGCTCCCGCAGGACCGCGAACGCCTCCCGCAGACGCCGCTCCTCGGGCGGGCCGGCGGGGCCCGCCGCACCCTCGCGCGCCTCCCAGTACGCCTCCGTCAGCGGACGCAGATACGCCGACTCGTCCGCGCCCAGCACCGACGACGCGTCGTTCCCGGCCAGCGCCGCCAGTGCCTCCCCGCGGCGGTCGTCGCCCGCCGACAGATCGTCGATCGCCGCCCGCCAGGACTCCTGCGGCCGGTACGCGCGCGGGTTCCAGGCGTAGTCGGCGGCCGTGAACAGCGGGATCCGGGACGCCTCCGGCTGCTCCATCGCGTTGGCCAGCAGGGCCGCCGAACCGGTGGCCACGGCGGGCTCGCGTCCCTGGTAGGGGCCGAGGAAGACCCGGCCGGGCGCGTAGTCGTTGACCGGGTAGTTGTCCATCGTGACCAGCGGGTGCCGGCCGAACGCCTGCCGCGCCCCGGCCAGTTCGCGGCCCGTGATGGTCCGCGGCACCACGCCCACGCCGGTCCACGCCACCTCGACGCCCGCCGTCAGCTCGTCCGCCAGCGCCCGCCGGTACGGGGTCGCGCCGTCCTCGTAGTACTCCGTCGGCATCAACGACAGCGGCGCGGCGTCCGGGTGACGCTCGGTCAGATGCCGCGCGACCGCGTTGGCGACCCGCGCCTGCGCCCGCGCCGCCGCCCGCGGCCCCGAACCGAACCGCTCGGCGTCCGCCCCGCAGTGCCACTCGCTGTAGCTGACGTCCTGGAACTGCACCTGGAAGGCCCGGAAGCCCAGCTCCCACATCGCGTCCAGCTTCCGCGTCAGCGCCCGTACGTCGTCGTCCGACGCGAAACACATCGCCTGGCCCGGCGCCACCGCCCAGCCGAGCGTCACGTGGTTGCGGCGGGCCCGCTCGGCCAGCTCCCGGAACTCCGCGCGCCGCTCGGCCGGGTACGGCTCACGCCAGCGCGCCTGCCGGTGCGGGTCGTCGCCGGGGGCGTACAGGTAGCGGTTCTGCTTGGTGCGGCCCATGAAGTCCAGCTGCGCCAGGCGCTGCGCGTGCGTCCAGGGCGTGCCGTAGAAGCCCTCCGTGATGCCGCGCACGGCGGTGCCCGGCCAGTCGCGGACGTCCACGGCGGCGACCGTGCCGTCCTCGCGCACGAGCTGCCGCAGCGTCTGCACGGCGTGGAACAGGCCGTCCGGACCGGCCCCCGCCAGCAGGATGCCGCCGCTGTCGACGGTCAGCCGGTAGCCCCCGGACGGCAGCTCGTACCGCACGTCCCCGCGGGACCTCTCCCGGCCCGCCCGCACCACCAGCGCGCCCGCGGGCAGCGGCTCGCCCGCGGCGGCCTCGGTGATCCGGCGCGCACCCGCCTCCCGCAGCACCGCCCGCAGCACCTCGACGGCATGCGGGTCCGCCGTCCCGTCCGCGACCAGCGCGACCTCTTCGGTGACGGCGACGGGCGCGCCGTTCGCCCGCAGCGACTGGGGACGCGGCCACACCGTGACACCCGGCCGGGCCGCATCCGGCGACGCCGTGACCGTACCGGGGGCGGGCGGCGCCGCCACGGCGGCGGGCGTCGCACCCAGAGCGCCCGCGACGACGGCGAACGCGAGGGCCGCGGCCCTCTTCCTGCGCCCGAACTGCACGGGCCCCCTCCTGGTCGCTCTCCGCTGCTTCCCGTCGGCCGACGCCCACCCGATCCACCTCGACGGGCGTCCGCGCCCCGGTGTGCGTGTCCGTGTCACAGGGAGCACGCACAGGGACACAGGGCACCGAGCCCACCATCCGCGCGGCGAAGGTGTCAACGACAGTGGCCGTTGTGGGGTGTTTGCCCCGGCCCGCGAGGTGGGCAAGGCTGAACAATGTGACCAGGGCCACGATGTCCGTCCCCACGCGCCTGCCTTCGCGCGCACTGGGTAGGGCTGCATCGACCCGCACACGAGCCGTGCCCCCCGAGGAGGCCCCCGTGGCTGTACCGGTACAACACGTTCCGATTCCCGCCCCGTCCAAACCCCGGGCGGAGCCGTCCGCCGCACCCGACACCGCACGCGTGTACGTGTTCAGCGCGGAGGGAACCTGCGCCGAGGCCCCGCTGACCAGCGAGCCGCCGCTGCCCGACGCCGAACCCCTCACCAGCGAGCCGCCCCTCGCCGACGCCGCCCCGCTGACCAGCGAGCCGGACACCTACCCGGCGGCGTCGTACCCGGACTATCCGGGCCACGACTACCAGGACTTCCCCGACAGCCCCGACCTGTTCCGCACCCCGGACCTCTTCCGCCCGGAGCCGTAGATGAGCGCGCCCCAGCCGGCCGGACCTTCCGACGGGGACCTGTCCCGGCTCGCCGACCTGCACGGCGTCGCCACCTCCTACAGCCCCTCCCCGGACCGCACGGTCACCGCCTCGGCCACCGCGCTCACGGCCGCGCTCGGCGCCCTCGGCGTCGACGCGAGCGGCCCCGCGGCCGTGCGCGCCGCGCTCGCCGACCGGGAGCGGGAACTGCGCGGACGGCTGCTGCCGCCCACCGTGGTCTGCTGGGGCACCGCGGCACCGGCCGCCCTGGCCGCGCTGCCCGACGGCACCCGGCTGCGTATCGAGACCGAGCAGGGCGAGACCCGCGCCGGCGCCGAACACCTCACGCCCGGCGTCCACCGGCTGACCGCCACCGCCCCCGACGGACGCACCACCACCGCCCACCTGATCGCCGCCCCGCCCCGGCTGCCCACCCCCCAAGGCCGCTCGTACGGGCTGCTCGTCCAGCTGTACTCCCTGCTGTCCCACCGCTCCTGGGGCATGGGCGACCTCGGCGACCTCGCCGAGCTGACCGCCTGGGCCGGACGCACCGCCGGCGCCGGATTCGTGCAGGTCAACCCGTTGCACGCGGCCGTGCCCGGCGCCCCCACCGACCCCTCCCCGTACCGCCCCTCCTCCCGGCGCTTCCCCGACCCGGTGCACCTGCGCGTCGAGGACGTCCCCGAGTTCGCCCACGTCGCCGACCCCGAGCGGGTGCGCGGCCTGCTGGACCGCGCCACCGCGCTGCGCGACACCGTCCTCGCCAAGGACGCCCTCATCGACCGGGACGCCGTGTGGGAACTGAAGCGTCAGGCGCTGGAGCTGATCCACCAGGTGCCCCTCGGCCCCGGCAGGCGCGCCGCCTACGAGGACTTCCGCGCCGAGCAGGGCCAGGCCCTGGAGGACCACGCCACCTGGTACGCCCTCGCCGAGGTGCACGGCCCCGACTGGCACCGCTGGCCCGCCGGGCTGCGCGACCCGCGCTCCGCCGACACCGCGCGCGCCCGCGCCGGCCTCATGGACCGCGTCGACTTCCACTGCCGGCTCGCCTGGCTCACCGACGCCCAGCTCACCGCCGCCCAGCGCGCCGCCCGCGAGGCCGGCATGCCGGTCGGGATCGTGCACGACCTCGCCGTCGGCGTGCACCCCGGCGGCGCCGACGCCTGGGCCCAGCAGGACCACTTCGCGGCCGGCATGTCCGTCGGCGCGCCCCCGGACGCCTTCAACGCCCGCGGCCAGGACTGGGGCCTGCCGCCCTGGCGCCCCGACCGGCTCGCCGCATCCGGCTACGAACCCTTCCGCCGCCTGCTGCGCGCCCTGTTCCGGTACGCCGGGGCGCTGCGCATCGACCACGTCATGGGCCTGTTCCGGCTCTGGTGGGTGCCCCACGACCGGCCCCCCACCGAGGGCACCTACGTCCGCTACGACGCCGAGGCCATGCTCGCCGTCCTCGTCCTGGAGGCCTCCCGCGCCGGGGCCGTCGTGATCGGCGAGGACCTCGGCACCGTGGAGCCCGGGGTGCGCGAGACGCTGCGCGAGCGCGGGGTGCTCGGCACGTCGGTGCTGTGGTTCGAGCGGGACTGGGCCGGCGACGGCCGCCCCCTGCCGCCCGACCGCTGGCGTGCCGACTGCCTGGCCACCGCCACCACGCACGACCTGCCGCCCACCGCCGCCCGCCTCACCGGCGAGCACGTCGAACTCCGCGACCGGCTCGGCCTGCTCGCACGCCCCTTGGAGGAGGAACGCGCCGAGGCGGCGGCCGACACCGGGGAGTGGCTGGAGCGGCTGGCGGAACTCGGGCTGCTGCGCGGCACGGGCGCCGGGCACGGCAGCGCCCGGGAGGAGGCCGAGATCCAGGCCGTCCACCGGTTCCTGCTGCGCACCCCGGCCCGGATGATCGGCGTCTGGCTCCCGGACGGCGTGGGCGACCGCCGCCCGCAGAACCTGCCCGGCACGTGGGACCAGTATCCGAACTGGCGCCTGCCGATCGCGGACGCGGAGGGCAGGCCGGTGACGCTGGAGGACCTGACGGCATCACCGAGACTGAACGCGCTGCTGGAGGTGGTGAGAGGGGAGGCGGAGGGCGACGCCGGTTCCGGAGGAGGCGGCGCGTCGGCCGACGGCGCCCGTCCAGGATGAGACGGCGGCGCCCGTCCCGGCGGAGGCGGTGCGTCGGACGGCGACTCACGTCCCGGACGGCGGCCCCCGTCCGGGAGGGACCGGCGGCGTCCTCTAAGGCACCCCCGGGCGAGCACCGCCGACCCGCGTCGGATAATTTGGCACCGTGGACAAGAAGAACGCCCTGCGCGCCGGCGCCCTGGCAGCCGGTACGGCGCTGATGATGCTGCTCATGACGTCCCCCGCGCTCGCTCTCACGCGCGACGACGGTGACGACCCCGGGCCGGGCCTGAGCGTCGTCGAGACGCTGGGCTGGTTCGTCGTCGCCCCCATCGCGCTGTTCCTGCTCATCACGGGCGCCGTGATGGTCCTGGACCGCTCGACCGTCCGCCACACCAAGCCGAAGGCCAAGGCCCAGGCCTGACACCGCCCGGCCGGGGCGTCCGCCCAGGCCTGGCACCGGGCTGCGCCGCGGCCCGGCCCACGCACCCCGAGGGCGCCGCCCTCGCCGCCGTACGCATGCGCATGCCTGCCGTACGACGACGAGGGCGGCGCCTTCGGGGTCTCAGTGGTCGGCGCCGGGCGTGCCCGCGAGCAACTCCCGCAGCAGGTCGGCCAGTCGGCCGACCTGTTCGTCGTCGAGGGCGGACAGTCCGGCCGACTGCACGGCGAGGCCGGCGCCGACCGCCCGGTCGATGAGGTCGAGGCCCTTCTCGGTGAGCGTCACCTGGAGCCCGCGGCGGTCGTGCGGGTCGGGAGAGCGGCGCAGCAGTCCCGCGCGCTCCAGTTTGTCGAGGCGGCCGGTCATCCCGCCCGTGGTGAGCATGAGCGTCGCCGAGAGCTGCCGCGGTGAGAGCGTGTACGGCTCGCCGGAACGGCGCAGCGTGGCCAGGACGTCGAACTCGCCGCGTGAGATGCCGAAGGGCGCGTACGCCTTCTCCATGCGGTCGCCCATCGAGCGGGAGAGGCGGAAGATCCGCCCGAAGACCTCCATCGCGCGGGTGTCGAGATCGGGCCGCACCGCCGCCCACTGGTCCACGATCGCGTCGACGGGGTCCTTGCGCCGGTCTTCGCGCTGCTCCGGACGTGCACTCATGGGCCGAGTATCGGGCCGGGAAGGGTCGTACGCAAGAAAGTCTCTTGGCGATCAGCGGATCGGCGTTAAGTCACTTGACGGTAAGTAGCTTAGAGGTAAGCTAATTGCGCCAACCCCCTTCCGAAGGGTGCGTCCCATGGCCTCCACCAGCCGCCCCGCCCTCATAGCCCTCACCGCCCTCGCGCCCGTCTCGTGGGGCACGACGTACGCGGTCACCACCGAGTTCCTCCCGGCCGACCGCCCCCTGTTCACCGGCCTCGTGCGCGCGCTGCCCGCCGGGCTGCTCCTGCTGGCCCTCGCGTGGGTGCTGCCGCGCGGCGCCTGGTGGTGGAAGGCGGCGGTGCTCGGCGCGCTGAACATCGGCGCGTTCTTCCCGCTGCTGTTCCTGTCGGCGTACCGGCTGCCGGGCGGCATGGCGGCGGTCGTCGGCTCGGTCGGGCCGCTGTTCGTCGCGGGGCTCGGGGCGACGCTGCTGGGGGAGCGGCCGACGGTGCGGACGCTGCTCACCGGGGTCGCCGCCGCGTTCGGCGTCAGCCTGGTGGTGCTGGAGGCGGCCGGTGCCCTGGACCCGGTGGGCGTGCTCGCGGCCCTCGCCTCCACGGCGTCCATGTCCACGGGCACGGTCCTCACCAAGCGCTGGGGCCGCCCCGACGGGGTGGGCCCGCTGGCGCTCGCCGGCTGGCAGCTCACCGCGGGCGGCCTGCTGATCGCCCCGCTCGCCCTCCTCGTGGAGGGCGCGCCGCCCGCGCTGGACGGCCGGGCGGCCGGCGGCTACCTGTACCTGGCGCTGGCCAACACGGCGGTGGCGTACTGGCTCTGGTTCCGCGGCATCGGCCGCCTCACCGCCACCCAGGTCACGTTCCTCGGCCCGCTGTCCCCGCTCACCGCGGCGATCGTCGGCTGGGCGGCCCTGGGGGAGGCGCTGACGCCGGTCCAACTGGCGGGGATGGCGGTGGCGTTCGGGGCGACGGTTGTGGGACAGGTGGGACCGGGGCGGGCCGTCGACCCGCTGAAGGCCGGGTCGTTGCCGTCCCTGTCCCGCGGGTGGCGCACGGCGGCGCCCGCGGGGCCCAGGGAGCCCGGCACCGCAGACGTGATGCCGGGCCGGTGAGCGCATCCTTTCGCGCCACGCGGCGCGAAAGTGGCGCAATCAACCGTTGCCGCTCTGGTGTGGGACCCGCAGCCTGGAGGTGCGGGAGCGCTCCCATGGTGCGTGCGTGGTCCTTGTCATGATCATGCTGTGCCCTGCCGTGGGGGTCGCGCCTGCGGAGTTCATCACCGCACCGCCGTCCAAGACCACCGCCGTGCAAACGTCCTCGTTCTGGAGCCGACATGCCACGACGCCGCTGGACCGGGCCCCTGCTGGCCCTCCTGCTGACCGTCCTCACCCCCCTGCCCGCCGCAGCGGCCGAGTCCTCGGCGGCGCCGGCCCGGACGGGCACGGCACAGGGCGCCTCGGCCGTGCCCCTGCCGTCGCTCAAGGCGACCACCACCCAGGTCGCCTCCGGGCTGCGACGGCCCACCAACGTCGTCGCCCCCGACGACGGCACGAACCGCCTGTTCATCACCGAGAAGCCCGGCACCGTCCGCGTCTACCGCCCGGGCACCGGCCTGGCCCCGGATCCGCTGATCGACATCACCTCGGCCGTGGACGAGTCGGGCAACGAGCGCGGCCTGCTCGGCATCGCGCTCCCGCCCGACTTCGCCCAGAGCCAGGACCTGTACCTGGCGTACACGGCACAGCCCGACGGCGCGGTCACCCTCGCCCGCTACCGGCTGGACGAGTCCCGCCTGGAGGTCCTGCTCTCCCAGGAACACGCCGAGTACAACAACCACAACGGCGGCCAGCTCGCCTTCGGCCCCGACGGCAAGCTGTACTGGAGCATCGGCGACGGCGGCGGCTCCGGCGACCCCCTCCGCGCCGGGCAGCGGCTGGACACCCTGCTGGGCAAGATCGTGCGCATCGACGTGAGCCGTGCCTGCGGCCCGCTTCCGTACTGCGTCCCCGCCGACAACCCCTTCGTGGGCCGCGCCGGGGCCCGCTCGGAGATCTGGCTGTACGGGCTGCGCAATCCGTGGCGGTTCTCCTTCGACGCCGCCGACGGTTCCATGTGGATCGGCGACGTAGGGCAGGGCCGGTGGGAGGAGATCGACCACATCCCGGCCGGCCGGGGCGGGCTGAACCTGGGCTGGTCCTGCTACGAAGGGCTGGAGAAGTTCCAGGGCGGTCACTGCGTGCCCGGTGAGACGCACACCAAGCCGGTCTTCACGTACTCGCCGTACACCGGCGGCTGTTCGGTCATCGGCGGTCAGGTCTACCGGGGCCGGCAGTACGCCGACCTGGTCGGCGGCACGTACATCGCCACCGACTTCTGCTCGTCCACGGTCTGGGCGCTGCGCCCCGACGGCAGGGGCGGCTACGAGCAGGCCGAGATCGGGGAGATGCCCACCCAGGTGTCGTCCATCGGTACGACCGCCGAAGGGGAGTTCTACGTGGTCAACGACCTGCCGGGCGGCCTGCACCGGGTGTCGTTCGCGAGGGAGGAACCCACCTGCCGTGTGAACCGCAGCGTGAAGTCCTGGGGCACCGGCACGACGGTCGACCTCACCGTCACCAACACCGGCACCGTCCCGGTGAACGGCTGGACGCTGGAGTTCTCGCTCGCCCTCGGGCAGACCGTCGTCTCCGACTGGAACACGGACATGACGCAGCTGAGCAACGTGATCAGGGCGACCAACGCGTCGCACAACGCCACCATCGCTCCGGGCGCGAGCGTCACCCTCGGCTACCTCGCCAACCACACGGGCGACACCTCGCCACCGCCCCGGTTCAAACTGAACGGCGACGCCTGCGCGGTGGGCCGCTGAGACACCCGCGATACGGGAACGGCACACGGTCCCGTGAACGGCGAGGGGCGCCCGGCACAACGCCGGGCGCCCCTCGCACGCCTGCCGGCTACGCCGTCGTCGCCGCGTCCGCCGACTGGGCCCGCAGCGCCCGTTCCACTCCCGCTCGGGATTCCGTGACCAGGCGGCGCAGGGCCGCGTTCGGGGCGGCGGAGGCGAGCCAGGTGTCCGTGCGGTCCAGGGTGGCCCGGGAGACCTGGATCGACGGGTACAGGCCGACCGCGATCTGCTGGGCCATCTCGTGGGAGCGGGACTCCCAGATGTCCTTGACGACCTCGAAGTACCGCTCCGCGTACGGCGCGAGCAGGTCCCGCTGGTCGGTCTGGACGAAGCCGCCGATGACGGCCTCCTGGACGGCGTTCGGGAGCTTGTCGGACTCGACGACCGACGCCCACGCCTCCGCCTTGGCCTCCGCCGTCGGACGGGCGGCACGCGCGCTCGCCGCGTGACGCTCCCCGGCGGCGGTCTTGTCCCGCTCGTACTCGGCCGCGATCTCCGCCTCGTCGAAGCGGCCCACCGCGGCGAGCCGCTGCACGAACGCCCAGCGCAGCTCCGTGTCCACGGCCAGGCCCTCGATCGTCTTCGAGCCGTCCAGCAGCGCCTCCAGCAGGTCCAGCTGCTCCGGCGTACGGGCCGTCGCCGCGAAGGCGCGGGCCCACGCCAGCTGGTGGTCGCTGCCCGGGGCCGCCGCCCGCAGGTGGGCGAGCGTGGCGTCCGTCCAGCGGGTGAGCAGCGTCTCGCGGGCGGCCGGGGCGGCGTACAGGTCGATCGCCAGCTTCACCTGCCGCTGCAGCGACTGCACGACACCGATGTCGGACTCCTTGCCGATGCCCGACAGCACCAGGGACAGGTAGTCGCGCGTGGCGAGTTCCGCGTCCCGCGTCATGTCCCAGGCCGACGCCCAGCACAGCGCCCGCGGGAGGGACTCCACGAAGTCGCCCAGGTGCCCGGTGACGAAGGCCAGCGACTGCTCGTCCAGGCGGACCTTGGCGTACGACAGGTCGTCGTCGTTGAGCAGGAGCACCGCCGGGCGGGGCTTGCCCACCAGCTGCGGCACGGGCGTCAGCTCGCCGTCCACGTCCAGCTCGACGCGCTCGCCGCGCACCAGCCTGCCGTCCGCGTCGAGGTCGTAGCAGCCGACCGCGATGCGGTGCGGGCGCAGCGTCGGCTCGCCCTTCGCGCCGGCCGGGAGCGCCGGGGCCTCCTGCCGGACGGCGAAGGAGGTGACGACACCGGCCTCGTCGGTCTCGATCTCGGGGCGCAGGACATTGATGCCGGCCGTCTCCAGCCACGCCTTCGACCAGGTCTTCAGGTCGCGGCCGGAGGTCTCCTCCAGGGCGCCCAGCAGGTCGGACAGGCGCGTGTTGCCGTACGCGTGCCGCTTGAAGTAGGCCTGCACGCCCCGGAAGAACTCGTCCTCGCCGACGTAGGCCACGAGCTGCTTCAGGACGCTCGCGCCCTTGGCGTACGTGATGCCGTCGAAGTTGACGAGGACGTCGTCCAGGTCGCGGATGTCCGCCATGATCGGGTGCGTGGACGGCAGCTGGTCCTGCCGGTAGGCCCACGTCTTCATCGAGTTGGCGAACGTGGTCCACGAGTGCGGCCAGCGCGAGCCCGGCGCGGCGGCCTGGCAGGCGATGGACGTGTACGTGGCGAACGACTCGTTCAGCCACAGGTCGTTCCACCACTCCATGGTCACGAGGTCGCCGAACCACATGTGGGCCAGCTCGTGCAGGATGGTCTCGGCGCGCATCTCGTACGCCGCGTCCGTCACCTTCGACCGGAACACGTACTGGTCGCGGATGGTCACCGCGCCCGCGTTCTCCATCGCGCCCGCGTTGAACTCCGGCACGAACAGCTGGTCGTACTTCTCGAACGGGTACGCGTAGTCGAACTTCTCCTGGAACCAGTCGAAGCCCTGCCGGGTGACCTCGAAGATGGCGTCGGAGTCCAGGTGCTCGGCGAGCGACGGCCGGCAGTAGATGCCGAGCGGCACGGACTGGCCGTCCTTCTCGTAGACGCTGTGCACCGAGTGGTACGGGCCGGCGATCAGGGCCGTGATGTACGTCGAGATGCGCGGCGTCGGCGCGAACTCCCAGACGCGGTCGCGGGGCTGCGGGGTCGGCGAGTTGGACACCACGGTCCAGCCCTCCGGCGCGCGCACGGTGAACCGGAACGTGGCCTTCAGGTCCGGCTGCTCGAAGCTGGCGAACACCCGGCGGGCGTCCGGCACCTCGAACTGGGTGTAGAGGTAGGCCTGGTCGTCGACCGGGTCGACGAAGCGGTGCAGGCCCTCGCCGGTGTTGGTGTACGCGCAGTCCGCGACGACACGCAGGATGTTGCGGCCTTCGAGCAGGCCGGGGAGCGCGATCCGCGAGTCCTTGAAGACCTCGGCGGGGTCGAGGGCGTCGCCGTTCAGGACCACCTCGTGGACGGCCGGGGCGACCAGGTCGATGAAGGACTCGGCGCCCTGCTCCGAGACGTCGAAGCGCACCGTGGTCACGGACCTGTAGGTACCGCCCTCCTGCGCGCCGGAGAGGTCGAGATCGATCTCGTACGAGTCAACGGCGAGCAGCTCCGCCCGCTGCTGAGCCTCTTCGCGAGTCAGGTTTGTGCCAGGCACGCGGTCATCTCCTCGGTATGTGTGGGTTCGGACATCCTTCCATGAGCGGGAGCCGCCCGGGGTGGCCAACATGGTCCGACACTGGGTAGCATTTCGGGTATGAAGATCAGTGTGAGCCTGCCGCAGGAGGACGTCGCGTTCGTTGACGAGTACGCCGCGCGCACGGAGGCGGACTCCCGGTCGGCCGTGATACACGCCGCCATCGAACTGCTGCGGCAGGCACAGCTGGAGCAGGAGTACGCGCAGGCTTTCACCGAGTGGGACGAGAGCGGCGACGCGGAGTTCTGGGACCGCTTCTCGGGGGACGGACTGACCGATGAAGCGCGGTGACATCTACCTGGTCGACTACGAGCCGGTGCGCGGCAGCGAAGCCCACAAGGCGCGCCCGGCGGTGATCGTCTCCAACGACGGCGCGAACGCGGCAGCGGAACGGACCGGGCGGGGCGTGATCACCCTGGTGCCCCTGACGACGAACACCGCCCGCGTCCACCCGTTCCAGGTACTGCTCCCCGCCGGGGAGTGCGGGCTCCCGAAGGACTCCAAGGTGCAGTGCGAGCAGGTGCGTGCGCTGGCTCCGGAGAGGCTGGTGCGGCCGGTCGGCTCGGTTCCGCGCCGGCGCATGACCGAGATCGACTCGGCGCTGCGGCGGCACCTGGCCCTGTGAGCACCAAGGAGGGGCGCCCGCCGACGGCGGGCGCCCCTCCTCGGTGCGCGACGGGACTACTTCTTCAGCTCGGCCGCCACCAGCTCCGCGATCTGCACCGCGTTCAGCGCCGCGCCCTTGCGGAGGTTGTCGTTGGAGACGAACAGCGCCAGGCCGTTGTCCACCGTCTCGTCCTCACGGATGCGGCCGACGTACGACGGGTCCTGGCCGGCGGCCTGGAGCGGGGTCGGCACGTCGGTCAGGGCCACGCCGGGGGCGCCGGCCAGCAGCTCCTTGGCGCGCTCGGCGCTGATCGGCCGGGCGAAGCGGGCGTTGACCTGGAGGGAGTGACCGGTGAAGACCGGCACGCGCACGCAGGTGCCGGACACCTTCAGGCCCGGGATCTCCAGGATCTTGCGGGACTCGTGGCGGAGCTTCTGCTCCTCGTCCGTCTCGTTCCGGCCGTCGTCCACGACGGAGCCGGCCAGCGGCAGCACGTTGTACGCGATCGGCGCGACGTACGTGTCCGGCTGCGGGAACTCCACCGCGCCGCCGTCGTGCGTCAGCTTCGGTGCCTCGTCGCCGACCTTCTTGACCTGCTCGAACAGCTCGTCCACACCCGCCAGGCCCGAACCGGACACGGCCTGGTACGTCGCCACCACCAGCGCCTCCAGGCCGGCCTCCTGGTGCAGCGGGCGCAGCACCGGCATCGCGGCCATCGTCGTGCAGTTCGGGTTGGCGATGATGCCCTTGGGGCGGTCGGCGACCGCGTGCGGGTTGACCTCGGCCACCACCAGCGGCACCTGCGGGTCGCGCCGCCAGGCCGAGGAGTTGTCGATCACGACGGCACCCTGCGCGGCGACCTTCTCGGCCAGCGCCCTGGACGTGGCGCCGCCCGCCGAGAACAGCACGATGTCCAGGCCCGTGTAGTCGGCCTCCGTCGCGTCCTCCACCGTCACACCGTCGATGACCTTGCCCGCCGAGCGGGCCGAGGCGAACAGGCGCAGCTCGTCGACCGGGAAGTTCCGCTCCGTGAGAATCCTGCGCATGACCGTGCCGACCTGACCGGTGGCTCCGACGATTCCGACCCTCACGGCGACTCCCTCTACGTTTCTTCTGCGTGCCTGTTGCCTGGCCGAGGCCTTTCCATCATGCGGCCCACCCCGGCCCACCTGTCCAATCCTTTGCGCGGGGTGCCCGGGGAATGGGACGCGACGGCCCGGGCGGTGGATGCGGGCATTGCGCCGTCACCCCCGCCGAACTGGAGGACTTCAGCCGGAAGCGCCCCCGGACCGCAAGCTGTGCTGGTCCGCCCCTGCCCACTGCTCCCCACCCCACACGGCGGTGTGACGTACACCTCTGCGCCCGCCCGGACAGCGGACCGAACGTTTCCCCCGGCACCGGCGTCATAGGGGAAACGCGGCAAGGTGGAGGGGGCGGCTGTGCTGCGCAGGACGACCCGCCGCGGCCACGGGACGGGCCACGCTGTGGACGACCCGCTGGACGCGGCACAGGAACGCCGGGTGCGGGCGGTGCTCGCGCTCGGCGGAGTACCGCAGGCGGACCTGCCGGACGGGGTGCAGCAGGTCCGCCTGCGGCTGCTGGAGCGGGCGGCGAGCGGCCGGGAGGCACCGCGTGACGTGTCCGCCTGGGCGGCCGTCGTGGCGTCCAACCTCGCCATGGACTGGCACCGCGCCCGGCGCCGCCAGGAGCGGATCGGCGAACGGCTCGCCTCCCTGCGCCAGCTCGAACACCCCTCCGGCGAGGACACCAGCCTGCTGTCCCTGGCCGTCGCCCGGGGCCTGGACGAGCTGCCCGACCCGCAGCGCCAGGTCGTCGTGCTGCGCTTCTACGCCGATCTGCCGGTCCGCTCCATCGCCGAGGAACTGGGCCTCCCGGAGGGCACGGTCAAGAGCAGGCTGCACACGGCGGTCCGGGCCCTGCGGACCCGCCTGCACGAGGACGAGGTGGTGTGACGTGACCGCCGAGCACGACTTCCCCGGGGTCCCGGACCCTCTGATGTCCGTGATCGCCGACGAGCCCCTGCCCGAGTCGGTCCGCGAGGACGCCGGTTTCCTCGCCGCACACCGCTCGGCCGCGGCCGACGTGGCAATCCTGCGGGAACAGCTGGGCATCATCGGCGACGCGCTGGGCCGGGCACCGGAGGGCGCCCGGGCCGACATGGCACCAGAGGCCGCAGGGGCCGAGGCGGCGGAACCCGCCGTACGCATCTCCGTCCCCGCCCGGTCTCCTCGCCCCCGGCGCCGCCCCTTCGCCCTCGCCCTCGGCGGGCTCGCCGTGGCCTGCGCCGCCGCCGTCGCCTCGGGCGCCGTCTGGCTGCTCGCCCAGCCCGGGGGAGCCACCGAAGGTTCGGCGGCCGACAAGGGCGCCGCCGCCTCCGAGCAGGGGGCCGGCCGGCGCTTCGGCTCGCCCCGCTACCTGGCCTGCGCCCACTCTGTCGCCGAGGGCACGGTCATCCGCGTGGAACCGGTGCCCGGCGCCGGGTGGAGCCGGATCACCCTGGACGTGACCCGCTCCTACAAGCCGGACAGGCCGGACAGGCCCGGGCGGGGTGCGGACCCGCTGGTCTTCCTCCTGGAGGACGGCGGCGTCCCGGGGCCCCTGCGTCCGGGCGACCACGCCCTGATCGGCGTCTCCGGCCCGGGTGGCTTCCCGGACGCCGTGTTCGTCGGCGAGCGGGAGATCGCCGCCGAGCGGGCGTGGATCGTCCGCTCACTGTCGAAGTCCCGCACCCTGACCTGCCCGGGCACATGAGAAAGGGGCGGGCGCCCTTGCGGACGCCCGCCCCCACACCGTGAGCGGTGTTACGGCGTGACCTTCTCGATGACCACGCTGCCCGAGCCCGCGACCGTGCCGCGCGCGTTGACGAGCTGGACCCGTCCGAAGAACTCGCGTCCCTCGGGTGCGGCCGACGCGGCGGTGACGTTCGCGGAGGCCGTGGCCGACTCGCCGGTGCCGAGCCTGACCGGCGCGGTGTCGCCGACGGAGACGCTGCCGAGCGACGCGGCGAAGAACACGTCCCGGTAGTTGTACTCCGTGGTGCCGGCGGGCACCGCGTAGCCGTAGACCTCGATCCGGTACGTGCCGGCGGCCGGCTTCCTGACGGAGACGGCCTCCTCCGAGTCGCCGTCGGCGGAGCTGCCGACCTCGGTGCCGTTCTTGTCGTACACGGCCAGGTCCAGGTCGGCGGCCGTGTCGGAGACGCCGCCGATCACGACGTCCAGGGAATCGGCGCCCGCGGGCACCTCGACCGTGGTGGTGTGCGTCTCGCCCGGCTTGATGACCGGGCGGGCCGACTTGGCGGAGCCGAGCGGACCGCCGGTGAGCCGGCCGTCGAGGGCGGCGAACCTGTTCGTCACCTTCCAGGACGCGGCGACCGGGGTGCCGACCTTGGCCTCGGGGACGGTGACCGTCTCCGGGTCGAAGGACGCGCCGAGGACGGCGACGTCCAGCTTGTACGGGTTGTCGAGCAGCGGCGACGTGCGGCGCGACTCGACCTCGATCTCCCACACGCCCGGCTGCGGGTCGGCGTACGACCGCAGGTCCGGCCGGCAGGTGCTGGCCGGGTTGGTGTAGTTCGGGTAGCAGTTGATCGTCGACGTCGGGTCGGACGGGACGCCGTACGGGTGGATGGAGATGAACCGGGTCTGGCTCTTGTCCTTCAGCCCGCCGAGCGCGACCTCGAGGGTCTTGGCGCCCTCGGGGACGGTCACGAAGTACGACGTGTGGCTGTTGCGCTGCACCGAACCCGACGCGGCGAAGGTGTAGTCGAGCGGCGCCGCGACGACGACCGTCGTCAGGACCTGCCGGTCGATGCCCTCGGTGCGCGGGTCGTCCACCTCCAGGATGGCGCTCTTGAGGCCGCCGGAGCGCGGCGCGGCCTGCACCTTGACGGTGACCGGCTGGTTCAGCGGCAGGCTGACCTCGTCGGAGCCGACGATCCGGAAGGTGTCACCGGCGTTGTTCTCGAAGTGCAGCTCGTGCCGGATCGCCCGGTCGGCGCCGGACGTACGGGTCAGGGTGATCTCGTACGTCTTCTTCTGGCCGGCCTTCAGGCCGCCCTCGCGGTCGTACAGGCCCGTGCCGTGACCCGGCGTCTTCAGGAACTGGTCGATCGCGGTGTCGACCGGCGCCTTCACCGTGTACTCGTGGGCGGTGGCGCCGTCGCGGATCGCGTCCCAGGCGTCATTGATGTTGACGAGGCCGGCACCCTCCTCGTACGCCTGGACGCCACGGATGTGGTCGGCGGTCGAGGTCAGCGCGGTGCGCAGCTTCGCGGGCGTCAGGGCGATGCCCTTCTGCTTCGCGGCGCTCAGCAGCAGCGCCGAGGCGCCCGCGGCCTGCGGGGAGGCCATCGAGGTGCCCTGGAGCATCGAGTAGCCGGGCGGCAGGGAGTAGCCCGCCTCGGCGACCGGGCCGCCGGGCGACCAGGTCTGCGTGGTGTTGATGGCGGCGCCGGGCGCGGTCAGCGTCGGCGTGAAGCCGCCGTCCTCACGCGGGCCGCGCGAGGAGAACGGCATCATCGCGTACGGCTTCTCCACGACGGAGCCGTAGTTGGCGGCCCACGTCTCCTTGGAGATGGACGCGCCGACGGAGATGACCTTGTCGGCCAGCGACGGGTCCCCGATGGTGTTGGCGCCGGGGCCGGAGTTGCCGGCCGAGATGACCAGCTGCACGCCGTACTCGTCGATGAGGCGCGTGTAGAGCGTGGCGCGGGCGTTGTTGCCGTCGTTCAGCGCGGGCAGGCCGCCGATCGACATGTTGACGATGTCGACGCCCCGGTTGACGACGAGGTCGGTCATGCCCTCGAAGAGCGCGACGTTGGTGCAGCCGCCGCTCCAGGTGCAGGCGCGCGAGGAGACCAGCTTGGCGCCGGGGGCGGCGCCGTTCATCTCGCCGCCGAACAGGCCGTTGGCGGCGGTGATGCCGGCGACGTGCGTGCCGTGCGAGCCCTCGATGACGCCGATGCTGACGTAGTCGGCCTTGGCGCCGGCGGCGTTGTAGACGACGTCCTTGCGGATCTCCACCACGAACGGGATGCGCTCGGCGATCTCGGTCGCCGGGTCGTCCGTGCCGAAGTAGCCGATCTGGAAGCCGTCCCTGTACGGCTTCATCGCGGTGTCGTCGGTGAAGTCGAGGTTGTCGTTCAGGTCGACGCGGGCGGTGCCGGCGGCGGCGTCGTAGAGCACGCCCCAGACGTCCGTGGTGTCGCCGTCGCGGTTGAGGTCGCCGGCCATGTCGCCACCGGTGGTGGCCGACTCGGCGAAGTAGTTGAACTTGTAGGCGCCCTCGTGGGCCTTGAACGTCTCGGTGCCCGTGCTGGACGTGGTGATCGAGAACGTCGGGCCGCTGACCGAGGTGGTCATCCGCCGCCAGGTGCCGTCGCCGTCGCGGACCGGGTCGGTCGCGGTGACCCAGTCGACGATCTTGCGCTCGCCGGTGGTGGTCTTCTGCAGCGCGGGGTGGCCGAGGTCGACGCCGGAGTCGAGGATGCCGATGGTGATGCCGCGGCCGTCCGCCTTCGGGTGGTCCTCGACGAAGTCGACGGCGCCGGTCTCGAAGGACGGGTTGTACGGGTTCTCGGCCGGGGTGTTCCTGCCCGGGGCGGGGTAGCTGCCCGTGGTCCCGGTGGAGGCGCCCTTGGCGCGGTCCGCGGCCGGGGTCGGGTCGGGCAGCGGGATCTCCTCGCGCAGGTCGATGCCGTGCACGGAGGAGAGCTTGGCGGCGGCGGCGATGGCCGAATCCGCCTTCGCGGTGGGGACGGTGGCGCGGACGTAGCCGAGCTTGTCGTGGCTGCGGCCCACGATGCCGCCCTCGACCGCGTCGAGCTGCGCGGCGACCTTCTCGGTCTGGCCGGGCGCGGTGGCGATCATCATGGTGATGGTCTTCTCGCCGTCGGCCTTGGCCTCGGCGAGCAGGTCCGCGTCGGCGGAACCGAGCTTGTCCGGCGCGGACTTGACGGTGCCGTCCGCGGTCGGGGCCGGCTCGTCGGCGGAGAAGGCCATGGGGATGGGACCGGCTGCGGACAGCGCGGCCACCAGACCCGCGGCCACGGCTATCCGGGCCACACGTCTCGCGCCCGATGTCGGAGCGCGGTCAGGGGTGAAGGTCATCGGCATCCCTTGTTGGTAAAGGAACGAGCGGTTGGCGATCAAGGCCGATCGGCCTCGGCCGCGGCGGTCCGGAATGCGACCCCGGACGACCGCTCAGCCTTATGCAACGGAAGGACGTTTGGGAAGAGTTGACCGAATCGAAATGAACGCATGGGGAAAACCCCCGGCGGACGTAACGGAGATGAGCCGCAAAAGGGTGCAAGTCGACCGGAGGTATTGCGGCCAAACCGCCCACGGGCCCAGGGTGGCGGCCCTTTGTCAGGCGTCCTTGGTGCGCGCGTAGTGGCGGGAGGCCTTGGCGCGGTTGCCGCAGACGGCCATGGAGCACCAGCGGCGGGTGCCGTTGCGCGACGTGTCGAAGAAGTGCAGGACGCAGGCCTCGTGGGCGCAGGCCCTGATCCGGTCGGGCGCGGTGGCCAGCAGCTCCAGGTAGTTCCGCGCGGCGAGCCAGGCCGGACCCCAGGAGCCGTCCGCGAACTCGAACAGTTCGCCGGGGCCTTCGGCGGTGAGGGTGGCCCGGATGCGGCCGTGCGCGAGGACGGCGTCGACGCGCGCCGCGCCCTCCTCCGGCGACTCGTCCACCGCGGCCTTCAGCGCGTCCCGTGCCTGGAGGGCGTGCCGCAGGGTGGCCGCGTCGGCGGTGAACCGGCCGTCGAGCCCGTGGGCGGCGAGCCACACCGCCAGCCCGTCGGTGTCCGCGAGCAGATCCCGCTCGGCGCCGTCCTGCACCCACCGCGTGTTGAGCAGGTCGAGCGAGAGCGGCTCACCGGTGAGGGGTCGGGGATCGCGGGCGGCGGGCATGGGCGGGCTCCTTTCACGCTAACCGCTCAAGACTACGTGACCGGTTGACGCGCTCATATCTAACCTCTAATCTCACTTACACAGGTTAGATCGATCGAAGGGCACCTCATGACCCTGCGCACCGGCCACATCGGCCTCAACGTCACCGACATCGAGCGCTCGCTCGCCTTCTACCGCGACGTCCTCGGCTTCGCCCTGCTCGCCGAGGGCAAGGAGGACGGCAGGCGGTACGCGTTCCTCGGCGACGGCGAGGCCCTCGTCCTCACGCTGTGGCAGCAGGCCGGGCAGGCCTACGACGCCGGCCGCGCCGGGCTGCACCACCTCGCCTTCGACGCGGGATCGCCCGAGCGGGTCAGGGAGTACGAGACGGCGCTGCGCGCGTACGGGGTGGACTTCGCCCACGACGGCGTCGTCGCCCACGGCGAGGGCGTGGCCTCCGGCGGCATCTTCTTCCACGACCCCGACGGCACCCGGCTGGAGATCTTCGCCCCCACCGGCGCCGAGGACGCGCCCGCCCCGCACGCGTCCGCACCGACCTGCGGCTTCTTCTAGGCGGCGCGGGACATGACCGTCTATCACGCCGGCTCGCGCGCCGTGCAGGACCGGGCCGGAGTGCGGCAGCTCGCCGACCACGTCGGCCGGTCCGTCGGGGAGGGCATCAAACCGGTCGCCGCGGCCTTCCTGGAACTCCAGCCGCTGCTGGTGCTCGGCGCCGCCGACCCGGGGACGGGCCGGGTGTGGGCCGTCCCGCTCACGGGCACCCCGGGTTTCGTGCGCGCGACCGGACCGCGCCGGATCGCCGTCGCGGGCGGGACTTCCCCGACCGTCCCGCTCGCGACGGCGCTCACCACCCCCGGCACCCCCGTCGGCACCATCGCCCTCGACCCGCGCACCCGGCGCCGCATGCGCCTCAACGGCCGGCTGCGGCCCACGGAGCGCGGCTTCGCCGTCGACGCCGAGCGGGTGTTCGCCAACTGCCCCAAGTACCTCCAGAAGAGGGAGCGGTACGAGACCGTCGACGGCCGCACCCCGGAAAGCCCACGGCACGGCACCGCCCTGACGCCCGCCCAGCAGGCCTTCGTACGGGCGGCCGACACCTTCTTCGTCGCCACCGTGCACGGCACCGGCGCCGACGCCAGCCACCGCGGCGGCAACCCCGGCTTCCTGCGGGCCGACTCGCCGCGCGAGCTGAGCTGGCCCGACTATCCCGGCAACGCCATGTTCCTCACCCTCGGCAACCTGGCCACCGACCCGCGGGCCGGGCTGCTCCTGATCGACTGGGAGACCGGCACGACCCTCCAGCTCACCGGCGAGGCCCGCACGGAGTTCACCGACGGCGGCGAACGCCGGGTCCGCTTCACGCTCACCGAGGCCGTCGAGACCCCTGCGGCGATCCCGCTGCGCTGGTCCCCGCCCGAGTACTCGCCTGCCAATCCCGCGCTCGTGGGTTGACGTCCCTGCGTGCGACGGACGTTGCGGGTGGCGGCGTACGCCGTGGACGGGGCGGGCCGCGGCCGACGGATGGCCACGGAGCCGCGGAGGGCCCGCGCCCCGGCCCGCGCGCCGGTCTGCGCCCGGTCCGCGCCCCGGGAAGCGGGCCGGTGCCGTGGCACTCCCACGGCACCCCACCCGACCCCCGGGGAACCGGTCTCCCGCCCCACCGGATGAACACTGAGTGACCGCTTCCCGGCCGTCCGAGGAGCGGTCGTGGACGGGCGGGGTGGGCCAAGATCCACGTACGGCGATCGGCGTTGCGCGTTGCCACCGCGTTCACGCGCAGGCCACCCCCGGTGCCAACCATCCAGTGAGAGCGGGACGTTCGGCAGCGAGCGCCCCGCGCCCACTGCCGACGCGTTCGCACTCGGGGAGACAAGCGCCATGTCGCGCACACGCTCTGTCGCCGGCTCCGCCCTCGGGGTCCACCGCCGCTCCTTCCTCGCCGCCACCGGAGCGGTCGCCCTGGCCGCCGGTATCGGCTACGCCGCCCGTCCCGCCGAAGGCAGCGCCGCCACCACCTCCGGCGCGACCACCGGGACCGCCCTCGCCTCCTCCCGCGAGGCCCCCGCCGCGCCGCTCGCCCCGTACACCCGGGGCACCACCCTCGCCGAGGTCGCCGCCCCGCGCGGCAGCTCGGGCTACCGGCGACTGGGCGACGGGCCCGGCTGGCAGCGCGTCGTGCGCACCGAGCTGGCCGACGCCCGGTCCGGCCGGGCCGCCCGCCGCACCCCGCTCGCCGCCTTCGTGCACCTCACCGACCTGCACATCATCGACACCCAGCACCCGCTGCGCCTCGAATACCTCCGCTCGGCCGACGTGCACGCCTGGCGGCCGCAGGAGGCGCTGACCGTGCACGGCGCGATCTCCCTGGTGGAGCGGATCAACGCGCTGCGCGGCGCGCCCGTCACCGGCGCCCCGCTGCACTTCGCGATGACCACCGGCGACAACACCGACAACAACGCCCGCTCCGAGCTGGAGTGGTTCCTGACCGTCATGAGCGGCGGGCGCATCACGCCCAACACCGGCGACCCGCGCCACTACGAGGGCGTCCAGAGCAGTGGCCTCAAGCAGTACTGGCAGCCGGACACGGCCACCCGCGACGCCGACAAGCGGCTCGGCTTCCCGCACCTGGAGGGCTTCCTGGCCGCCGCGATCCGCGAGGTGCGCAGCCCCGGCCTCAACCTGCCCTGGTACTCGACCGTCGGCAACCACGACGCGATGCCGCTCGGCTGCTACGCCTCGCACGGCGACACGCACCTCACCGGCCTCGCCGTCGGCGGCAGGAAGCTGATGGGCGTCCCCGCCGCCGAGGCGAAGAAGCTCCAGCGCGCCATCAGGAAGGCGAAGGACCCCGAGGGCGTCCAGTTCCGCGAGTTCCTGAAGGCGCACGCCCGCGCCATGCGCCCGGTCACCCCGGACGAGCGGCGCGCCCCCTTCACCCCGGCCGACTACCTCAAGGCCCACCTGGACCCGGCGTTCCAGGGCCCCGGCCCGGTCGGCCACGGCTACTCCACGGCCAACCTGGAGGCGGGCACCCAGTACTACGCCTTCCGCATCGCCGACGACGTCATCGGCATCAGCCTCGACACGACGGATCCCGGCGGCCACTACGAGGGCTCGATCGGCGCGGCACAGCTGCGCTGGCTGGACCGGACCCTGCGCGACAACAAGGACGCGTACGCGGTGGTCTTCAGCCACCACACGAGCGAGTCGATGGACAACGCCCGTCCGGACCCGGCCCGGCCCGACGAGGCCCGCCGCGACGGCGCCGACGTCCTCGACGTGCTCGGCCGCCACCGCAACGTGCTGGCCTGGGTGAACGGCCACATCCACCGCAACGAGATCACCGCCCACGCCGGCCCCGGGGGCCACTCCTTCTGGGAGATCTCCACCGCCTCCCACGTCGATCACCCGCAACTGGCCCGGGTGATCGAGCTGGTGGACAACAAGGACGGCACGCTGTCGCTGTTCACCACGCTCGTGGAGTCCTCGGCGCCGCACCGCACGGACTTCGCCGACCTCTCCCAGACGGGCCTGGCCTCCCTCTACCGGGAGCTGTCCCTCAACGCCCCGGGTGCCCGCCCGAACCTGGCCGGCGCACCGGGCGACCGCAACACGGAACTGCTGCTGAAGAAGGGCTGAGCGGCAGCTCACGCGGGAGGGGCGGCCGGCACGCCGCCGGCCGCCCCTCCCCGTGCCTGCCCCGGCCGTCCTACCGGGGCAGCACCACGACATACGCCGCCGGTTCCCGGTCCGCCGCCGCCATCAGCGCCGTACGGACCACCACCGCCAACTGGTCCCGGGCGTCCCGCAGCATCCTCGGCATCACCCGGACGACCGTGATGCCGAGCCGCTCCAGGTGCTCCCGCTTGCGGGCGTGCTCCGACTCCCGCGGGTCGCCGTCCGGCCGGGGCGCCCGGGTGTCCAGCTCCAGCGCCACCGCCTGCTCCGGCCAGTAGGCGTCGACGCCGCCCAGGTGGGGGCCGCCGGGCAGCCGCAGGTCGACGTTCCACACCGGGTCGGGGAGGCCGTACTCCCGCACCATGGCGTACATCCGGTCCTCCGCGACGGCCCGGCCCTCCGCGAGCAGCGAGTCCACCGCGTCCACCACGTGCGGCCGGTTCAACAGCCGCGCCCGGGTCAGCTCCCGCACCACCGCGGCCGGTTCGCAGTGACCGCCGCGGACCGCCTCCGTCAGCAGGCGGCGCACCGTGGCCGCGTCCGCCGATTCCGCCACCGCGTCCGCCAGCGCCCGCGGTACCGGCGCCACCGGCAGGCCCATGACCTGCTGCGGCACCGGCAGAGTCGCCGCGCGTACGACGCGGGCGCAGCCGGCCGAGCGCAGTCGGCGCAGCCGCGGGACCAGGACGTCGATCGTGTCCAGCGCCGCCAGCGGGGGAGTGGCCGCGAAGCCGTGCAGGGTCAGCGCGGCCAGACCGGTGATCATCGCCTCCGGGGGCGCGGGGTCGGCAGGCCCGTCCGCGGCGCTCTGCGACGGCACCCGGGCGGTCCGCTCCCGCGCCGCGTACCGCAGCACCGCGTGCAGCCGCTCCTCGCTCGTCGGCGGGCCCGGGTGGAGCAGGACGACACCGGGCAGGATCTGCTGCCAGGTTCCGCCCGGCCGACACCGCTCGTTCGTCTCGGCGGCGGGCACGCCCTGCGCGCGCAACTGCGCGGCCGTCAGGACGCGGCGGCGGACGTCGGCCGGCTGGGGGAGGGAGCGGGGGGAGAGGGGGGTGTTGTTCATGGTCCGGAACTTCCCGCGTCCGGTCCCTCTGGTAACCGCTGTTACACGCTTGTCGGCAAATCCGGACAAGCCTGAACTAAAGGACGGGTGTTCGGATGCCGAAAACCCCTGGTCCCTTCGGGAAAGGACCAGGGGTCACGGCGCCGGTCATCCGTGTTCCGTAACGGTCACCCGGCGTCGCAGGCCTGCGCGCGCAGCGCCCGCGCCAGGTCGTCCCGTGCCTCCAGCACCAGCCGGCGCAGTGCCGGCGCCGCGTCCTCGTGGGCGGCCAGCCAGGCGTCCGTCGCGTCCAGCGTGCCCTGCGAGTCCTGAAGGGACGGGAACAGGCCCCGCACCACGTCCATGCCGATCTGGATCGACCGCTCGGCCCACACCCGCTCGATCACCGCGAAGTACTTCTGCGCGTACGGCGCGAGCAGCTCGCGCTGCGAGGACTGCGCGAATCCCGCGATGGTCGCCTCCACCAGCGCGTTGGACAGCGCGTCCGACTCGACGACCTGCGCCCACGCCTGCGCCTTCACCGCCGCCGACGGACGGGCGGCCAGGCAGCGGACCTGGTGGCGCTTGCCGGACGCGGTGTCGTCCCGGGCGAGTTCCCCGGCGAGCATCCGCTCGTCCGCGGCGCCGTGCGCGGCCAGCGGCTCCAGGAACGCCCAGCGCAGCTCCTGGTCCACGTCCAGCCCGTCGATCTTCTCGGTGCCGTCCAGCAGGCTCCGCAGCAGCGCCAGATCCCCCTCGCCGGACGCCACCGACGCGAAGAACCGCGCCCACGCCAGCTGCTGCTCGCTGCCCGGCCCGGCCGCCCGCAGCTCGCGCAGCGCGCCCTCGGCGAGCAGCCGCCCGCCCGTCTCGCGCCACTGCGGCGCCGCGTAGTGGACCAGCGCCGTGTTGGCCCAGGCGTGCAGCATCTGGAGCACGCCGATGTCGGACTCCCGGCCCGCGAACCGCAGCACGAGGTCCACGAAGTCCCGCGCGGGCAGCAGCGCGTCCCGCGTCATGTTCCACAGCGCCGACCAGCACAGCGCGTGGGCCAGCGGGTCGGTGACCGCGCCCAGGTGCTCCCGCAGCGTCACCAGCGACATCTCGTCGAAGCGGCTCTTGCAGTACGTCAGGTCGTCGTCGTTGACCAGCACCAGCTCGGGGGCCTCGGCACCGGCCAGCTCCGCCACGACCGTGCGCGGGCCGTCCACGTCGGCCTCGGCACGCGCGTACCGCTCCACGGCGCCCTCGGGCGTGCGCCGGTACAGGCCCACCGCGACCCGGTGCGGGCGCAGCTCGGGGTGCGACTCGGCGGCCTCCTGCACCACCGCCAGCTCGTCGATCCGGCCGTCGGCGCTCAGCAGCACCTGCGGCGTCAGCGAGTTGACCCCGGCCGTCTGGAGCCAGGACCGCGCCCACGCCGCCATGTCCCGGCCGCTGGTCTCCTCCAGCACCGCCAGCAGGTCGCCGAGGCGCGTGTTGCCGTAGGCGTGCCGCTTGAAGTAGCGCCGGGCGCCCTCCAGGAAGGCGTCCTGGCCGGCGTACGCCACGAGCTGCTTGAGCACCGAGGCGCCCTTGGCGTAGGTGATGCCGTCGAAGTTGAGCTTGGCGTCCTCCAGGTCACGGATGTCGGCCGTGATCGGGTGCGTGGACGGCAGCTGGTCGGCGCGGTACGCCCAGGCCTTGCGCCGGTTGGCGAACGTGATCCAGGCGTCCTTGAAGCGGGTCGCGCCGACGTTGGCGAAGGTGCCCATGAAGTCGGCGAAGGACTCCTTCAGCCACAGGTCGTCCCACCACTCCATGGTGACCAGGTCGCCGAACCACATGTGCGCCATCTCGTGCAGGATCACGTTGGCGCGGGCCTCGTAGGAGGCCCGCGTGACCTTGCCGCGGAAGATGTACTCCTCCCGGAAGGTCACCAGACCCGGGTTCTCCATCGCGCCGAGGTTGTACTCGGGCACGAACGCCTGGTCGTACTTGCCGAACGGGTACGGGTAGTCGAAGTGCTCGTGGAAGAAGTCCAGGCCCTGCTTCGTCACCAGGAACACGTCGTCGGCGTCGAAGTGCGGCGCCAGGCCCTTGCGGCACATCGCGCCGAGCGGGATCTCCAGCCGCGTGCCGTCCGCGAGCACCCGTTCGTAGGAGTCGGTCACGTAGTGGTACGGGCCCGCCACGACGCACGTGATGTACGTCGAGATCGGCTTCGTCTCCGCGAACCGCCACACGCCGTCGGTGAGTTCGCCCGCGCCGTTGCTCCACACCGTCCAGCCCTCGGGTGCCCGCACCTCGAAGCGGAACGGGGCCTTGAGGTCGGGCTGTTCGAAGTTGGCGAAGACCCGGCGGGAGTCGGCCGGCTCGTACTGCGTGTAGAGGTAGACCTCGCCGTCCTCCGGGTCGACGAAGCGGTGCAGGCCCTCTCCGGTGCGGGAGTAGGCGCACTGGGCGTCGACCACCAGCTCGTTGTCGGCGGCCAGGTCCTCCAGCAGGACGCGGGAGCCGTCGAACACCTCGCTCGGGTCGAGGTCGCGCCCGTTGAGCGAGACGGCGGTCACGCTCGGCGCGATCAGGTCGGCGAAGCTCGACGCGCCGGGCTCGGCGCAGCGGAACCGGAGCGTGGTGACCGAGCGGAACGTGCGCGGCTCGCCGCCCCCCTCGCCGACGGCGGAGCGCACGTCGAGGGACACGTCGTACCCGTCGACGGACAGCAGGGCGGCCCGCTCCCGGGCCTCGTCGCGGGACAGATTCTCACCGGGCACGGGCGGCACTCCCTCGGGGTGGTGTTCAGGATGTGGACAGCACCGATCCTGCCATGCGCCCCTGACGCGCAGCAGCCGGGAATGCGCCGGGGCACGTCCGGCGTTGCGCGGGGAAAGATCCCGTACCGAGGAGAGCCATGTCCGCGACCAGTTCCGCGCCCGGTTCCGAAACCGTCTCCGGCAAGACGCCCGTCGACTTCTGGTTCGACCCGCTGTGCCCCTGGGCCTGGATGACCTCCCGCTGGGTGCTGGAGGTGGAGAAGCACCGCGACATCGAGGTCCGCTGGCACCTGATGAGCCTCGCCGTCCTCAACGAGGACAAACTGGACGAACTGCCCGCGGAGTACCGGGAGCTGCTCGAGACCAAGGCCTGGGGCCCGGTCCGCGTCGTCATCGCCGCCCAGGAGGAGCACGGTCCCGAGGTCCTCGGCGACCTCTACACGGCGCTTGGCACCCGCTTCCACAACAAGGACGAGGGAGCCGGCAAGGAGACGGTCGCCGCGGCCCTGAAGGACGTCGGCCTGCCCGAGTCGCTCCTGGACCACTGGGACGCCACGCCGTACGAGGCGCAGCTGCGCGCCTCCCACAAGGAGGGCATCGACAAGGTCGGCCAGGACGTCGGCACGCCCGTCATCGCCGTCCCCGGCGCCGACGGCGAGCAGATCGCCTTCTTCGGACCCGTCGTCACCCCGGCGCCCAAGGGCGAGGAGGCCGCCAAGCTGTGGGACGGCACCCTGATGGTCGCCTCCGTGCCCGGCTTCTACGAGATCAAGCGCACTCGCACCAAGGGCCCGGACTTCAGCAACCTCTGACGCCGGTTCTCGGCGCGGAAGGTGCAGGCGCCGGCCTTCAGGCCCACCGCGTGGGCGTCGGACAGCAGCGGCGTGGGGGAGCGCAGCCTGCCGTCCGCGCCCACCGGCACGAGGGACGACTTGTCCGGCCCGATCCGGTCCGCGTAGGCGGCGATCCGCGCCAGCCCGGTGGGCGCCTGCTGGTCGTCGCCCACCACACCCTGCTGCGCCTGGTGCTGTGCTCCCTGCTGCACATCCCGCTGAGCGAATACCGCCGCGTGTTCCCCCGCCTGCGCAACGCCGCCCTCAGCGAACTGCGCCGAGCCGGCCCGGCCCCCCAGCCGTAGCCCCGGCGCCCCCGGGCCCGCACGGCGGAGCCCCCGCGAGTCACGTCCTCGCGGGGGCTCCCCTCTTTCCGCCTGCCCGCGTGAAGGGTGAGAAGACGATCACGAGGCAGGGCGCTTCACCCGGCTCTCAGGGAGCCAGCAGCAGCACGTCGGCGCGGGACCTGGCCGCCTCGAAACGACGGGCGACGTCCTGCCAGTTCACGACCCGCCACATCGCCTCGACGAAGTCGACCTTCTGGTTCCTGTACTGGAGGTAGAAGGCGTGCTCCCAGGCGTCGAAGACGAGGATCGGGACCGAGCCCTGGCCGACGTTGCCCTGGTGGTCGTAGACCTGCTCCACGATCAGCCGCCCGCTCACCGGCTCGTACGCGAGGACGCCCCAGCCCGAACCCTGCGTGGTCGCGGCGGCCTTGGACAGCTGCGCCTTGAACGCGCCGAACGATCCGAAGGACTCGGCGATGGCGTCCGCCAGGTCGCCCACCCCGTCGGCGGCCAGCGGCTCACCGCCGCCGTCCTTGGGTCCCGTCATGTTCTGCCAGTAGATCGAGTGCAGGATGTGGCCGGACAGGTGGAACGCGAGGTTCTTCTCCAGCCCGTTGAGCGAGCCCCACTGCTCCCTGTCCCGCGCCTCGGCGAGCTGCTCCAGCGTGTCGTTGGCGCCCTTCACATAGGCCGCGTGGTGCTTGTCGTGGTGCAGCTCGATGATCTCGGGGCTGATCACGGGCGCGAGCGCGGAGTAGTCGTACGGGAGTTCAGGAAGCGTGTAGACGGGCATGGCGGGTTCCCCTCCGGACCTCTTATTGCAAAGAGCTTGCAACTGCACGCTAGCAGCATCAAAGCGGAGTGGGCGGCCCGGGCACACGAAAAGGCCCCCGCGTGTCTCACGCGGAGGCCTCCCGGCAGACGGGGACGGACCGGCCTCCGGCGCCCGCCCGCAACGGCCCGGGGTGATCGTCGTTTGGCGGAACCCTACAGAGGCCCCGCATGCGCCCCGCGTGAGCGAGCCCTCCCCGCCTCCGTGACCGGCGTCACGCCCTCGCCCGTGTGACCGGCCGTCGTTGTCCGGAGCCCACCAAGGCCCGGCTCGCTCCTTTGTCGACCGCTGACGGTGATCCACCGCGCGGCCCTGGGATAGCGTCGCCGTGTCCCGACCTGCCCCCATCACCTCGCGGAGACCCCATGAGCAAGGCTGCCGCCCCCGTCCTCCCCCACTCCCGGCTGCGCTCGCCCGGGGGGACCCCCGTCGGCCAGGTCCTCGCCGACCTGCTCCCCGCCTCCCGTGTCCGGGACGCCGCGCTCGTGCTCGGCGGCGCCGCGCTCACCGGGCTCGCCGCCCAGATAGCCGTGCCGGTGCCCGGCTCCCCGGTGCCGGTGACCGGCCAGACCTTCGCCGCGCTGCTCGTCGGCACCGCCCTCGGCGCCGGGCGCGGCTTCCTGTCGCTCGCGCTGTACGCGCTGGCCGGCATGGCGGGCATGCCGTGGTTCGCGGGCGGCGCCTCGGGCGCCGGGGCCCCGTCCTTCGGCTACATCCTCGGCATGATCCTCGCGTCCACCGTCGTCGGCGCCCTCGCCCGCCGCGGCGCCGACCGCTCCGTGCTGCGCATGGCCGGCACGATGCTGCTCGGCGAGGCGATCATCTACGCCGTCGGCGTCCCCTACCTCGGCATGGCCACCGGCATGTCCGCCTCCGCCGCCGTCGCGGCCGGCCTGACGCCGTTCCTGATCGGCGACGCCCTCAAGGCCGCCCTCGCCATGGGTCTGCTGCCCACCGCCTGGAAGCTCGTCGACAAGCGGTAACCGGCTCGAAGCCCGTGAGGGCCGGGACGGCATCACGCCCTCCCGGCCCTCACGCGCGTAACGCGGCCCGCAGGCCAACCAATGCCCGTCAGCCCGCCGAGACCTTGTCGCCCGCCGGCTCGGCCACCACGGCCTCGCCCGCCGCGCGCCCGCCCCGCACCTTCTCCTTCACGAAGGCGATGGCCAGCACGATCGCCGCGACCAGCAGCGACAGCAGCACCGTCCGGCGCCCGTCGTGCTCGGTGTCGGTCAGCATGTAACCGAGGACGAACACGATCAGCGCGGCCGTCGCCCAGGTCAGGTACGGGTACAGCCACATCCGCACGACCAGCTTCTCCGGCGCCTCCGCCTGGATGATCTTCCGCATCCGCAGCTGCGAGAAGCAGATCACCAGCCACACGAACAGCGCGACCGCGCCGGAGGAGTTGACGAGGAAGAGGAAGACCGAGTCCGGGAACTTGTAGTTGAAGAACACCGCGACGAAGCCGAACACCACCGACGCGATGATCGCCGTACGCGGCACACCCCGCTCGGTCGTCCGCGCGAACGACTTCGGCGCGTCGCCGCGCTCACCGAGCGAGAACGCCATGCGGGAGGCCGTGTAGAGGCCGGAGTTCAGGCAGGACAGCACCGAGGTCAGCACGATGAAGTTCATGATCTGGCCGGCGTGCGCGATGCCGAGCGTGTCGAGGGCCGCCACGTAGGAGCCCTTCTCGGCGAGCGACGCGTCGTTCCACGGCAGCAGGGTCACGACGACGAAGATCGAGCCCAGGTAGAACACGGCGATACGCCAGATGATGCTGTTGGTCGACTTGGTCACGGCCCGCTGCGGGTCCTCCGACTCGCCCGCCGCCAGCGTCGCGATCTCGCTGCCCATGAAGGAGAACACGACGAGCAGCACACCGGTGAGGATCGCGCCCGGCCCGTGCGGCAGGAAGCCGCCGTGCCCGGTCAGGTTGGCCAGGCCCGCCTGCTCGCTGTCCACGCCCGGCAGCACGCCGAACACGGCGAGCCCGCCGATGACGATGAACGCGCCGATCGCGACGACCTTGATGCCCGCGAACCAGAACTCGAACTCGCCGTAGGAGCCGACCGAGGCCAGGTTCGTGGCGGTCAGCACCACCATCACGATGAGCGCCCAGGCCCACTGCGGAACGGCCGGGATCCAGCCCTCCAGGATCACGGCACCGGCGGTCGCCTCGACCGCGAGCACCACGACCCAGAAGAACCAGTAGAGCCAGCCGATGGAGAAGCCGGCCCAGCTGCCGAGCGCACGGTCGGCGTGCGCGGAGAAGGAGCCGGAGGTCGGATTGGCGGCCGACATCTCGCCGAGCATCCGCATCACCAGCACCACGAGCGTGCCGACGAGGGCGTACGACAGGAGGATGCCGGGCCCGGCGGTGGCGATGCCGGAGCTGGACCCGACGAACAGGCCCGCACCGATCACACCGCCGATGGCGATCATGGACAGATGGCGGTTCTTGAGGCCGGCCTGCAGGCCGTTGCCGGGGTCACCGGGGCCTGAGCGGCTGTTTTCAGCCTTGGGGGTAGTCGGCTGGGACGTCATGGCAAGGGGTTTCCTTTGCGCGGGTCGAGCAGATCCCCGTACGGGTGGCGTACGGGCCGGTCCAGTGAAACGGAGGTCAAAAGTTTGGGGAACCTCCGAATCCAGATTGTTACTGGAGGTTTCCCTTTGGTTCTGTGGTGTTGCCCACATTTTTCGTGATGGCCCCCGACGCCGCTGCCCGGGGACCGGCGTGCCACACTCGTCCCATGCGCGTGTATCTCGGTTCCGACCATGCCGGCTACGAACTCAAGAACCACCTCGTCGAGTGGCTCAAGGCAGCCGGTCACGAGCCCGTCGACTGCGGGCCGCACATCTACGACGCCCAGGACGACTACCCGCCCTTCTGCCTCCGCGCCGCCGAGAAGACGGCCGCCGACCCGGAGGCCCTCGGCGTCGTGATCGGCGGCTCGGGCAACGGCGAGCAGATCGCCGCGAACAAGGTCAAGGGCGTCCGGGCGGCCCTCGCCTGGAGCACCGAGACCGCCGAACTCGGCCGCCAGCACAACAACGCCAACGTCATCGCGGTCGGCGCGCGCATGCACTCGACGGACGAGGCGACGACGTTCGTCGAGACCTTCCTGGCCACCCCGTTCTCCGGCGACGAGCGCCACGTCCGCCGCATCGACATGCTGGCCGCGTACGAGACGACGGGCGACCTGCCGCCCATTCCGGCCCACCACCCGCAGCAGTAACGGCACCGGGACAGGTCCGTGCCCCGGCCGGCCGAGCCGCGCGGGGCACGGGCGGAAGCAAGGAGAGCCACCCGTGCCTGAAGGGCACACCATTCACCGGCTGGCCCAGGACTACGCCGCCGCCTTCGCCGGAGCGCCCACGCGCGTCAGCAGCCCGCAGGGCAAGTTCAGCGACGCCGCGGCCCTCCTCGACGGCACCGTCCTGCACACCGCCGACGCCCACGGCAAACACCTCTTCCTCGGCTTCCGCGACCCCGGGCACACCGACTGGATCCACATCCACCTCGGCCTGTTCGGCAAGGTCACCTTCGGCCCGGCCCCGGCACCCGCCCCGACGGACACCGTCCGCCTGCGCCTGGCCAACAGCACGGCGTACGTCGACCTGCGCGGCCCCACCACCTGCGCGCTGATCACGGACGCCGGCAAGGCCGCGATACACGCCCGCCTCGGCCCCGACCCGCTGCGCGACGACGCCGACCCGGCCGCCGCCTACCGGCGGATCTCCCGCAGCCGTACCACAATCGCCGCGCTGCTCATGGACCAGAAGGTCATCGCCGGAGTCGGCAACGTCTACCGGGCCGAGGTGCTGTTCCGGCACGGCATCGACCCGTACCGCGCGGGCAGGGACATCCGCCCCGCCGAGTGGGACGCGATCTGGGCCGACCTGGTGACGCTCATGCGGGAGGGCGTGCGCACCAACCGCATCGACACCGTCCGCCCCGAGCACGCCCCCGAGGCGATGGGCCGCCCGCCGCGCGTCGACGACCACGGCGGCGAGGTGTACGTGTACCGCAGGGCCCATCAGCCCTGCCACATCTGTGGCGGCGAGATCCGCACCGCCGGTCTCGCCGCCCGCAACCTCTTCTGGTGCCCGCGCTGCCAGCCGGCCTGACCCGATGCGGCGCCCGGGGCGCCCGCGGCGCCCGCGAAGGCGAAGGCGCCGCGCCCGCCCGCTGTCAGAAGCCGTGCGACAGCCAGGGCGCCACGGTGGACCCGAACCCGACGGCCGCCTCCGCCAGCGCCCCCCGCCGCAGCTCCCGCACCCGCCCGGCCGCACCCAGCGCCGTCAGGCTCACGCCGCCCAGATACGCGGCGGCCAGCTCCCGCGAGGTCAGGGCCAGATCCGCCGCGTCCCCCGTGCGCTCGCACGACGCGCCCTTGGCGTCCCCGGTGAGCCGCCAACGCCCGGTGTTCCAGGGACAGAAGGCGTCCTCCACCTCGAACACCACGGCCACCGGCGCCTGATACGTCCGCGCCTCCAGCGCGGCCCTCACATCGACCAGGCGCAGGTACATCTGGTCCCGCGTCCGGGGCCGGCACCGGCGGATGTCGGACACCAGGTACTGCCAGGCGTCGTCGACCGGGCGCCCCCGCGCGATCAGGGTCGACGTCAGGTCGATGCCGAACAGGAAGCGCCACAGCGCCGCGTCCGCCGCCGGGTCCAGCGCGTCCAGGTCCTGGAGCACCACCGTGCCGTCGTGCCCGGCCTCCCCCGGGCCCAGCCTCACCCGGAACCGCGCGTACCCGACGACCCGCCCGTCCCGCTCGGCGACCACGCACTGCAGCGCCGACGCCCCGTCCCGGTCGCTCTCCGGGTCGATCACAACGAGCCGCTCCCAGCCCGGCATCCGGGCCGTCATCCCCGGCCGCCGCGGCACCAGCTCCGCGTACACCGCCTCGCACGCGTCGAGCACGTCACCCGGCTCCGCGTACCGCAGCCGTACGTCGTCGGTACCGGGCGGCACGGCCAGCGCCGTCCGGCTCGTGTCGATCTCCGCGTTGCGCTGGAAGGTCGCCGCCGCGTACCCGAACCGGCCGTAGATCGCCGGCTCGGACGCGGTCAGCACCGCGAGCGGCTCGCCCCAGGAGCGGACGTCGTCCAGCTGGCGCCGCATCATCGACGTCAGCACCCCGCGCCTGCGGTGCGTCCCGGCGACGCCGACCATCGTCACGCCCGCCGCCGGCACCGAGGCACCGCCGGGCACCGTCACGCGGAAGCTGAACGCACCCGCCGTACCGATGCATTCGGGGCCGTCCCACACGCCCAGCGACCGGTCGAACTCGGTCAGCCCGCGCCACAGTTCACGCTCCTCGGGCGCGTCCGGGACCCCGCTGAAGGCGCGCACCAGGGTCTCGTACCACGTGTCCCATTCATCCCGCCGCAACACCCGCAGGTCCATGTCAGTGCCCATGGACCATGCGTACCAGGGCCCTGCCGGACGGGCGAGGGAATTTCTGCCAGGTTGCCGCGCGGCGGCTCACCGTGAAGTTCACTGTGAAGTCGGTCCCCGGACGGGGGACAAGCAGGGCCTCCCGTACCGGGCGACTGGTCCGATGGGTAGGGTCCCGAACTAATGGCAGCAGGACGGGAACGGCGCGCCGCCGCCGACACGTTCACGGCCCGGTGGAAGAAGCAGTGGCACCGGGTCCGCACCGGCCTGCGCAGAAGCGCCGTCGACTACTTCCGCGGCGACGGCTCCGACTGGGTCGCGCTCGCCGGACTCCTCCTCACCATTCCCGTGATCGCGGCGGCCACACTCGCCAACTCCGTCTGGGTCTCCCCGGCCGCCCTGGTCCTGCCGATCGTGGCGGGGGGCCTCGTGCTGCGCCCCGCCAGCCTGCTCGGCCTGTACGCGGCCGCCGCCACCGCCCTGATCGTGGAGTCCGTGCGGCTCGGCCCGTACACCGAGGGCCCCTCCCGGGTCACCCCCGGCGTCGTCCTGGTCGTCGCCGCCTGCGGCTTCTTCGGGCTGCTCCTCGCCCAGTTCCGCAGCCGGGTCGGCGTGCCCTGGCGGCGCGGCGGCACCATGCTGTTCGACCTCCGCGAACGCATCCGCGTCCAGAGCAAACTCCCCAAACTCCCCGAGGGCTGGCACCGCGAGATGGCCCTGCGCCCCGCGGGCGGCCAGTCCTTCTCCGGCGACTTCGTCGTCGCCGCCCGCACCAACGGCGGGCGCACCCTCGAAGTCGTCCTCACCGACGTGTCCGGCAAGGGCATGGACGCGGGCTCCCGCGCCCTGCTGCTGTCCGGCGCCTTCGGCGGGCTGCTGGGCTCCCTGCCCCCGCACGCCTTCCTCCCGGCCGCCAACGGTTATCTGCTGCGCCAGGACTGGGACGAGGGCTTCGCGACCTCCATCCACCTCGTCCTGGACCTCGACTCGGGCGACTACGAGCTGTACTCCGCGGGCCATCCGCCGGGCCTCCAGCTCAGCGCGGGCAGCGGCCGGTGGGAGGAGAAGGCCGCCGAGGGCCCGCTCCTCGGCGTCTACGACGGCGCCCAGTTCGACTCCGTCAAGGGCAGCCTGCGCCCCGGCGACGTCCTGATGCTGTTCACCGACGGCCTCGTGGAGACCTCCGACCGCGACATCGTGGAGGGCATCGACCGCCTCACCGGCGAGGCCGACCGCTACGTCGCGGGCGGCTTCCACGGCGCCGCCTGGCACCTCATCGAGGCGGTCGCCAAGGACGTCAACGACGACCGGGCGCTGCTGCTCATCTGGCGCGAAGGACCGACGGCGCCGGTCCGCTGACAACGTTTGTCACCGTCTTGTCTTGCTTCCGTCCCTACCGCCGATGCTCGATTGCATGAGCGTTCGAGCGGTTGATAGAGATGGGATGCGTACTCTTTGGCCAACGGAACCCAACGGGGGAGGCGAGTTCTGAATGAAGTTCGACATGGGCGCGCAGACGCTCTCGACCCTGCAGCGTGACTCGCGCGGCGCGGCGGACGACCTGGGCAGTCTGGTGCGGCAGTTGGTGCAGGCGGCGCAGCCGCTGGAGGGCAAGTTCAACGGTTCGGGCCGGGCGATGTTCGACCAGTTCAAGGCGCGGGCCGACCAGATCGCCAATGACCTGAACGGGTCGCTGTCGGCGATCCTGGGTGGTCAGGCGGGCATGGACGGGGCGTTCAGCTCGGGTGACCAGGAGCAGGGTGACAACGCGCGGCAGCAGATGGCTGCGGCGAACTTCGATGCGGCTCGGTTCCGCTGATCGCAGGGGGAGGGTTTTCTGATGGCTGGTGCGGGTGCGGACCGTCGGTCGTACGACACGGGTGCGTCGGCTGACGCGCAGAGCAACATCCAGTCGGTGATCGGTCGTCTGGAGGAGGTCATCGGTCAGCGTGACCGGCAGGTGAAGGCGGCGATGGCGGACTTCACGGCTGATGGCGTGGCGGATGAGTACCACGGCAAGGAACAGCGGTGGAACAAGGCGTCGCAGGAGGTCAAGAACATCATTCACCTGCTGAAGACGACGCTGGAGAAGAACGACAACACGGCGCAGTCGACGCTTCAGCGGGCCAAGGCCGCGGTCGACAGCATCGGCTGAGCCTGTCGGACGTTTTCTGGTTCTCATAGGCAAACCACGGGGGTTGGGCTGTGACCGGCTGGGATCTGAAGCCGCAGGGCATTTCGGGTGTGCTGAAGACGACCGGTGAGACGGCGTCGAAGTTCGAGACGTACGGAAAGAACTTCGGTGACCATCTGACGTCGGCCGCGTCCAGCGCGGGCACGATCTCCGCCGAGGGCGGCGGGGGCGGCGAGCAGGCCCAGGGCGGCCTGGTCGCCCTGGCGCTGTCGCAGTATGCCGAGCGGGCCTCGAAGGACTTGCAGTTCGTCGCGGCCCGCGCGGGCAAGTCGTTGCAGGGTGTGGTGGACGCGACGACGGCCTATCTGAACGGCGATCAGGAGATGGCGGCGGAGGCGCAGCGCAAAACTCTCGCAGCGCCGAAGATCGACATGCCCGGGGTGGGTAAGGCGTGATTCAGCCGGATCAGATTCCGCAGTTCACCGGCAACCTGGAGCAGTTGGAGAAGGACTACGCGGGCCTGAAGAAGGACGCGGGCAACGTCCGGGACGCCGGCGCAGATGTCCACTCCCGGTTCCAGGGCCTGTCGGCGTACTACCAGGCGCCGGAGGCGGAGCAGTTGTTCGCCACCACCAAGCCGGTGAAGGAGCGGGCGGACGCGTTCGCGGACGATCTGGAGAAGGTCGCCACGGCTCTGTCGGAGTACGCGAGCGAGGTGCGGCCGCTGAAGGAGAAGCTGGAGCGGCTGAAGGCGGACGCGGCGGCGTTCGTGAGCTCGGTGAAGGACGACGACGAGTGGGAGTACGACGAGGACAAGGTCGGCGAGCACAACCAGATCCGTGACGACATCACGGCGACGGTTGCCGCGTTCTGGGCGGCTGAGCGGACGTGCCACAACAAGATCACGGCGTTGTGGGGCGGCACGCAGATGGTCGCGGGGGACGGTTCGGACCGCAAGGACCAGTACGGGTTCTC